>NZDS01000196.1 GCA_002690215.1 Rhodospirillaceae bacterium | reverse complement strand
GAGGTGTCAAATTCAAGGACGGAGAAAAGCTGATCGAACGCGCCGCCTGAAATCCGCATCACCAACTTTTGACAATAGCTCCTTGGTTCTTTAAGTAGCGTCTGTTGAAAGTGACTCCGACACAAAATTATTGGATCAAATCCTCTAATCCACCTCCACCGCCTCATGCTCCCGGATCACCCGCCCCGGCACGCCCACCACGGTGCAGTTCGGCGGTACGTCGCGGATAATCACAGCGCCAGCGCCGACCGTGGCGTTTTCGCCGATGCGCATCTTGTTAATGATTTTGGCGCCGGTGTGGATGACGGCGAAGCGTTCGATGGTCACGTTGCCGGCCGTGACGACGCCGGGATCGACGCGGACGCATTCGTAGAGCACGTTGTGGTGGTCTATCTGGGCTCCCGTGTTGAGCACGACACCGGTGTAGAGCTCGGCCCGGTAACCCACGTAGGCACGGGCGTGCAGGATCAAATTCTCGTGCAGGATGGCGTCAGGCATGATGGTGACGCTGGGGTGGATGGCGGACACCAACTCGATGCCGGCAGTCTCCGCCATGCGGATGTTGGCGAGGCGGCGGGGGCGGTCGGACGGCATGACCAGGGCGCGCTTGATGCCGTGATCGAGCAGCATTTGCGGCCACTCGCGGGCGCTGAGCAGCGGCAGGCCCTTGAAAGAAACTCTGGTCGGGTAGTCGAAAACCTTGGCCTCACGGGCTTTGCGGGCGGCCTCGATGTCGACCTCGGGGGGATCGTCGGCGGCGTTGACGAAGCAGGCTACATGCAGCCCGGTCTCGTGGATCCAGGAATGCACCTGGCCGGCGCCGCCTTCCTCCCAGTCGACAATGGCGATGGAATCGGGGCGCGGCTCGAAGGGCGGCCATTCTTCGGCGTCGGTCATGAGGCGGTTCCGTTGCGGGGCAGGGCGGGGACCTGGATGCGGTGTGATGGGTCGCTGGACTCGTGATGCTGCCAGATCATCTCATAAGCTCGCTCCAAGTGCCGGGTGAAGCGCTCCAGGTCGAAAAGCGGGCAGGTGTCGCGTTGGGCGACGAGTTTGGCCTTGATAGCCTCCAGGCGGTCGTCGTCGTGGCCCAACGCCACCGCCGTTTCGACGAAAGCCCCACGGGGGCACGCTAGTTCGGGCATCCCGGCGGCGGTTACCAGGGCCTCGCCGGCGCGGTCACTGGGCGGACCGGCAAAAGTGAGGACCGGCAAGCCCGTCCAAAGTGCTTCGGCCGTGGTGACGCCGCCGGTGTGATGCAGCGTATCGAGCACTAGGTCGGCCTGGGCCTGGCGCGCCAGATGCTGGGCGTGGTCGGCCCGGGGGGCGAAGATCAAGCGATCGGGGGAGACGTTGCGGGCCCCGGCTTCGCGGCGGAGATTGTTTTCCAGAACCTCGTGTCCGGCCAGCAGCCAGAGCACACTATCGGGAGTTCGATCTAGGATTTTCATCCAAATATCAAATACTTGCGGATCGATCTTATTATGTAAACTGAAGTTGGCGAAGACCCTGCCGTGGGCCGGCAAGGCGAAATCCTGGCGCCAGTTCTGGCCTTCGGGAAATTCCAGCCGGGCGCCGGGCAGGGACCCTTCGGGCAGCTCCACCACCGTTTCGCTGACGAATGGCCGGACGTCGTCGGCGGTGTAGATTTCGTCGGTGATCAGATAACGGATGAAATCCGCGCCCATGGTGTTGCCGTAACCCAAGGCATGCACCGGAACAGGCGCCGGTTCGAGCGCCAGAATGCCCGGCCGGGCGCCGCGGGTGGGGCCGGCGAGATCAACCAAAATATCGATCTGGTCCGCATTGATGCGCTCAGCGGCCTCGCGGTCGGAGAACGGGCGCAGCTCGATGAAACTATCGAAGTCCTTGGCCAGCGCTGCCGTCACCTCGTCGTGGCGCTCGACTCCGGCCAGCGAGTAGCCATGTAATTCGAAACGATCGCGGTCGTGGGCGGCCAGGATGACGGCGAAAGTGCGGCCGAGTGAATGGCGGCGGAAGTCGGGCGAGAGATAGCCGATGCGTAGACGCTGGCCGCGCGGCGCATAGCTGAATTTCACTTCGGCCTTGAGCGGCGCCACGGCCTGATTGATGCGAACTGCCTCTCGCTGTGCGGCTTCAAGCCTGAGTTTTGGCGGCACGGCCAGGCCGAAGAGGCCGAAGGGTGGCGCCACGACTTCCTCGAAGGCAGCCGCCGGGCTCTCCAGGTGGCGAACCGTTTGGGCACCGATTTCGTCCCACTGCCGCCAGTCACACAAACGCGCCCGGGCGTAGCCCAGGTAGGCGTAAAGTCCGCCGGCTGCGGGTCTCAGCTCGAGCGCCCGGGCAAAACAGTCGGCGGCGTCTTCCAAGCGGTGGAGCATGAGGTAGAGGCTGCCGAGATTGTATTGTGCCGTCACCATGTCGGGGCGCAGCTCCAGTGCGCGCTCGAAGGCCGTCGCGGCCTCACGCAGTTGGTTGCCGGCCTGCAGTGAGGTGCCCAGGTTGGCCAGCGCCACCGGGAAGTCGGGGTCGAGCTCAAGGGCCTGGCGAAAGCTGGCAATGGCTTCCTGGTGGCGGCCTTCAGTCTGCAATACGGCACCATTGCCGTCGTGGGCCATGGCAGCACCGTTCGGAACATTAGCCAGCCTGGCAAAGACCTGGCGGGCGGCATCGTGGCGACCTTGGCGCAACAGCGCGTCGCCGAGGTTGCGCCAAGCGATGGGGTTGGCCGGCTCGAATTCGCAGGCGCGCTGGAAAGCCGGCTCCGCCCGCGCTGGATCGCCGCCGATCATGGCCAGGTTGCCGAGCGTGTTGTGCGCCCGGGCGGCCTCAGGGTCGTGCTTCAGCGCCTGGTGGGCGGCGGCCTCCGCGGCTTCCAGCCGGCCCAGCCGTACCAGCACCGATGCCAGCCGCGCCTCGGCGTCACCGTCGCAGCCACCGCTGATGGCTTTTTCGAAATAGCCGGTTGAGGCTTCCAACTCGCCCTTTTCTTGGGCCAGGCAGCCGGCCAGAAAGAGCTGTTCGGCATCGTTCGGTTGGTAGCCTCCCCAAGATTCAAGGACCTCCCCGGCAGCGGTCAAGTCGCCGGCCTCGATGGCCACCGCGACCACCTGCGCCGCGGCCTCAGGCCACTCTGGTCGCAGCTCGAGCGCGCGCCGTCCGGCTGCCGCGGATTCTACCAGTTGACCTTCGGCGGCCCGGGCGCAGGCCAGGCCGTGGTGTCCCTCGGCAAGATCGGGCGCCAGCCGGGTGACGCTCTCGAAACCGGCCGCGGCTTCTTTGGCCTGGCCGTTGGCCATCAACAGGCGGGCCAGGTTGAAGTGTGCCGCCACCACGCTGTCGTCAGCCTCCAGGGCACGGCGGAAGCAGGCCTCGGCGGCGGCGCGGTCGGCCTGACTCAGACGCACGATGCCCAGTTCAACCAGCGCCGCTGCATCGCCGGCATCGCTGTCGAGGATATTCTCTAGCGCCGCTGCGGCTTCGTCGAGCCGGCCCTTCTCTCGCAACTCTGCCGCCGCTGCCGTAGATTCATGGCTCATGGCGCCGTTCTAGATCGTTAGGGTTAATAAAAGTTAAGGTTCACCAATGGGGTTCCGGTTGCTCAAACTCTTCGCCATCTTCGGCCTTTCTGCCCTGGCCGCCTGCCAGACCCCTTCAGGCACCAATCCCGACCGCCTGCATGGGGCGTTCTTTACCGCGAACGGCAGCAACGGCGGTACCTACGGCGACTTTGCGGCCGACCTGAACGCCGCCATTCCGGACCCTGCGGCGGTTACGCTGGTGCTCTTCAACCATGGCACCAGTGCCGGCGGCTTGGATCAGAAGTGCCGGCCCCAGAAGGCTCTGCCACGATTTTTCGCCGCAATGGCGGAAAACCTGCCGGAGGCAGTGATCTACTACCCCTGTTCCGATGTGCTCGGCGGCAATGCCGGGGCCAGCCAGTCGCGCCAGATCTATCAGTTGCGGGGCGAGGAGATCGCGGCGCTGCTGGACCGCTTCATCGCCCACGGCGTGGCGCCCCGGCGCATCGTGCTGGTGGGGCATTCCGGCGGCGCCTCGGCGGTCATGGTGGCGGCGGCCGAGGCGGCCGGGAAATTTGCCGCCTTCGTGGCCTCGGCGCCGGGGCACGGCTATGCCTACCTGGGCCGTGATGCCGGCAACAACCCGCTCCTCTCGGGCCAGATCTATGGCTGGCAGCAGGCCCTTGAGGAGGCGGCCGGGCCGGGCCTGGTGTTTGCCTACCAAGGCGACCGCTTTTCGCCGCCGGGCGATCTTGAATTCCTGGCGGACCGGGAGGGTGTCGAGCTAGTCAACGTCGAGAACGCGCGTTGCGGCCGCGTGGCACCCCACGGATTTCTTTGGAGCCCGTGTTTTGCCAAGCGCTATGGCCGAATGGTGCTGAATTTTGTGGCCCGTCACGGCGGCCTGAACTTGCCGGCCGGCGCGACTGACACCATCGTCGCTGCCGCGGCAGTGCGGGCGAAAACCGACACCAAACCCGACCCGGAACTCGCTGGCCGCCTGCTATCGCAGCTCGGCAAGGCCGGTTTCAAAGTGCCGAAGAGCCTGCGCCGCCAGCTACCGCGTTACCTCGAGCTACGGGCCCACAAGGCGTTGGCTATTTCGCGCTCCGGCGCCTGGGCCTCGGCGACCAACCGCCTGAGCCGGAAGATCGCGAATAACGACGCCCGCCAACGCTGCGCCAAGCTCGGCCCGAAATGCCGGTTGGCGCTGGCCGGCGAGGAGATCGTGGGGGACGGGGAGTGAGCGTGGCGGAGACGGCGCAATGTGCTACTAACTGGTCAGGCGTCTTGCTTTTCGCCCTTCTCCAACCAAACGAGAGCCGGTTCCCCATGAGCGCCATTCAGTCCCATGATCCCGAATTTTTGACCGACGAGCACCGCATGCTGCGCGATCAGGTGCGGCGATTTGTCGAGAACGAAGTCGTTCCCGCAGGTACGGCGTGGGAGGAAGCGGGCAAGGTGCCGCGCGAGGTGTTCGTCAAGATGGGCGATCTCGGTCTGCTTGGCATGCGCCATGCGGAGGAGCACGGCGGCGGTGGCCTTGGCACGCTGAGCAGCATAGTCCTCTCCGAGGAGCTGGGCCGCTCCACTTTCGGCGGCTTTTGCGCCGACGTGACGGTGCATACGGATTGCTCGGCAACCCACATCAGCCGCCGTGGAACCGAGAAGCAGAAGCAAAAATACCTGCCAGACATGTGCGCCGGGACGAAGGTCTGTGCCGTCGCCGTGACCGAACCTGGCGGTGGTTCGGATGTGGCCGGGCTGAGGACCAAAGCCGTTCGCGATGGTGATGAGTGGGTGCTGAACGGATCCAAGATGTTCATCACCAACGGGGTCTATGGCGACGTCATCATCGTCGCCGCACGCACCGACCCGGATGCCAAGGGCAGTCGCGGTATTTCGCTTTTCATCGTCGAGGCGGGTACGCCCGGCCTTGTGGTCAGCCGCAAGCTCGACAAGACCGGCTGGCTTTGTTCGGACACCGCAGAGCTCGCCTTCGATGATTGCCGTATCCCGGCCGAAAATCTGCTGGGCGAGGAAAACCGCGGCTTCTACGCCATCATGGACAACTTTCAGAACGAACGCCTGGTCATGGGCGCCACCTGCGCCGGGCAGTCGGCCAAGGCGTTGGAAATGACGCTGGATTGGGTCAAGCAGCGCCAAGCCTTCGGCGGCACGCTCTGGGACCAACAGGTGGTGCGGCACAAGCTCTCGCTGCTGGCGGCGGAGTTGGAGGCACTGCGGCAGTTGATCTATCACGCCGCCTGGCTGGACGAGCAGGGCATCGATTGCGTCAAGGAAACCTCGATGGTCAAGGTCCTGTCGGGCGAGCTCAACAATCGCGTCATGTACGACTGCGTGCAGCTCCACGGCGGTATGGGCTACATGCGCGAAAGCCCGATCGAACGCATGTCCCGCGACGCCCGCATCATGTCGATCGGCGGCGGCGCCACGGAAGTCATGGTGGAGGAGATCGCCAAACGTCTGGGGTAGTTAACGCGCCTCGGACTCCATAGCGCGATAGAAATCGGCCAACGTCTTGCCGCGTTCGGGGCGGAAGGGATCACCATCGATCTCCATGTCGGTGACCGGGATTTCCGCCCAGACGGTGAAATTCTCGGGTGTAGCGCTCATCGTTGTGTCTCCATTGGGGTTTTCGATGGCACCATCCTTTAACAAGGCTCCTGACAGCATTGTGTCAGGAGATCTTGGGCTAAATCGGCGAAATCGGACGCACGCGCGGCGGGCCGGTGTCGCGCCTGCGCGGCGGGCATGATGCGAATGTCTCGATCAGAATCCGGCGAGTGTCGCGCGGATCAATGACGTCGTCGATGCCGAAGTCGCGGGCCGCTCCGGTGGCGCCGGTCTGGGTTTTGATGCGGTCGATCAAGGCCTGGCGGGCGGCCTGCGGATCGTCGGCGGACTGGTAATCCCTTTTGTAGGCAACGTCGACAGCGCCCTCGATGGACATGGCGCAGATTTCGGCGGTGGGCCAGGCGAAGGCGGCATCGGCGTCGAAGGCCCGGCCGCCTGCCATGGCGTAGTAGCCGCCGCCATAGCCCTTGCGCAGCACGATCGATACCAGCGGCACGGTGGCGATGCCCATTTCGAACATCAGGCGGCCGCTGCGACGGCCGAGGCCGCTCTCTTCCGCCGCCGAGCCGATGGAAAATCCCGGGATATCGATCAGCGACACCAGCGGCAGTCCGAAGGCGTCGCAAATCGCGATGAAATGCGCCACCTTCTCGGAGGCAGGTGAATCCAGGATGCCCCCTTTGCGCTGGGGCTGATTGGCGATGAATCCCACCGGACGGCCGTCCAGCCGGGCGAAGCAGGTGATGATGTTGCGGGCATAGCGGGGTTTGATCTCGAACAGGCTGTCGCGATCGGCAATGACCTCGATCACTTTGCGCATGTCGTAGACCTTGCGGCTGTCGGCCGGAACCAAATCGAAGAGAACGTCGTCGCGCCGGTCGGCCGGATCGTCGCAGGACGTGATGGGCAAGGGCTGGGATGCATTCGACGGCAGGTAGGAAAGGAATTTCCGTATCGCCGCGAAGCATTCCTCTTCCGTGTCGACGGCCAGATCGGCGATGCCCTGTTGATCGGCCTGGCGTTTGGCACCGCCCAGATCTTCTTTGGAAATCTCCTCGCCAGTGCCGGCCTTGACCAGGGCCGGGCCAGCCATGCCCATGGTCGATTTGCCCCGGATCATGACGACGAAATCGGCCAGAGCCGCATAGTTGGTGGGGCCTGCGAATCCCTGCCCCATGATGGCAGCGATGTTCGGCACCCAACCGGAGAGCCGAGCCAGATCGTTGAATACCGGCGAGGCGGCGGCGAAATGGGCCGAATTCATGCCGTCTTGAATGCGGTGGCCGCCACCCTCCAGGAGCATCACCAGGGGCAAGCCGCGATCGGCGGACCAGTGGAGCAGCCGGCGCATCTTGCGGTCTCCGGCACCGCCGATGGAGCCTCCGTGGACGGTGTAGTCGTGCGCCACCAGGCAAGCCTCGCGGCCATCCAGAAGGCCGGTTCCGGTAATGGCACCATCAGCCGGTGCCACCAGATCCTTGTTGAGTTCGTTGTCGCGGTCGGGCTCGACCAGAGCGCCGATCTCGCGAAAACTACCGCCATCAACGAGACCGTGGATACGCTCGCGGACCGTCCCCAGGCCCTGGCTGCGGCGCTTGGCGACGGCCTCGGGGCGGGCCGCGTCCATGACCTCGGCCCGGGCCGATTGGACCTTTTGCAATAGATCGCGGGAGGTTGGCTCCGACATGGGATTTTTCTCCGGCTTCAGCCGCTGATCTTTTCCCGCTTCACGGTGATTCCCACCGCCTCGCGATCCCAGGTCTCGTTGGTCACGCCGCGATCCTTCAATAGGTGCTTCTGTACTTTCTGGGTCGGTGTCTTGGGCAACTCATCGACGATGCGGATGAATCGGGGCAGCATGAAATGGGCCATGCGGGGTTCGAGAAAACGAAAGAGCTCCAAAGGATCAATGCGACTGTCTTCGACCGGCGCCACCACGACCATCACCTCGTCTTCGCCCAATTCGCTGGGTACCGGAATGGCGGCCGCTTCGCGCACGGCGGCGAAGGCGGTGACTTCGTTCTCGACCTCGAAGGATGAAATATTCTCGCCGCGGCGGCGAATGGCGTCCTTGATACGGTCGACGAAATAGAAATCCCCCTTGTCGTCGTAATAGAAACCGTCTCCGGTGTGGAACCAGCCGTTGCGCCAGGCCCGTGCTGTCGCTTCCGGGTTTTTGTAATAGCCGTGGTTCATGGCCCAGGGGCGGTCGGTGCGCAGGATCAGCTCGCCGGTCTTGCCTGGCGCTACCTCGCAGTCGTTCTCGTCCACCACCCTGGCGTCCACGCCGGCCCGAACCTTGCCGCAAGTGCCGCTCTCTGCGGGATAGGAATCCGACACCATGGGGGCGGAGATCTCCGTCATATTGAAGGTAGTGCGCATGTCGATGCCGTGGCGCCGGCCCAGAGCCATGGCGTCCTCGTTCCAGGGCACACATAGAGCCTTTTTCATAGGGTGGTCTTGATCCCGATTGCCGGGCGGAAGCTTGAGCAGAAAAGGAATCATCGCCGCCACTAAGCAGGTGGCAGTGATTTCATTCTTGCGCACGGTGTCCCAGAATTCCTCGGTCTTGAAATGGGTATCGACGAAACAGGAACCGCCGTTGCCCAGCGTCATCACCACGTAGATGGTGCCGCCGACGTGGAAGAGCGGCAGGTTGACCAGCGAGCGGTCGCTCTCCTCGACGTAAGGGTGCGCTTCCGGCCCCATGGAATAGCCCTGGACGTAGGACGAAAGCACTGCCTTCGAGGGCCCCGTCGTGCCCGAGGTGAAGATGATGTATTGGGTGTCCCAGGGTTCCACAATGTCCGGCATTTCCGACAGGCCCTGGTCCGGCAGAAGTGCCGTGGCCGGGTGTACGGTGAGGTTCTGCAACGAAGTTTCACCGTTGGTGATGATGGCGTTCTGCACGTGCGCCATGTCGATGCCGTCGAGGCGCGGCGCCAGGTCGGCGTGGCTGACGATCAGCGCAGCATCCGACAATTCCACCAGGTGCTGCAGCAGGTTTCCCTTGTAGGCGGTGTTTATGGGTACGTAGACGGCGCCCAGATAGTTCAAGCCGAACCAGGTGAGAACGGCTTCGCGATTGTTGGGTTGCCACGAGAGCACGTGGTCGCCCTTTTTCACCCCCATGCCCTGGAGACCTTTGGCGGCACGGCGGGTCAGTTCCAGTGTTTCGAGCCAGGTCCAGGTTTCGCCGCCATAGAATATTATGGCGACTTCATCGGGCTTTTCCCTGGCCCAGCGTTCCAGTTGATAGCCCAGAACGCAGGCGTCCCGCTCCGGCATGCGGGGATCGAAAACCATTGTTTTCCTTTCACGCCTCCCCGAGCTGACCTGACCTCATGACCCCTTGAATACTGGCTTGCGCTTTTCGTTGAAGGCGGTGACGCCCTCGACCCAATCGTCGGCCATGGCGCTGTCGGCAAAGCCTTCGGCCTCTGCTTGAAGCTGGGCTTCGAGGGACTGGTTGAAGGAATTCCTGATCAGGCGCTTGGTGTTGCCGTAGGCCCGGGTCGGTCCCTGGGCCAGGCGGCCGGCCAACTTGGTTGTTTCCTCCACGAGGTCGTCGGTGGCCACGACGCGGTTGATCAAGCCCATCTCCAGCGCCTCCTGGGCCGTGAAGCGATCGCCCAGCAGCGCAATCTCCATGGCCTTCTTGGTGCCCACGGCGCGCGGCAGGAAATAGGTCGACGAGCCGTCGGGGCTGGTGCCGATGGCGGTATAGGCGAGAGTGAAGAAGGCGTCCTCGCTGGCGATCACCATGTCGCACATGAGGGCGAAGGAGACCCCGGCACCGGCCGCCGCGCCGCGCACGCTGGCGATGATGGGCTGGCTCATGCGTTGGATGGTAAACATGATGGTGTGCAGCTCGTGCACCCGCGCCAGGAACGTGGCGCGCCGTGTCTCGGCCGGCATCTTGGCGTATTCCATGAAGCTCTTGACGTCGCCGCCGGCCATGAAGTGCTCGCCCTCGCCACGCAGGACGACGCAGCGGATGCTCGGATCGTGCTCGATGGCCACCAGTTCGGCATCGAGATCATGACGCATCTCCATGCTCAGCGCATTGCGCACCTGGGGACGGTTCATGGTCAAGGTGGCGATGCCGTTTTCGTCGCTGCGCACTAGATCGCTCATAGTCTTGGGTTCCTTTTTGACTTGATCAGGACCATCGCCGGTGAACAGCAATGGTGCATTGCGATAGCACGGGCGCAGGGCCGTTGTCGACAAGTGGGCGAATAAGGCGTTAGAGCGCTATCGACGGGGCGAGCTGGACAAGACCGACCACCGGGCCAAGAAAGGTGGTCGCAACCGGGTCGAGGTGGAGACGGAGGCAGCGTCCTAGACCAACGCCCGGTCCGCCTGTTCGCGCAGATCGGTCGCCACACGTTCCAACACATGCGCCCAGGGCTGGCCGATGGGTTTGATGAGCATGCGCACGCTGGGCAGCCAGGGAAAGTCGTCCGTGCCAAGCTGGCGCCAGTCGCCGGGCTGGCTCAGGACCCAGGTCGGGATGCCCAAGGCGCCGGCCAACCAGGCGCTGGTAGAGAGCGGCGAGATGACCAGGTCGAGACCGGCGATCAGGGCGGCCGAGCCGTCGAGGTCGTCGAACAGGTCGAGCTCGGGGAAATTCTCGACCCGGCCGTGGAGATCGGCGTCGAGGTCGGCAAGGTCGGCGTCTCCACCGCCGTACTGCAAATTGATGAAGCGGACACTGGGAAGTTCGAGGATCTCTCCCCAATCGGCGATTTCGGTATGCTCGCGCCAGCGGTCGGCACTGATCAGGCTGCTGCGCCAGAGGATGCCGACCTTGAGGCCCTGGCCTAACGCCTCCAACCGTTTCTGCCAGCGGGCTCGGGTGCCGTCATCGGCCTGCAGATACCCGCGGCGCTGCGGGAAGGCCGCCAGGTCCGGGCGCAGCCAGCGCGGCAGCGAGGCCATGGCGATCTGGTAATCGATGCCGCTGGTGGCGCT
The DNA here is from genome assembly GCA_002690215.1 of Rhodospirillaceae bacterium. GTDB lineage: Bacteria > Pseudomonadota > Alphaproteobacteria > UBA2966 > UBA2966. The sequence continues at coordinate 10,367 of NZDS01000196.1, read as the reverse complement.
GCCGGCGGGTGGGTCTTTTTGTTCCACCACTTCGATTCCGGGGAAGGAGCGGGCGAACAGCGCCACCAGCCGCGCTTCGACTTCGACGACTACGCGACCCTCGCGGCCCACGAGTTCGACTAGCTCGGGCAGGCAGCAGGCGAACAGCACAACATCGCCGATGCCCTGTTCGCTCCACACCCGTATGCTGCGGCCGACCAGCGCCTCGCCGGCCCATTCGGCCTGGCCCAGCGCGCGGCTCTCGATGCTGCGCCAGCGGTATTCCTGGGCTGCATAGCCGTCCGAGAAGTCCTGCTGCATCAGTAGCGGTGCCGAGCGATTGCAAAGCGCCACGATGTCGCCAGGCGTATCGGCCAGGATGCGGTCATAGCAATTCAGCGCCGTCTCGGCCTCACCCACCTGCAGGTGGGTGGCCGCCAGCAGTGACAGCAGTTGCTCGTCGTCGGGCTTGACGTTCAAGGCCTCACGGTAACGCGCTATGGCCTCGAAAGGTCGATCGGCGCAGCGCTCGGCGATGCCCAGGTTTTTAAGGATGGTGGCGTCGCCGGGCAGCAGCTCCAGAGCGCGACCGTATGCCTCCAGCGCCTCGTCGAAGCGCAGCGTTTCCTTCAGGGCGTTGCCGAGGTTGTTGTGAGCACCGGCGAAGTTAGGGTCGATCTCGATAGCGCGGCGGTAGGCGGCGGTGGCGCCCGCCAGGTCGTTCTGGGCCGATAAGGCGTTGCCAAGCTCATTGTGGGCTGGGGCGAAATCGGGGTTCTTCTCCAGCATGCGCTGGATGGAGGCATGGGCCAGGCCGGGCTCACCCCGTTCTGCCGCCAAACGCAGCAGATTGGCGTGGGCCTCGTCGAAGGCGGGATCGATCTCGATGGCGCGCTGGTAGGCCGCCAGCGCCCCGTCGCCGTCCTCCGCTTCGCCCAGTAGGTTTCCCAGTTCGTTGTGCGCCAGGGCCAGCCCCGGGTCGAGCTCGATGGCCCGTCCGAGTGCCGCCCGCGCGGCCTCGATCTCACCCTGTTGGCGCCACAGTCGGCCCATGTCGGCGTGCGTTCCGGCGTTGCCAGGCTCTAACGTCGACAACTTCTGCAGGGCGTCGATGGCGCCGGCCCGGTCGCCGCTATCCGCCAGCGCGGCGGCCAGATTGCGATAGGCCGGCAGGTGGTTGATGTCGGCAGCAATGGCTTGGCGGAAGCTGCCAACGGCTTCCTCCGACCGGCCCTGGCCATCGAGCACCACGCCCAAATTCGTCAGGATCAGCGGGTTCCCGGGCAGCAAGGCCAGGGCCTGGCGGAAGACTTCTTCGGCCGCCTCCAGTCGGTCCGTGGTCTGAAGCACGCTGCCCAGATTGCTCAGTGCCTCGGGAAACTGCGGCCGGATCGCGATGGCCTGCCGGTAGGCGGCTTCGGCGGCGGCGAGTTGACCCGACGAGCCCAGCCGATTGCCCTCGTCGTAAAGCGCCGCGGCACCCGCTGCACCACCTTGCTTGGCGGCTTTCTTTTGTTCCTTGAGTTGGCGGCGGCGTTCGGCGCGATTCAAAACGGTGGCTTTCGGGAAATCCAGGAGGCAAGCCAGCCATGGTAGCTGAAAACAGAGAGCGCCGCTTCGTCCTGGACCGCCGGGCGCTGCCGGCCCATCATGCGGCGCGATTCGGTTGATGCAAGGAAACGCCATGCCTGACGACACTCCCGACTACTACAAGGCCATGACGGCGGCCGAGCTGGCGGCCTTGCCAACGTCCTTCCACGACGATCTCTTTGCCGGCCAGGTGGTGCTAGTTTCAGGCGGCGCCGGCGGTATCGGCCTGGCTACCAGCGTGCTCTTCGGGCGCTTGGGCGCAACCATCGTTTCCTGCGGCCGTACAGCCGAGAAGATGGCTTGGCTGGAAGAGACGCTGGGCGAGCAGGGGATCGAATGCTTCACCCGGACCATGACCATCCGCGAGGCCGACCAAGTGGACGAATTGATGGCGGCCGTGTTCGAGCGCTACGGCCGCCTCGACGTGCTGATCAACAATGCCGGCGGCCAGTTCGCGGCACCGGCCCTCGACATCAGCCCCAAGGGCTGGCGTGCCGTGGTCGACACCAATCTCACTGGGTCCTGGCTGATGATGCAGGCGGCGGCGCGGCAGTGGAGCGAACGCGGCCAGGCAGGTTCGATCATCAACATGGTGACGGTGCCTGGCATGTGCAGCGCCGGCATTCCCCATACCGTGGCCTCGCGGGCTGGCGAGATCGCCGTCAGTCGCTCGCTGGCCGTCGAGTGGGGCCCGCTGGGCATCCGCATAAACTGTATCGCTATCGGCATCATCGCCAGTCCCGGCCTGGTCAACTACCCGGAAACCGCCAAGCCCAGCTTCGACCACAACCCGCAGCGCAGGCTGGGTACGGTACACGACATCGCCGAGGCCAGCGCCTACCTCTCGTCGCCCTCTGCGTCGTTCATCAATGGCATCGTTCTGACGGTCGACGGTGGCGCCGACATCTGGGGTGAATATTGGCCACTAGGCCGGCCCGACTATTTCGACGTCGATTACGGAGGTGCGGGGGCGGGGAGCTAGAACCATGACCGAAGACTTCAGTAAACCGCTCTCGCCAGAGGAGTTGGCGAGTTTGCCCACGGTCTACCGCGACGATCTGTTCGCCGGCCAGGTGGTGCTGGTGACCGGCGGCGCCGGCGGCATCGGTCTAGCCACATGCATTCTCTTTGGGCGCCTGGGCGCCACCATAGTTTCCTGCAGCCGCACGGCGGAAAAGATGCAGGGGCTGGAGGAGACGCTGGGCGGGCTGGGAATCGAGAGCTTCACTCGGCCGCTTTCGATCCGCGATCCCGAGGCCGTGGCCGAATTTACCAGCGAAGTCTTCGAGCGCTTCGGCCGTCTCGACGTGTTGGTCAACAATGCCGGCGGCCAGTTCGCCTCTCCGGCGCTCGATATCTCTCCGGGCGGCTGGCAGGCCGTGGTCGACCTCAATCTCAACGGCACTTGGTACATGATGCAAGCGGCGGCCAAGGGATGGTGCGAGCTCGAGCAGCCCGGCAACATCGTCAACATCGTCGCCATACCACGCATGTGCATGCCCGGTATCGCGCACTCCATGGCGGCCCGGGCCGGCCAGATCCAGGCCACTCGATCCCTCAGCGTCGAATGGGGGCCGCACGGCATTCGCGTTAACGCCGTTGCCGTGGGCGCCGTCGCCAGTCCGGGCCTGGTCAATTATCCCGAAGAAGCGCTGCCCAGCATGATGCACAACCCCCAGCGACGCATCGGCTCGGTGCAGGATATCGCCGAGGCCTGCGTTTACTTGGCCGGGCCTTCCGGCAACTTCGTCAACGGCGCCATACTCAACGTCGACGGCGGGGCCGAGAATTTCGGAGAATTCTGGCCCCTGGGAAGGCCTGACTATTTCCGTTTCGACTACTAGGGAGATCTTGAGTATGGCGAAATCCGGCATCGACACGACGCGGCTGCAACACCTGGCCCGGGCATACACCGAATCGGCGACCTTCTTCGCGGCGTTGGATTTCGAGCTTTTCACCCACGTCGAAGGCGGCGCCGGCAGTGTTGCGGAATTGGCCGATGCCATGGACCTGCTGGAGTTGGACGCCGAGCGGCTGGTCACCGCCTGTCTGTCATTGGGCTTGCTGGAGTGGCAGAACGGGCGACTTGCCAACGCGCCTGACGCAGCACGCTTTTTGGTCAAAGGCGAGCCGCGCTACGCCGAGGCCTGGATGACCTTCACCCGGCCCGATGTGGACAACTGGTTCCGCATGAGCGAGATCATGCGCAGCAAACGCGAGCCTACGGTTTTGGGCATGTACGCCGATCTGACCGTGGACCAGGCCCGAGCCTACCATTCGGCCACTTACTCCATCGGCATGGGGGCGGGGCGGCTGTTTGCCCGCACGGTCGATCTAACGGGGCGCAAAAAGCTCCTCGATCTCGGTGGCGGCTCAGGCGCCTACAGCATTAACGCCGTCAAGACCTATCCGGACCTCGAGGCCGTGGTCCTCGACCTGCCACCGGTGATCGAGGTGACCAAGGAATACCTGGCCGAGAACGGTGTCAGCGATCGTGTCTCGACACTGGGCGCCGACTTCACGGCCGATGATTTCCCGGACGACGTCGATTGTGCCGTCATGGCGTCCAACTTGCCCATCTACGACGAGGCCGTAGTCGCCAAGGTCATCAAAAAAGCCCACGAGGCACTGCTGCCGGGCGGCGAGATGCACCTGGTCGGCGAGATGGTCACCGACGACCGCACCGGCCCCCTCGATGCCGCCATGTGGGGCCTCTTCGAAGCCCTCACCGGCGGCGCCGGTAAGGCCCATACGATCGGCCAGTGCCGAGGATATTTCGAAGCCGCGGGGTTCGAGAACGTCAGTGATGAAGTGTTCGTTCCGGGCATTTTGCACCGAGTATTCGGTACCAAGGCAGGATAGGGAAAAACCTCGAAAACCGCCCCAGGCTTTGAATGTTCTCGGGGTCGAGCGTAGCCAAACGAAAAACCAATGACGCTATGGGTTTTGCGGCTCTATTCGGCGTCGGCGTTCTACACCTCGAAGATTCGGCCCGGGCTGAGGATACCTTTGGGGTCCAGCGCGGTCTTGAGGGTGCGCATGAGGGCGATATCGTTGTCGGAGCGGCTGTAAGAGAGATAGGGGCGTTTCACAATGCCGATCCCGTGTTCGGCCGAAATTGAACCGTGGTTGGCGCCGGTGAGCTTGTAGACCAGGCTGTTGACGGCCTTGGACTGTTCGGGGTCGGCGGCGCCGGCAGTAGTGGTGACGTGCAGGTTGCCATCGCCGACGTGGCCGAAGATCACGGTCTTGTTGCCCGGGTGAAGCTCATCGATGCTGGCCGTCAAAACCTCGGCGAAGGCCACCATGCGGCTCACGGGTATGCTGACGTCATAGCCCAGCACCGGTGCCAGGTTTCGCGTGACCTCGGAGCTGGCATCACGGAGCTGCCAAAGCTCATTCACTTCGGCCAACGATTTGGCGACCACGGCATCGTTGATCAGCCCGGCATCGAAGGCCGAGGCGAGGGCGCTTTCGAAGGCCTCTTGGTCGCGCTCGGGTGAGCCGCCCAGTACCTCGGTAAGGGCGTAGAAGGGGTGGGGATCGGCAAACGGCGAGTGCCGCCCGGTCACTTTCCGGGCTTCGGCGAAATAGCTCTGCCACATCACCTCAAAGGCACTGATGCCGCCGCTGAAGGCGTTCTGCATGTGACGCAGGAAGCGGATCACCTGGGCAAAGTCGTCGAGTCCACAAAGCGCCACGGTCTGGCTGGCCGGCTTGGGGTAGAGGCGAAGCGTCACCCGGGTGATGATGCCCAAAGTGCCCTCGGAGCCGATGAAAAGCTGGCGCAGGTCATAGCCGGTGTTGTTCTTGATCAGCTTATTGAGGTTGCCGACGACGCTGCCGTCGGCCAATACGGCCTCCAGCCCCAGTACCAGATCACGCGCCATGCCGTAACGGATGACCCGGTTGCCACCGGCGTTGGTGGACAGGTTGCCACCGATGGTGCAGGAGCCGCGGGCTCCCAAGTCGAGGGGGAAGCTGAAGCCCTTGGCTCCGGCCTGCTCCTGGATGGTTTGCAGCACGGTGCCGGCGCCCACCGTCATGGTGCTCGATTCGGTGTCGATCTCCTCGATGGCGTTGAGGCGTTCCAGCGACAGCACCACCTCGCCCTCGGCCGGCAAGCCGGCGCCCACCAGACCAGTCATGCCGCCCTGGGGCACCAGCGGCTGGCCGGCGGCATGGCAAAGCGTCAGGATCTCCGAGACCTCGACCGTCGAGGCGGGGCGCAGTACCAGACTGGGCTTTGGGCCCAGTTTGTCAGCAACGTCGGTGAAATAGCGCGGACCCACGTCGTCGCCGGCGATGAAGCCGGCTGGCCCGACGGCTTCCTTGAGGCGGTCGAAAAGCTCTGACACGGAAGTCTCCCCAAAACTGACGTCGTACTGATTGGCGCTGGCTTTGGCCCGATGATCGGCGTTCGGGCTGGTTGGCGCAAGACTGCCTTTGGCGTTTTCGCAGTGGCACAGGGGCGTTATCTTTAGATCTGCGGGGGAGCAGGTGCCGCGACGGAGAACGCTATGAAAATACTGCCCTTGATCGTCCTGTTGCTTGCCGCCCTGGCCCTGGGCGCGGCCCCGGCGGTCGAAGCCCAGAAGGCCGGGAATTACATGGGCGGCAAAAAGGGCGGCAAGATGGGCCGCAAAGGCCGCATGAAAGGCCAGCAGAAGGTATCACCGGCCAGCCAGGAGACAACTCCGGATCCCAGTGTCATCGGCGCCTTTGCGCCCATGATGGCCAAGCTCGAGCACATGCGTGCCCGGGGCTTCATGGCCACCGGTCTGGTGGCGGTTTATCCCGAAAACGCCGACTGCCCCAAAGGTACTTCCGACTTTGCCGCCCAGACCCGCAGCGACGGTAGCAGGCGCAGCCGGCGCTTCTATCAGGGTTACCACGGCGGCTACGACATTCCGGCCGCTGAGGGCACGCCGCTATTGGCCATCGCCGACGGCACCGTGGTGCACATTCATGAAGGCGCCTCTATAGGCGGTCTGGCGCTGATCCTGCAACACGCGCCCGCCGATACCGGTCTGCCGGTCTGGACCTACACCGAATACAAGCATCTGCGCGAGCTGCCGAACCTCGAGATCGGGCAGCGCGTGCGTCGGGGCCAGCAAATCGCAATGTCCGGCAAGACCGGCACCCAAGGTGGGCACTACGGTGCCGCGGGTTTTTCCCATCTGCATCTGACGGCATTCTTCAGCAAGGTCGGCGAGTTTAAGATCAAGCGCATGCTGATACCGGCGCAAGGCCAGTGGCTCGACCCACTGGCGCTTTATCGATCGTCACCCCTCGATTCGGCGACGCTCCGCAAGTTGCCGGCGGCCGAAAAGAAAGTCGCCATCCCCTACAAGACGAGTGACGGCCGCATCGTGCCGGCCGGTAGCCGCCTGGTCTGGCCCTTCGTCTGTCGTTCACGTTAGGGCCCCGTCGAGCGCCAGCCAGACGCCGGAGATTCCTGCCAACGCTATTGTGGCAGCGATGCTGCGCAGGACGCCGATGTCGTCGTGGCTGACCACGAAGCCGCCGTCTCGGTCCCAGGACGTCTGCCCGTTCTCACGCAGGCGGTTCCAGGCAATCACCATGGTGAACAGACTGATCAGCGGCAAGCCGCAGCCCAGACCTCGGAGCCAGACTGCAAAACTGCGCCTCAAGGCATCGCCGAATTCGATGGCAGCGCCGTCCCGCCTTTCGATTTTGATCCTGAGCAGCCATTTCCCCGGCGTGGTACCCCAAGTCGCCAGCAGCATGGCCTCGAACAAGACCCAAGCCAGCAACAACACGAGGCCCGTGATGGCGGATCGCTCAGCAAGTCCCGGGAGTGCCACCAATGGCTTCACCAGGTGCAGCCCAAGGGCGACGAAAAGCGAGAAATCGGCGATATCGAGCAGGCGTGCCCAAAAACGCACCCAGGGCCGCGGCCGGTCGTAGGAAAGGGTGGCGACCGAGACCAACTGGACCGGCTGGTGGATCTGCCCCGCGGCGGGCTGCCGCCGACGCGACAGCCAAAGAATTGCCAGGCCTAAGGCGATCGAGGCTGCGGCCGCTGCCAGCCAGACGGCGATGGGGATATCTGGCGGTGCTTTGCTGCTAACGCTGCCGGTGATTGCCTTGGCTCTTTTGATCAGAACATCTGCTTCTTCTGCGCGGCCGGCGCGGCGCAGCAAGGCGGCGTAGCGCACCAGTGTTGCCGCCACCGCCGGATGGCTGGGTCCCAGCGTGCGCTCGCGAATGGCCAGGGTGCGGCGGTAAAGCGGTTCCGCCTGGTTGCTTTGATGCCGGGCTGAGTAGAGGTCGGCCAGTCGTTCCAGGCGCGGCGCCAGATCGCGGTGTTTGGGCCCCAGCGTGCGCTCCCAGATCCCGAGCGCTCGGCGCATCAGCGCCTCGGCCTCGGTCAGGCGGTTTTGCCGGCGGTACTGGTCGGCCAGGTTGTCCAGCGCGGTGGCCACGTAGCGGTGCCCTGGCCCCAGTGCCGCTTCGTATATGGCGATTGCCTGGCGGAACAGCGGTTCGGCTTGATCAAAGCGCAAGGTGTCACGATAAACCAGGGCCAGATCGTGCAGCGCGGTAGCGGTTTTCTGGTGCTGGTCGCCCAGATCTTTGCGAAAGATCTCCTGCGCTCTCAAAAGATTGGTTTCGGCCTCGGCCGGACGTTTTTGCCGGCGATACAGCCGGGCCAGCCGCTCGAGGCTGTTGCCAACCGCCAAGTGGTCGGATCCCAGAGCCTTTTCGTAGATGCCCAGCGCCTGGCGATAGGCGGGTTCCGCTTCGTCGTAGCGGCGCTGGTAAAAATATATCGTACCCAGGTTATCGAGCACGGTAGCGACATAGCGGTGTCCGGGGCCGAGCACCTGTTCGTAGATGCCGATGGCGCGCTTGAGTAAAGGTTCGGCCTCGGCGTAGCGGCGTTGATCGCGGTAGACCAGGGCCAGGTTGTTGAGCAGCGTGGCGATCTTCTGATCGTCATTGCCCAAGGCTCGTTCGTAGAGCGCGATGGCCCGCAAATACTGCGGCTCAGCCTCGGCGAAGCGGCGCAGGCGGCGCTGCAGGTCGGCCAGATGTTCGACGCTGATCGCCGTTTTGGCGTGAAAGCGGCCGTAGATTCCCTCGCTCAGCGCCAGCGCCTGGTTGGCCAGAGGCAGCGCCTCGCGAAAGCGTCCCTTGGCGTAATGCGCCGCGACGTTATTTTGCAGCCTCTCCAGGCGCGCTTGCTCAGGCGTCTGGGAACTCTCGGTCGCGGCGAGGGCCGGTGGCGACAGCAGTGCAGCGCCGAATAGCAGCATTCGCAGAAGGCGGCGGACCGAGATCACATCGATCATCGCGCGTCCTGCCGATCAATTGCCGTAGTTGACCCGGATTACGTGGCGGCAGCGGCCTTCGCGGTGCATCATGCAACCTTCGACGGCGGGGCTGATTTCGAACTCCAACCCGAGCCCCGCAATCCAGGCCAGGACACGCTCGAAGATGCCGCATTGGTAGCTGGCGATGCCGCCGAGCGCAGTTATGCCGTCATGAGCGAAGCAGCGTTTGATGTCCACGGTGATGTTGCCGTCGGGGTGCCAGTCCCAGTTGGCACCAAAAAAGTCGCCGATGAACAGCTCCATGGAGAACTCGAGAAAAGCCTGGAGGTCTTCGTGAGTATCGACGCTGTCGCGGCCCCAAGCTTTGAGCAACCGCTTGAGCTCGATGGGCACCATGCCGCGGATTGCGCCCAGGTTGAGCCGGCTGGCGACCTCCGGCCCGCATTCCTCGAGCACCTGGTGAAACCACATTCCGTCATGGGTCATCCAACAACGCGTCAGCAATTCGACGGTCTCACGCTGGTCCAAAGTTTGGGCCGCCCTCTCGCTCATCCGATTTCCTCCCCGTCTTTCAGCATTGCCGCAGGCTTCACTGGCGCCCGCGAAAACCATATCTTAACCATAGCCTCCGAGAGTGCCGAACATGTCACAAGAATCCCCCTCTTTCACCACCGCCCTGGATCACCATCGTGCGGGACGGCTCGACGCTGCCGCCACGGCCTATCAGGCCACGCTGGCGGAAAACCCAGGTCACACGGACGCGCTTTACAATCTCGGTGTCCTGCGTGCCAGCGAGGGGCGGCTGGAGGAGGCCGAGGGCCATTATCGTGATGTACTGGGGATCCTGCCTGGGGATCCCGAGACGCTCTTTGGCCTGGCCAATTTGATGCAAGTGCGGGGAAGTCTGGAGGAGGCCGAGGCGCTATATCTCGAAGTCATCGAAAGCCGGCCCGTCCTGGTAGCGGCACGCCTCAACCTGGGCACCGTCTATAGGGATAGCCATCGTCTCGATCAGGCCCTGGAGCAATACCGCCGCGCCATCGAAATCGACCCCAACATGATCCAGGCTCATTGCGCGTTGGGCATCGGCCTCAGCGAACAGGGCCACGACGGGGAGGCCATGGTTTGCTTCGAGGCGGTACTGAAGGTGGCGCCGGATAACCCCGAGGCCCACAACAACTTGGGCCATTTGCTGGCCCGGGTCGGACGCAACGAGGAATCGCTGGCCATGTACCAGCGCGCCATCGATCTCAAGCCCGATTGGGCGGCGGCCTATACAAACATGTCCAAGACGCTCAAGGATCTGGGTCGTAGCGACGAGGCCATCGAGGCCTGCCGCCAGTCCATAGCGTTGGCCCCCGATGGCGAGGAGGGCTATCGCAACCTGGCGGCGCTGCTGGGCGAAGAGGAGCGCTACGACGAGGCTACGGAACTCTTGGAGGAATTTCTCGAACGTCATCCCGGCCAGCCGAAGATCGCCTACCAGCTTGGCAGCCT
>NZDS01000195.1 GCA_002690215.1 Rhodospirillaceae bacterium | reverse complement strand
CGGGCTGTCCGGGTTCTTCTCCAGCGTAACCAATTCATTGTCGATGACCTCGAGCGACTCGTTCGTCTCGGTCAAAAATTCTGTAAGTAGTTCGTCCATAGCCCTGCCAACCTTCAGTCGTTTTTTTTATTGCCCGATCTGCATCCCATCCGATGCATCGGGCTTGCCAGTTTGGTATGATTCTGGGATTCAGTTAACATCCGCTGAATCTGGGTTAATAATATGTGGCTGCCAAAATTCCGCTGTCCCCTCGATCAACCTCGGGACGAGGCATTGGAGATGCCCTAAAGAGAAATTGTTGTGTGCAGCCCGATCCGGTCGGGCTGATCGGCTGTAATCTCTACCTCACACCCCAGTCCTGCCGCCAAGCGCCCCGCATAGTAGGGTTGAACTGACCGGGAATCCAACGCTTCGGGCATCACTTGGCCACGCAGCGCCGCCGCCTCGGCAGGGTCGAGAGCGGCACCGCGTCCGCTCGCTACCACAGCCAGCGACAGTGCCCCGGCGGCGATGCCCAGGCGCACCGCCACGGTGCCGCCACGAGCCAGGGTCTCGCCCCCAAGTAGCACCAGGTTGAGTAGCAGGCGCACCACCACCGGCGGTAGTTCGGGCAGCCCTTCCGTTGCCGCCGGAGGCCAATCGAGTTCGGCTTTGTGGGTTTCGAAATAGCGCGCCGCCGTGCGCTGCGCCTCGGCCAACGGAATAACCGCCGCGACGCCGCCGGGGGCGCCGTACGCCAGACGGCAGAATTCGAGCCGCCGCCGCGCCTCACCGCTACTGAAGGCCATCAATTCGATGATCTGCCGGCGCATCTCGGGATCGGTTTCGCCGTCGAGCATTTCGACACCGTTGCCGATGGCGCCGACCGGTCCGGAAAGATCGTGACAGAGCCGCGAAGAGAGCAATGCCGCCAGTGTCACATCGTCCATGATCTTGCCTCTGCCTGCCTCGTGTCCGCGGCCGCTACCGTGCCGCTTCGTAACATAGTATCGCGGCTCGCCAATTCCGGGTTTTACAAAATACCGGCCATTTGCCACAGTCCCCGACGACCCGCGAGCTGCGCCTGCCGGCAACCGGGCAGGCATTTGCAGAGCGTAGCAAGATTGGCGAAAGCATGGCGAAACAAGGAACTACCGACCCCGATCGAGGGACGCACAACAAGGGGCGTCAGGTCACACCCGAGGCGCGCCAGGCCGTGCGCCATCTGCTCGGCGACGACGAGCGGCGGCGCGATTTGTTGATCGAGTTCCTGCACCGTATCCAGGACCACCACAGGCAGCTGCCGGTGGCCTTGTTGGCAGCGCTGGCCGAGGAGCTTGGCCTAAGTCAGACCGAGGTCTTCGAGGTGGCAACGTTCTATGCCCACTTCGATGTGGTCGGCGACGGGGAGAACGTAGCGCCGCTGACGCTACGGGTGTGCGATGGCCTGCCCTGCGCCCAGCAAGGTGCAGCGGAGCTGTTGGCCGCCCTGGCCGCCCGACTGGCGCCGGCCGTGCGGGTGGTGGCGGCACCCTGCATGGGACGCTGCGACCGCGCACCGGTGGTGGCGGTAGGTCAAAACCACCTCACCGCGGCAACAGCCGATGGCGTCGCTGGAGCCGCCGAAACGGGCGCCACCGCCCCGCCCGTGGTCTCCGGCACAGCTTTCGCTGCTTATTGCCGGGATGGCGGCTACGCGCTTTACCAGTCCTGCCGCGAAGGCCGCCGGCAGCCCGAGGACATCATCGGCGAGATCGAGAGGGCCGGCCTCAGAGGCCTCGGCGGCGCCGGTTTTCTGGCCGCCCAGAAATGGCGCTTCGTGGCTGCCGAAACGGCGCCGCGTTATCTCGTGATCAACGCCGACGAAGGCGAGCCCGGCACCTTCAAGGACCGCCATTACCTGGAGACCGACCCTCACCGCATGCTGGAGGGAGCGCTGATCGCTTCCTGGGCCATCGGAGCCGAGGCGATCTATGTCTATCTCAGAGACGAATATCCGCAGATACATGCCTGGTTGAAACAGGAGATCTCAGCCCTCGAAGCCGGCGGCCTGGCGGAGATACCCGCCATCCATCTGCGCCGCGGCGCCGGTGCCTACATTTGCGGAGAGGAATCGGCCTTGCTGGAGAGCCTCGAAGGACGCCGCGGCCTGCCTCGCCACAAACCGCCCTTTCCCAGCCAGGTCGGGCTGTTCGGCCGGCCCACCCTGATCAACAACGTCGAAACCCTTCATTGGGTGCGTGACATCGTCGAGCGTGGCGCCGCCTGGTACAGCGAGGCCGGCCGCCACGGCTGCTCCGGTTGGCGCAGCTTCTCGGTTTCCGGTCGGGTTCGCGAGCCGGGCGTAAAACTGGCCCCGGCCGGCATCACGCTCAACGAGCTGATCGCGGAGTACTGCGGCGGCATGGCCGAGGGCCACCGGCTCGAGGCCTATCTGCCGGGCGGCGCCTCGGGCGGCATCCTGCCCGCCCGCCTGGCCGACCTGCCACTCGATTTCGGCAGCCTCAAGGAACACGGCGCCTTCATCGGCTCAGCCGCCATCATCGTGCTTTCGGACCAGGACGACAGGCGCCAGGTGGCGTGCAATCTGATGCGCTTTTTCGCCCACGAAAGTTGCGGCCAATGTACACCGTGTCGGTTGGGCTGCGAAAAGGCGCTGGCCTTGATGAGCGACGGGGCCTGGAACAGCGAACTGCTGGGCGAGTTGGGAAGCGCCATGGCGGAGGCTTCGATCTGCGGCCTGGGGCAAGCCGCACCCAACGTCTTCGCCAGTGTGCTGAGGCACTGGCCGGAGGAAGTATCATGAGCGAGCCGGTCACTTTCGAGCTCGACGGCGAGGCCGTCAGCGCCCAGCCGGGCGAAACTCTTTTTGAAGTCGCCCGCCGCCTGGGCCGGGAAATTCCGCATCTCTGTTCAGGCCTCAATCGTCACTACCGGGCTGCCGGTAATTGCCGGCTCTGCCTGGTCGAGGTCGCGGGCGAGCGTAACTTGGCCGCCAGCTGCATCCGTCAGCCCACATCAGGCATGAAGGTCAGCACGGGCTCGGAGCGGGTGCAGTCAGCCAGGCGCACGGTCATGGAGCTCCTGATCGCCGCCCAGCCGGCGCGAAAGGCGGGGCCGGATCCCGGGTCCCGTTTTTGGCAAATGGCGGAACTGGTAGGCCAGAGCACCAGCCGCTTCCCCGCCCACCAAGCGCCACCGCCCGATACCAGCCACCCGGCCATGATGGTCAACCTGGCGGCCTGCATTCACTGCACCAACTGCCTGCGGGCCTGCCGCGAAGAACAGGTCAACGACGTCATCGGCATGGCCTGGCGCGGCGCCAAATCGGAGATCGTCTTCGACTGTGCCGATGCCCTGGGCGAGAGCAGCTGCGTGGCCTGCGGCGAGTGCGTGCAATCGTGCCCCACCGGTGCGCTGCTGCCGGCGGCCGGCGCCAGCCGGACCGGGCACCAGGTTGCGAGCCTCTGCCCCTATTGCGGCGTGGGCTGCCAGATCACCTACCACGTCGAGGACAACACCATCGTCGCCGTCGAAGGCCGCGACGGCCCGGCCAACCTGGGCCGGCTTTGCGTCAAGGGCCGTTTCGGTTTCGACTACGTGAGCCACCCCCAGCGTCTGACGCGGCCGCTGATCCGGCGCGACGGCGTGCCCAAGGGAGCGGCCCCGGAGGTCGACCCGGGCAACCCGCTGGAACTTTTCCGCGAGGCCGAATGGGACGAGGCCCTGGACCTTGCCGCTGCCGGGCTGGCGGCCATCCGTGATCGAGACGGCCCGGGCGCGCTCGCCGGTTTCGGCTCGGCCAAATGTTCGAACGAAGAGGCCTACCTATTTCAAAAGCTGGTACGGGTGGGTTTCGGCACCAACAACGTCGATCATTGCACCCGGCTTTGCCATGCCTCGTCGGTGGCGGCACTGATGGAGACCGTCGGCTCGGGCGCCGTTACGGCGCCGTTCCTGGAAGCCCGCAACGCCGACGTCATTGTCGTCATCGGCTCCAACACCGCCACCAACCATCCGGTGACCGCCAGCTTTTTCAAGAACGCCGCCCAGGCCGGTGCGACGCTGATCGTCATGGACCCGCGAGGCTCGCCGCTCTGCCGCCACGCCGATCACTGGTTGCAGTTCAAACCGGGCAGCGACGTCGCCATGCTGAACGCCATCATGCACGTCATCGTCACTGAGGAGCTTTTCGACCGAAACTATATCGCCGGCTATACCGAAAACTTCGAAGAATTCTGCCAGCACCTGCAGGCCTTTCCGCCCGAAACCATGGCCGAGGTTTGCGGCATCGAGGCCGAGCGCTTGCGCCACATCGCCCGCACCTTTGCCGGTGCCGACAACGCCATGATCTTTTGGGGTATGGGGATTTCGCAGCACGTCCACGGCACCGATAACGCGCGCTGCCTGATAGCGCTGGCCCTGATGTGCGGCCAGATCGGGCGCCCGGGCAGCGGCCTGCATCCGCTACGTGGCCAGAACAACGTCCAGGGGGCCTCCGACATGGGCCTCATTCCCATGGTCTACCCCAACTATCAGGCCGTCGACGTGGCCCAGAACCGCCAACGCTTCGAGGAGTTCTGGCAGGCCAAGCTGGATCCCGACAAGGGCCTGACCGTGGTCGAGATCAACGATGCCATCCATGCCGACACCATCAAGGGCATGTACATCATGGGCGAGAACCCGGCCATGTCGGATCCCGACCTGGAACACGCCCGGGCGGCGCTGGGCAAACTCGAGCACCTGGTCGTGCAGGACATCTTCCTGACCGAGACGGCAGCCTATGCCGACGTCATCCTGCCGGCCTCGGCCTTCCCGGAAAAGGACGGCACCTTCACCAACACGGACCGCCGGGTGCAACTCGGCCGCCAGGCCATCGAGCCGCCCGGCGAGGCCCGCCAGGACTTCTGGATCACCCAGGAAATCGCCCGCCGCATGGGGCTGGCGTGGAATTACAGCCATCCCCGCGAGATATTCGCCGAGTTGCGCCAGTGCATGGAACCGCTGGCCGGTATCAGCTGGCAGCGCCTGGAACGCGAGGATGCCGTTACCTACCCCTGTGCCGCCGAGGACGAAGCGGGCCAGGAAGTGATCTTCGGTACCGGCTTCCCCACCGCCTCGGGACGCGGCAAGTTCGTGCCGGCGGCGGGGCTGCCGCCGGATGAGCTGCCCGATGACGACTATCCCCTGGTGCTGACCACCGGGCGCTTGCTGGAACACTGGCACACCGGCGCCATGACGCGCCGGTCCAGCGTCCTCGACGCCATCGAACCCGAGGCATTCGGTCATTTTTCCTCCCACGACCTGGCGGCGCTGAAACTCGACGGCGGTAGCATGGTGCGCGTCAGCACGCGCCGCGGCAGCGTCGAGCTCAAGGCCCGGGTCGACGACTGGGTGCCGCCGGGTATGGTTTTCATTCCCTTTTGCTATCCCGAGGCGGCGGCCAATCTGTTGACCAACCCGGCACTGGATCCCTTCGGCAAGATCCCCGAGTTCAAGTTCTGCGCGGCACGGGTGGAAAGGGTCGGCTGAAGCTCGATCCGCGTCAGTTCTCGCCGTTGGGATCTTCTGGCAGCACGGCAATGTCGTCGGCCAACAGCGCGCTGAAGGCTTCGACCTCTTCGCGTACGCTGGCCACCGCTATTTCTTCGATGCGGCGGTATTGCTCCAGGGCCTGGCGGCCGGCTTCGGTAACCCGGGCGCCGCCGCCGCCACGACCGCCGGTCGAGGTCTCCACCAGGGGTTGGCGGAAGCTGCGGTTGACCGCGTCTACCAGCAGCCAGGCCCGGCGGTACGACATGCCCAGCGCCCGGGCGGCAGCGGAAATCGAGCCGGTGTCGGCGATGGCCTCGATCAACGCCAGCTTGCCGGGTCCCAGCGGATAGAGCGAACCGAAGGCCACACGTACCCCGGCCGGCCGTCGGGCCGGTTGTCGATCGGCCGCTTTGGTTGACGACGCCATCGCGCCATCACAGGCACCGCGGGCAATCGAGTCAAGCGCTTCAGGTCGTCTAGCAGGTTTCGCACCTGCTTCTCACTGTCTACAATCGCCTTGGTAACGGGGGGTCGGCTGAGCAGAGCGACCGGGGATACGATCATGGAAACACTGACGGCGGACGTTTGGATCATTGGCTCGGGTGCAGCGGGACTGATGGCGGCCATCACGGCACGGGCCGAAGGCGCAGACGTGGCGGTGCTAGGCAAGCGGGCACCGGGCGGCGGAACCTCGACCACGCTGAGCGTCGGCGCCTTCGCCGGCCCCTGGGAGGGCCTGGACGTCGACAAGTATCTGGCGCTGACCCTGAACGCCGGGCGTGGTCTCAATCGGGTCGACATGATCGAGATCATGGCCGAGGAAGCGGGCGATCGTTTCCGCGACCTGCTGGCCTGGGGCATGAACGCCACCTCCGACAAGGGACATTTCCTGGCCAAGCCGGCCGAGCAAGCGGCCGACCAGGCACCGGTTTTCGGCCGCGAGATCGTGCGCTGCCTGAGCGCCAAGGCCGAAGGCATGGGCGTTCGCTTCGTCAACCATTCGGTGGTCAGGCGCCTTGAAGCCAACGACGACGGCATTTCGATGGTGGCCTATTCGGCCCGGCAGAAGGGCTGGTTCGGTATGACGGGTGGCGCCATGGTGCTGGCCGCCGGTGGCGCCGGGGGCCTCTACCTGCATCACGACAATCCGCAAAGCATCACCGGCGACGCCTACTCCCTGGCCTTCGAGGCCGGCGCCGAGCTTGTCGACATGGAGTTCGTGCAATTCTATCCGGTGGCCATCGCCGAGCCCAAGCTGCCGTCGTTCCTGATGGCACCTGACGGCGTCGACTTGGGCGAGGTCGTCAACTCGGACGGTGAGGACATCTACCAGAAATACGACATCACAGCGCGTCCGGCCGGCATCCATTCGCGCGACAAGTTCGCCCAGGCGCTTTTCAACGAGATTGAGATCGAAGGCCGCGAGGTCTTTCTCGACCTTACCGGGGTATCCAAGGAAACCTGGTGCGCCACCTCTATCTCGGCCATCAACTGGGGCTATCTCAATCGCCGCTACAAGGCTTTCGACAAGCCCTTCCGCATAGCCCCGCTGGCGCATTTCGCTTGCGGCGGCGCCATTACCGACGAATACGGCGCCACCTCGGTGCCGGGACTTTATTCCGCCGGCGAATCCTCGGGCGGTGCCCACGGCGCCAACCGCATGGGCGGCAACGCGCTCACCGAATGTATCGTCTTCGGCCACCGCGCCGGGACGGCGGCGGCCCAATATGCCGCGGCACGGCAAATCCAACCGGGCGATCCGACAGGCCTGATGCCGGCGGTTGCCGAAGGCGACCCACGCAGCGACGCCGACGCCCTGAAGCTCGAACTGCGCGAGGTGATGTGGCGTTTCGGCGGCATCAGCCGCAGCCGTGAAGGCATTGCCACCGGCCTCGAAAAGGTGCGCGAGATCGCCGATCAGGCCCACCGCACCCGCGGCATCAACGAGCCCCAGCAGATGGAAAAGTTCCTCGAGCTGCAGCTCGCTACCGGCGCCGCCGAACTGATCCTCGAGGCCGCAGGCCGGCGCGAAGAAACACGGGGCGTCCATGCGCGCACGGATTTCCCGGAAAGCGACGACGAAACGTGGCTCGGCCACCTTTGCGTAACGCGCAGCGAAACCGGCGCGGACTGGCGTTTCGAGCCCCTTGAGACCCCCATAGAAAACCCATGACGTCATGGGTTTTAGCCGAAATTTGTTGCGCTGCAGGATGGAATTTCGGGGCGTTTGGCGGCTCTTAACTCATGACGTCATGGGTATTAGCTGAAATTTGTTGCGCTGCGGGATGGCGTTCGGAGGGGCTTAGCGAGGCGGGCGATTTCGGCTTCGTAGACGGCGCAGATAGGGGCTGAGCGATTTCCAGACGCTGAACATAACCCGGGACGCGAGCCGCCACAGGCGGCCGGCCGCCGCAAGAACCAAACCGGCCTCGTGGCCGTATAGTTGCACCAGTACCGCCCTTGGCTCGTTGACGGCGCGCCAGCGAATCTCCTCGAGGCGCCGGGCGGTGATCAGCCACAGCGGACTCAGGGCCAGGCT
>NZDS01000194.1 GCA_002690215.1 Rhodospirillaceae bacterium | reverse complement strand
GCTCATCGTATTGACCGAAGGGAACGAAGATGAGGCAGAAATCCATGAGCGAGAAAGCTCCGGCCGAGAAGGTGGTCAGGGATATTCGTCGGTGGCGATCTTGCGGCCTTGGCCACGACGCGCAAGCAGCTACGGCTGGTCTGCCAGGCAGCGCACCTCGATGCAGCCGTGCTGGCCGGTTTCGGGCCGCCCTGTGTGATCCATTTCTGCGGCCACATCATTCTGCCGCCAGGAAGCCAGGGTCGCTTTGCCGCCGACCAGGAGGACCTGGTGAAGGCGACCATCGGCGAGGGCCTGGAGCGCCACTCGGTCGGCTTCGGTTACGGCTCGCTGGCCGCCGGGGCCGACATTCTGTTTGCCGAGGCTTTGCTGGAACGCCAGGCAGAGCTTCACGTCGCGCTGCCCTTCCGGCGCGAGGAGTTCGTCGAGATTTCCGTGCGGCCCAGCGGCGAGGCCTGGGTGGAGCGCTTCGAGCGCTGCCTCGAGGCCGCCCACAGCGTGCGATTCGCCACCGAGGACAGCTATCTGGGCGACGATCAGCTATTCAGCTATTGCAGTGGTACGGCCATGGGCCTGGCTGTTCTCAGGGCGCGCTATCTCGATGGTCCGCTGTTGCAGATGGCGGTTTGGGATGGCGTCCCGCCGGCGGCTCCCGTCGGCACCGCCTTTGACGTGGTGCAGTGGCGCGATTTGGGTCTGCAGCAGGAGATCATCCCGCTGCCGGCAGCAATGCCTGCTTCTTCTGCGTCGGCCCCAGCCGCTGCGCCGCCCGCTTCGGAAGGGTTGCATCGGGTCCGCCGGGCCATGCTTTTCGGCGACGTCAAGGGCTTCAGCAAGCTCGGTGATCGCGATCTGCCGCTGTTCGTCGAGCAGATCCTGGGTCGGTTGGCCGAGGTCATCGACAAGTTCGGCGATAGGGTGAGCTTTCGCAACACCTGGGGCGACGGCGTATTTGTGGTTTTCGAAAGTGTCGGCGAGGCCGCACGCTGCGCATTGGAAATGCAGGCGACGATGGCCCAATTGCGGCGCCAGGGCAGCGATCTTCCCGACGACATGGCGCTCAGATTGGGTGGCCACTACGGCCCCATCTTTCGCACCCGCGATCCCGTGCTCAAGGTCGAGAACTACTTCGGCGCCCACGTCAGCCGGACCGCCCGGATAGAACCCGTGACGCCCGAGGGCTGCGTCTACGTCAGCGAGTCCTTCGCCGCCCAGCTGACCCTTGAGCAGGCCACCCGGTTCGCCTGCGACTACGTCGGCAACCACCCGGCGGCCAAGGGCTATGGCAGCCTGCCCATGTACCTCTTGCGCCGCCTCGGCGATGAAATCGCTGCGCTCTAACAGGCCTGGCTGGTCCCGGCGTGGCCGCCGCCGCAGTCGCGGCCCTGTGGAGTTGCTGGCCATCTGGCTGGCCGAGACGGCGGTTTTGTTGGTGGCGCTGAATCTGGCCGCGATGGCTGTGCTGGGTTTGCTCGAACCGGACTCTCAGCTGGCGGCCGACGAGGCCGGGGAATCGAACCGCGGGTCCTATCGTTTCCGGCTGCCCAATTACACCGACAAGGCGCGGGCCGAGCAACACTATCGCGAGCTCGACGAGCTCGAGTTTACCTACCGTCCCTACGTCGCCTGGGCGGCGCTGCCGTTTGCTGGCCGTACCATCACCATCGACGACCAGGGGGAGCGTAACCCGGCAGCGGAAACGGCGGCATGGGGCCCCGGCGAAGTGGTGCGCCTGTTCGGCGGCTCCACCGTCTGGGGCGTCGGTGTCGACGACGACGGCACCATCGCGGCTGAACTCGCAAGACTCTGGCCCCAGGCCAAGGTGCGCAATCACGGTCAGTTCAGCTATGTCAGCCGCCAGAGCCTGGCCCGCCTGACCAGCCTGATCACCGCCGGCAAAAAGATCGGCAGTGCCGTCTTCTATGACGGGGTGAACGAGGTGGCCGTGCTGTGCCGCGCCGATACAGGCGTCGTGGGACACAACCGCCAACACCAGATGTCCAAGCGCATCCGCGGTTACCCGAAGCTCGAACAGCGCTTGCAGGAGCGGCGTAGCGCCTTCCTGGCCGGGCTGTGGGCGGTCTTTCTCGGCCACAGTGTGGAGCTGTTGGAGCGGCTCGGCGGCGTCAGCATTGCGCCGGCCTGGGCGGCCTTGCCGGAGAACCACTGGGTCTGCGACGAACAACCGGACAAGGCCCGGCGGGTGGCCGAGAGCCTGCTGCGCAACTGGCAGACGGCACACCAGTTGGTGACGGCGCACGGCGGCCGCTTCCGCGCCGTTCTCCAGCCTGTGGCCTACGTCGGCCGGCCCCGGGTCGATCATATCACTGAGGAGCTGGACTATTTCGGCGCCGAGTTACGGGCCCAGTACGCGGCCGTCTACCCCCTGGTGGCTAGGATGATCTCAGATAGCGGTCACGACTGGATGCGGCTGGCGACGCATCTCTATGACGGTGACGACCGGCTCTACATCGACTTCAGCCACGTCACTGCGGCCGGCAACAAGATCGCCGCCGCCTTCCTTTACGATGTCCTGAATGGAAAGTAGCGCGGTGACCAGCCCGGACTACAAGTACTGGGCCTTCATCAGTTACAGCCACCAGGACGAAGCCTGGGCCGGCTGGCTGCACAAGCGGCTCGAGCGCTACCGCGTGCCGCGTCGCCTGGTTGGCCGGTCGGGCTCGCGCTGGCCGCTGCCGAAGCGCGTCTTTCCGGTATTCCGCGACCGCGAGGAACTGCCCGGCTCGGCCGATCTTGGCGAGAAGATCAACGCGGCGCTGGCAGACTCGCGCTACATGATCGTGCTCTGTTCGCCCAACGCGGCGCACTCCCGCTGGGTCAACGAGGAGATCATCCAGTTCAAGCAGCTAGACCGCGAGGACCGAGTGCTGCCCCTGATCATCGAGGGCGAGCCCTGGGCCAGCGAGCGGCCGGAGAGCGGTTTGCTGGAATGCTTTCCGGCAGCGCTGCGCCACCATGTGACGGCCGACGGCCAGGTCAGCGAGGAGCGCAGCGAGCCCATCGCCGCCGATGCCCGGCCGGGTAAGGATGGCCGCGCCAATGCTTTCTTCAAACTGCTCTCTGGTCTGCTGGAGGTCGACTACGACGAACTCAGGCAACGCGACCGCCGCCGCCGGCTTTGGCTGCGGGCCGAATTGGCTGCCGCTGCCACGCTTATTATCGGCTTGATCGCCGGTATCTGGTATGACGGATACCGCGACGCCGTGGCAGCCGAGCAGGCCAAGAACAGCAGGTTCTCGGACCTTCTGGTTGGCAAAGCCAAGGACGCGGCGGCGGCCAGGAACAACGGCAGCGCCATGTTCTACGGCGCCCACGCCATCCGCTACCGCGGGCTGGCGGGCACCCGATTCAGCCCCTTTGACACCGACTTCCTCTCCTCGCTGGCCCTCGAGGCTGTGCTCGAAGACTCGCAGGTTCAGGCCAGCACGCCCCTGGCGGTGGCCATCTCGGCAGACTCCCGCACCCTGGTGGTAGGTGCCGAAGACGGCAGCCTTTCGCAGCAGGCCTTGTCGGCACTGGCCGGTGGCAAAACCTGGCCGGCCCATGCCGATGGCGTCACGGCCCTGAAATTCGCGCCGGCGGGCGAGCTCTTCGCCAGCGGCGGCGGTGACGGCAGGGTGGTGCTCTGGCGCCTCGATGCGAGCACACCCGAGAAGGCCCAGGTTCGCCACCAGGGTGCGGTATCGGCGCTCGCCTTCAGTCCCGACGGCCGCCATTTGGCCAGCGCCGGACGGGCCGGCGCCATCGTCGTGGAATCGCTGGCCAGCGGCGAGGAGGTGGCCCGCCTGGCCGGTGAGACGCGGGTCAATGACATTGCCTTTGCGCCGGATGGGCGAACCCTGGTGGCGGTCGGCGACGACCGCGCCATCACGCTTTGGGAGTTTGCCGGCAAGCGCCAGCCCGAGCGCCTGCAGCACTACGACGAGCCCCTGCGCGCCGTTGCCATCGATGCCAGCGGGCGCTATCTGGCGGCAGGCAGTTGGGACCGCACGATCAAGCTCTGGGATTTGTCTTCCTGGCGCCAGGTGGCGGTTCTCAAGGGCCACGACAAATCCGTCGAAGGTCTTGCTTTCGCGCCCGAGGGCGACCTGCTGGTCTCGACCAGCCTCGACGAGACGGCGCGGATCTGGGACCTCGGTTCGCGCCAGGAAATTGCCGCGCTGCAGGGCCATCGCCACTACCTCAGCGACCTGGCCTATGCCCCCGACGGCAGTCTGCTGGTGACGGCCAGCCAGGACCGCACGCTCAAGCGCTGGCGTATCCTGCCGCGTGAATACCGCTCAGTCATCCGCGCCCATAGCGCCACCGTGCGGGGCCTGGCGTTCCATCCCGACGGCCGCCGCCTGGCCTCGGCCTCCGATGACGGCATGGTCCGTCTCTGGGACGTGGCCAGCGGTGACGAGCTGCGGCGCTTCGCCACGGCGCCGGCGACCTCCGCCCACAGCGACGCCGTGCGCGGCATCGCGCTTGACCCCGGCGGCCGCTTTCTCGTCTCGGGCGGCCGTGACCGCCGGCTCAAGCTCTGGCGCCTGGCCGATGGGGTCGAGATAGCAGCGCAGGAGAATGCCCACGATCATTGGATCTTCGCCGTGGCCTACAGTCCCGACGGAACCAAGATCGCCTCGGCCAGTTACGACGGCTTCGTCAAGGTCTGGCAGGCGCCCTCGCTGGCGCCGCTCTACAGCATCGACGGACACCAGCGTAAACCGGTCGGCGGCGTCGCCTTCAGCCCCCGGGGCGAGCTTCTGGCGACGGTCGGCGACGACTACATGGCCAGGCTCTGGGAGGCCGAATCCGGCCGGCCCAGACACACCCTGAAAGGACACAAGCACGTGGTGCGCGGCCTCGCCTTCAGCCCCGACGGCACCACCCTGGCCACCACCAGCGCCGACTACACCATCCGTTTCTGGAACGTCGCCAGCGGTCGATTGCTGGACACCTGGCTCGGCCACCACTCACGCATGGTATGGGCCGCCGCCTACAGCCCCGACGGCAATTTCTTGGCCTCGGGCTCCCACAGCCTCGACCGCCACACGCTGCGGCTCTGGCGCCTGCCCGGTGACCAACCTGTTGCCCGACCGCTCGAATGGCTCAGCGGCCATCGCGAATTCGCCGTGGTCACGAAGTTCTCGCCCGACGGCCACTGGCTCGCCTCGGGTGGTACTGACGGCACTATCCGGCTGTGGCGGCCGGCCGACTTCTGGCCCCGGCGTGCAGCCGGCGATATGCGTCGCAACGGAGCGCTGCTGCGGCGCTTTCTCGATGGCGATAAACTCGATCCCAAGGCCGCCGCAGCCCTGGCCGATCGCGTCGGCCGCTTCGCCAACCTCGAATTGATCGGCAGCGACGCCGTACCGGCGGTCGAGCCGGGCCAGACCGTCGTGCCACGTTAGGGAAATTTTGAATTTGAATAGGAAACGCCTGATTATCTTGCTCGCTACCTTGGCACTGCTGGTGCTGGCGGCCCTGCCGCTCGGCCTGATGCTGGTGGGGCCGTTGGAGGATCGCTTTGTCGCCAATCCGGCGCTGCCCGATCGGGTCGACGGCATCGTCGTGCTGGGCGGCGCAGCCGACGAAGCGCTGTCCCTGGCCCGTGGCCAACTGGTGCTGGGCGACGCCGCCGAGCGCCTGCTGGCCTTCGTCGCCCTGGCCCGGCGCTATCCTGCAGCCGATCTCATCGTCAGTCGCGGTGCCAACGGCGAGGGCCTCGATTCCGACGCCCGGACCGCCTGGCCGGCCGGATTCTTCGCCGATTTCGGTATCGATCCGGCCCGTATCCGCTATGACGGCCGGGCACGTAACACTGCCGAGAACGCCGTTTTCGGCCGCAAGCTGGCCGACCCCGAGCCGGGTGAGAACTGGGTGCTGGTGACTTCGGCCTGGCACATGCCGAGGGCCATGGGCGTCTTTCGCGCTGCCGGCTGGCCGATGATTCCCTATCCTGTCGACTACCGCACGGACGGAACGCCGGGCCTGCAACTCGGCATCAACCTGCGTCGCGCCATGTCGCTGCTGGCGCTGGGCTTGCGCGAATGGGCCGCACTCGGTTTTTATCGGCTGCTCGGCCATACCGAAGAATTGCTTCCCGGAAGGTAATGGCATGCCGTCGTCAATGCCGAAGCTCGCTGCATGGGGAAAAACGTTTGCGGTCGTAGCGTTCCTGCTGATTTCCACCAGCTTCGTCCTCGACCAGCCGGCCGGCGAATTGGTGGCGCACCTGGGCCAGGTCGAGGTGCTGACCGGCTTCG
>NZDS01000193.1 GCA_002690215.1 Rhodospirillaceae bacterium | reverse complement strand
CTGCCGAATGACCGCAGAGCAAAATTCCTTCCATCGGTGGTCGGGTTCGCCTACGATTTGCTACGATACGAATGCTATCTGGGAAATATCGGCTAAAGTCGCACCGGCCAATGCCGGTTCGGCAACGACCATCCTCACTTCCCTCAGACTATCGACGCTCCGACCAATAAATACGGCCGGACCAAGTCAATTCCCCACAGTCTTTGGGGATAATATCACATATGCATACCGCCCACTAGTTACCGCTAACATGAATAGATTTTTTTTGCTGACCAGACTCGCTTCCTCACCACCACTTGCCAACAATCCTCGCGAACCATCTCGCCTTGACGCATGCCACCCTGCTGCTATCATAGTGATACTTTACCGATCGGTCGGTTTAGTTAAAATTCCTTGCGGCGACTTTCGGGGAAACCGTCATGGCACGAGAAGCACGATGGGATCAGGTGCTGGATACGGCGGCGCGATTGTTTTCGTCGCAGGGCTTCGCGGCCACCAGCATTCGCGAGGTGGCGGCCCAGGCGGCCTTTTCCAAGGCCGGGCTCTACTATCACATCCGCGAGAAGGAAGACCTGCTCTACCATGTCTGTGTCGCCTCCATCGAGGCCATCCTGGCCCAAGTGCGGCCGGCGGTGGCGGACGAAGACAATCCCTTGGCCCAACTGGCTGCCATCATCCGGGTGCACTCACTCTATTTCCATGACCACCCCGACAACCTCAAGGTACTGACCTACGAATTGGGCCAATTGCCAGAGGCACGGCGTGCCGAGGTGCAGGCCATCGAGCGCCAATACCTCGACCTGATCCGCGGCATCATCCACGAGGGTCAAATGGCCGGTCAGTTGACCGACATGGACCCGACCGTGGCCGCCTTCATGCTGCTTTCGCTGATGAACGGTTTGCACAATTGGTACGATCCCCGCGGGCCATTGGGCGCCGCCGGCCTGGCCGAAACCATCCAGCGCATTTTCCTTTCGGGCCTGAGGCTCGAGTCCCCCAAATGAGATCGACATGACCCACGAAAAAAGTTCGCAGCTTGAAGTAGACGCCCTGGTCCTAGGGGCCGGCGTCGGCGGCCTCTGCGCCGCGGCACGGCTTAGCCATCTGGGCTTTCGCACGCTGCTGGTCGAGGCCGGCGAGCGAGTCGGCGGCCGCGCCGGCACGGAAGTGATCGACGGATTCCACATCAACACCGGCGCCATCGCTATCGAGCCGGGCGGCGTGCTGGAGGAAACCTTCGATTTGGTCGGCGCGCCATTTGACCTACGCCAGCCTAGCCCGGCCGCCAGCTTCCGGCTGAGCGGCAAGCGCGTTGACGTAAGCCGCGGCGGCTGGGGATTCCTGCTCAACGGCCTGACCAAGCGGGCGGCCGGCATCATGGCCACCATGGCCGAGGCCAAGCAGGGCAAGCTGCCCGACGAGGACCTCACCACCCAGGCCTGGGTGGCCGGCTTCACCGGCAACGAAACCGTGCATGCGATTTTCCGTAATCTTTGCGCCGCCATCTTCGCGGTCAACGCCGACGAACTGCCGGCCCGCGCCTTCCTCACCTACTTCACCCAGAAGGGCGCCTTCCGCCGCTTCGGCTATTGCCCCCGGGGCACCGGCGGCCTGTTCGGCGAACTGACCACCGCCATCCAGCGTCGAGGCGAGGTCTGGCTCGAGAGCCCGGTCGAGGGAATCGTCGTCGAGGACGGCCGTGTGCGGGGCGCCCGGATACGTCATGGCAGCGATTGCATCGAGGTTTCGGCCCGCTACGTGGTCAGCAACCTGGGCCCCCGAGCCACCGTAGCGCTGGCCGGCGAGCAGGGCTTTTCGCCCGATTATCTCCAAACCATGCGCAAGCTGATCCGGCCGACGGCCAACATCGCCATCCACCTGGCCAGCCCAGAGCCCCTGTTCGACGACCCCGGCATCGTCACCTTCGGCAAGACCGAACGGCTTTGCAACATGGCTAACCTCAGCGCCACCTGCCCCGAACTGGCGCCCGAAGGCTGGCACCTTTACGTCGCCTACGCCGTACCGGTGCCGGCCATGGGCGATTTCGACGCCGAGCACGAGAGCGAGCTGGCGCTCCAGGATCTTCGAGCCGAGTTCGCCAATTTCGATCAGGCCCGAGTGCTGGCCATACGGGTGATGCGGGGCGATTGGCCTGCCCAGCGTACCTGCGCCGGTTTCGATATGCCCCAGGCGACGCCAGTGGCCGGCCTCTGGAACGTCGGCGACGGGGTCAAGGAATACGGCGAGGGCGGCACCCAGGCCTGTGCCGAAACGGCCCGGCGTGTGGTAGAAGCCATCATCGCCGAGGACGGGAGACAACATGATCACTGATACCGCTTATTGGGAGCCCGATATCGAGCGCCTCTCGCGCCAGGATATGGTCGCCCTACAGCAACATAAGCTAACGGTCCTGGGCCAACGACTGGCGGCCAGCGAAACTTGGCGCAGTCACTTTGCCACGGCCGGTATGAAGCCCGAGGATATCGGCCACCCCGAGGCCTTCGGCGAGTTGCCAATGCTGGAAAAGACCGACCTGCGAGCTCTCTATCCCTATCCCTTACTGACCGTGGAGCGGTCTCAGGTGCGCCGTTTTTGCGCCACCTCCGGCACTACCGGCCTGCCCGTCATGTTCGGTTTCACCGAACGCGATCTAGGCGACCTGTTGCCGCGTCAGATGGCGCGCATTTATGTCGCCGGCGGCGCCCGGGCCGGCGACATCGTCTACCAGGGCTACGGCTACGGCCTCTGGCTCGGCGGCCTGGGCTTCGACCTCGGCGCCGAGACCATCGGCGCCACCTGCTTTCCAGTTGGCCCTGGGCGCGGCGAATTGGCCATCCAGTGGCTCCGCGATCAGGGTCACACGGTCTGTTCGGTGTCCGCCTTCTGGCTCATGTCGGTGGTAGCCCAAGCCAAGGAGGCCGGCATCGACCCCAAGCGCGACTGGCGCCTACGGCTCGGCTTCTTCGGCGGCCAATCCATCTCGGCCGGCTTTCGCAGTGAACTGGAAGCCGAGATGCCCGAGGGCTTCCAGGCCGTCAATTCCTACGGCACCACCGAAGCCGGTGGCCCCAACGTCGGCATCGCCTGCCCCCATTCGCACGATCGGAACGAGATGCATTTGATCAACGAGGACACGGTGCTGACCGAGATCCTCGATCCCCAGACGCTGGAACCAGTGGGCCCCGGCGGCGAAGGCGAGATCGTGCTGACGACGCTGGAAAAGGAGGCCTCGCCGGTGGTGCGTTGGCGCACCCGCGATCTGGTGAGGCTTTCCGAGAATCCCTACGATTGCCCCTGCGGACGCCGCGGCCTGCCGCTGATCGGCCCCATCGTCGGACGTTCCGACGACATGCTGAAGATCCGTGGCACCATGGTCTTCCCCTCGCAGGTCGAGGACGTCATTGCCGCCACACCTGGTACCGTCAAAGAAGCTTGGCAGATATACATCGACCGCTCCGACCGGGTGCTGGAGGAAGGCACAGTGGCGATCGAGCGGCGGCCCGAGAGCAATGCTGGCACCGAACAGTTGGCGAAGCAGGTGGCCGATACGCTGCGCGCCCGCCTCGGCGTCCGCCTCAAGGTCGAATGTCACGACTTGGGCACCCTGCCGCGCTACGAGGGCAAGGCTGAACGGGTGATCATCCGAGACAAATAGGGTTGGCCGCCGGGCTGGGGCTGATAGGATCGGCCGGCGTTTCCCGGGGGTGCACCCATGACGGCATACCTGAGGCCGGCCGAGCTTGAAGCGGCATTGGCGGCACTGGCGGCAAGGCCACACACCATCATTGCCGGCGGCACGGATCTCTATCCGGCTCACGCCGGACGGCCATTGCCCGGACCACTGCTCGATCTGACGGCGATCGCGGAACTCGGCGGCATTACCGAGAGCGACGACCACTGGCGCCTGGGCGCCATGACCACTTGGAGCGAGCTGGCCCGAGCCGAACTGCCGCCCTGCTTCGAAGGTCTCAAGCAAGCCGCCCGCGAGGTCGGCGGGCCCCAGATCCAGAACGTCGGCACGCTGGGCGGCAACCTCTGCAACGCCTCGCCGGCGGCTGACGGAGTGCCGCCGTTGCTGACGCTGGAGGCCCGCGTCGAACTGGCCTCGGCCGCCGCCACCACGACGCTTGCCCTGGAGGACTTCGTGCTCGGCAACCGGCGCACAGCGCTGGCCGCCGACCAGATCGTCAGCGCCATCATCGTGCCCAAGCCGCCGCAGCCGGCGGCTGCGCGCTTCGCCAAGCTGGGGGCCCGGCGCTACATGGTGATTTCGGTGGCCTCGGTGGCGGTGCTGCTGCTGCTCGAGGGCGGCAGCGTGGCCGGCGCCCGGCTCGCTGTCGGCGCCTGTTCCGAAGCCCCGTTGCGTCTGCCCGAGGCCGAGGCGGCGCTGGCCGGCGCACCTTGCGCGTCTGGCTTGGGCGAACGCCTCGAGGCCGGCCACCTGGCGGCGCTGGCCCCCATCGACGACGTGCGGGCGACGGCCGCCTACCGCCGTGACGGCGCGCTCGTACTGCTGCGCCGAACACTGGAATCCTGTGCCAACGGAGCCCGGGTATGAGCGAAACCGCTGTTGCCTTTACCCTCAACGGCCAGGTGGTTTCGACGAGCTGCCAGCCCGGCGCCCATGCCGCCGAGGTGTTGCGCCACGGGCTCGACCTGACCGGCACCAAGCTGGGCTGCGAGGCTGGCGACTGCGGCGCCTGTACCATCCTGCTCGACGGCAACCCGGTCTGCGCCTGCCTGCTGCCGGCAGCGCGCCTGGCAGGGCGCAGCGTGGTAACGATCGAAGGCCTGGCCGGCGAAGACGGGTTGGCGCCCTTGCAGCGCGCCTTTTTGCGCCACGACGCCGCCCAGTGCGGCATCTGCTCGCCCGGCATGCTGCTAACGGCGACGGCGCTGCTGCAGACCAATCCCGAACCCAGCCGCGGTCAGGTCGAGGTGGCGCTGAGCGGCGTGCTGTGCCGCTGCACGGGGTACCACAAGATCGTCGATGCGGTGCTCGACGCGGCCACCGACAGGGCCCCGGAAATTCCCGGCCCCGGCGAAGCTGTCGGGGCCCGGCTGGATCGGGTCGATGGCCCCGACAAGGTCCTGGGCAAGGCGAGCTTCGGCGCCGACGGCATTCCGGCAGATGCGCTCTGGACCCGTATCATGCGTTCGCCCTACCCGGCAGCGCGCTTCCAACTCGGCGACCTCGAGGCCTTCCGGAACCGTCATCCCGGGATCGAACGCATCCTCACGGCGGCCGACGTGCCGGTCAACGCCTACGGGGTCTTTCCCGACATGCGCGACCAGCAGGTGCTGGCCGACGGCGTCATGCGCTTTCGTGGCGAACCGGTCCTGGCCCTGATCGGCGAGCGCCTGGCCTTGGCAAACCTCGCCGACGACGAGCTGCCGATCGACTATCAGCCGCTGGCCTCAGTCCCTGGATTGGCGGAAGCCACGGCCCTCGACGCCCCGGCGGTGCAGCCCGATTACCCGAACAATGTGCTCACCGAGGGTCGTATCCGGTGCGGCGATGCCGCAGCCGCCCTGGCGAGCAGCGCCTCGGTGGCCGAGGTCGACGTCGCCACGTCGTTTGTCGAACACGCCGCCATCGAGCCCGAGGCCGGCTGGGCGCAACGAGTCGGCGAGCGCATCGAAATTCACGTCTCGACCCAGGCGCCTTACGGCAACCGAGACGAAATCGCCCACATCATGGGACTGGAAAAGGAAGCGGTTCGCATTGTGCCGACGGCCTGCGGTGGCGGTTTCGGCGGCAAGATGGATCTCTCGGTACAGCCCGTGGTGGGACTGGCGGCCTGGCTGACGGGCCGGCCGGTGGCCTGCGTCTATGACCGGCGCGAGAGCATGCAAGCCACACCCAAGCGCCATGCCGCCCGCATTACGGCGCGCATGGGTTCGGATGCCGAGGGCCACATTACCGCCATCAGCTTCGCCGGCGATTTCGATACCGGCGCCTATGCCTCGTGGGGCCCGGCCGTGACATCGCGGGTGCCGGTACACGTCAGCGGGCCTTATCGCGCGCCTCACGTCGACATCGGCACCCGGGCCATCCTGAGCAACCAGGCGCCGAGCGGCGCCTTCCGCGGCTTCGGCGTACCCCAGGCAGCGCTCACTCACGAGACTCTACTCGACGACCTGGCCCAGGAGTTCGGCCTCGATCGATTGGAAATCCGTCGGCGCAACGCCCTGGTGACAGGCGACAGCACAGCCACGGGGCAAGTGCTGGAGGGCGGCATCGGATTTGCGGCCTGCCTCGAGGCGCTGGAGAAACCCTGGCAGCGCGAACTGGCCGCCGCCGCAGAAAACAACGCCGCCAACAACGCCGCTAGCGGCAGCGATGGCGGAACTTTGCGCCATGGTGTCGGCATCGGCTGCATGTGGTACGGCGTCGGCAATACCGGCGTCTCCAACCCCTCTACCATCGAGGTGGGCCTGGGTGCGGCCGGCGAGCTGGTGCTGCACTCCGGCGCCGTCGACATCGGCCAGGGCGCCAATACCATTCTGGCCCAGATCGTCGCCGACGCCCTGGGCCTGCCGGTGGAGAATTTCAGCTACGTTTTCGGCGACACCGATCGCACCGCCGATGCCGGCAAGACCTCGGCCTCGCGCCAGACCTACTATTCGGGCAAGGCGGCGGAACTGGCGGGGCGCGACCTGCGCCAGCAAGTCCTGCGCCGCGTCAACGCCGGCGACGAGGCTCGCCTCGCGCTTGAGGGTACGGAGCTTTTGGTCAGCGAGAGCGGTGTCGACCACCGCATTGAACTTTCTCAGCTGCCGGCCACCGCCGGCCGCGGCCTGGCGCTGCTGGGCAGCGGCACCTTCGACCCACCGACCAGCCCGCTCGACGCCCAGGGTCAGGGCAACCCCTACCCGAGCTATTCCTTCGCCGCCCACGTGGCCGTGGTCGAGGTCGACGTCGAGCTCGGCACCACTCGTGTGGTCAAGATTATCGCCGCCCACGAGGTCGGCCGAGCCATCAATCCCAAGCTGCTGGAAGGCCAAGTCCACGGCGGCATCGCCCAGGGCCTGGGTCTGGCGTTGATGGAGGAATACCAAAGCCCGCTCACCGAAAACCTGCACGATTACCTGATTCCCACTTTCGGCGACGTGCCGGAGATTGAGATCATGTTGATCGAAGACCCCGACCCCCAGGGACCTTCGGGCGCCAAAGGCGTGGGCGAGCCCGGTCTGATCCCCACGGCGCCCGCCATCCTGGGCGCCATCCGCCACGCCACCGGAGTGCGCCTGACCCACCTGCCGGTGCTGCCCCACCGGCTCTGGCAGGCGCTGCGGGAACAGCAATCGTGAGCAACACGACAGAGAACGCCACAGGGAACGCAGACGACGTCATCCGCTGCGACGCCTGCCCGGTGCTGTGCCGCATCCGCGAGGGCCAGGCCGGTGCTTGCGACCGCTATGCCAACCGCGAAGGGACGCTGTTGCGCCTGGATCCACTGCTTGTGACGGCCCGGGCCGAGGCACTCGTGCCGTTCTTGGAAGAAAGCGCGCAATGGGACGGCGAACTGATGGCCGGCGAACGCTTCCTCACCGGCGTCGGTTCGGGCACTACCTATCCCGACTACAAGCCCGCCCCCTTCATCGTCTCGGCCGAAGTCGACGGCATCGACATGGTGACCGTGGTCTCGGAGGGCATCTTCAGCTACTGCGGCGTCAAGGTGAAGATCGACACCGACCGCCACCTGGGTCCCGAGGCGGCCGCCGTGCGCTGCCAGGGCGAAGTCATCGGCCACGTCAGCACGGCAGAATACGGCTCGCAAATGCTGGCGCTGGGGGGCGTGCAACATTTCACCGGCGGCTCGCGGCGCGAGGGCGACGTGACCTGCCAGGCGCTCATGAAGATGTGCAACAGCCAGCCGGTCGAGCTCGACATCGAAGGCGGCTGCGGGCTGGTGGTCGAAGCCGGCGCCGCACCCATCGTCGACGGCCAGCGCGAAACCCTCATGCGCGTGGGCTGCGGCTCGGCCACCATCGGCATGTTCGCCCGGCAATGGCAGGGTCACGCCGACGAAGTCATCGTCGTCGACGACCAGATCACCGGTGTGCTCAGCGAACATATGGCCGGCAAGTTCCTCGGCCTGCCAGCGGCCGGCATCCGGGTGCGCGGCCGGCGCTCGACACCGGGGCGCTACTTCCAAGTGGCCGAGGCCGGCAACGCCTGGGGTGGCACGACACTCAGCAACCCGCTCGAGATCATCGAGCGCATCGACCCCAAGGTCGCCTGGCCAGGGTTGCGGTTGCTGATGGTCTCGACCACTGGCCAGAACGCCGCCTGGTACAAATTGAACCAGGATCTCGAACCGGTCGCCGCCGAGATGCCCGCGGTGATTCTCGAAACTGCCGAACGCATTGCCGAAAACTGCGAACCGGCGCTCTCGACCGTGCTCTACATGGCCGGCGCCGGGGGCTCGTTGCGGGCCGGCGTGACGGAGAACCCCGTTCGTCTGACGCGCTCGGTCAAGCAAGCCATCACCCGTGTCACCTGCGGCGGTGCGCCCTGCTACATCTGGCCGGGTGGCGGCATCACGCTGATGGTCGACGTCTCGCGCATGCCGGAAAATTCCTTCGGCTACGTACCGACACCGGCCCTGGTCTCGCCCATCGAATTCACCCTGACGCTGGAGGACTACGCCGCGCTCGGTGGCCACGTCGCCAGCGTGGTGCGGCTCGACCAAGTGCTGGCCGAGGGCGGCCATGAAACCCGGCCGGCGCTGCCCGAAAACCCCTGGCCGCTGGATCGCCTGTGATGAGCGGTGCCCAGGCAAGCTTGCTGCCGGACGGCCAACGGCTGCACCTGCACCACGGCCCGATCGACATCATCGCCCAAGCCTTTGGCTCGCCCGAGGCCGTGGCCGGGGCCTACCAAAGGACCGTCCAAGCCTTCCAGTCCGTGCTGCAGAACCTGGTGGATGAGCTTGACGAGCTGCGCCGACCAGCCCCGGCCCGGCCCGATCTGGCAGGTCCCGTTGCGCGGCGCATGGCAGCGGCCGTAGCACCCCACGCCGGCGAATTCATCACCCCCATGGCGGCTGTGGCAGGAGCCGTCGCCGATCACCTGTTGTCGCTGCTGGCCGGCCCGGACATTTCGCGGGCCTACGTGAACAACGGCGGCGACATAGCGTTTTGGCTCTCGCCCGGCCGCATGCTCACGGCCGCTGTTATCGACAACGCCGACCGGCCCCACGTCGATGGCCAGGTCAGGCTCGAATTCGACCAGCCGGCGCGCGGCCTGGCGACCTCCGGCTGGCGTGGCCGTTCGCAATCGCTGGGCATCGCCGATGCCGTCACCGTGCTGGCGCGCTCAGCCGCGGCCGCCGACGCCGCCGCCACCCTGATCGCCAACGCCGTCAATAGCGACGACGCCGCCATAGAACGCCACTCAGCGCAAGCGCTGAACGATGACAGCGACCTGGGAGACAGGCTGGTCACCGTCGCCGTCGGAGATCTTTCCCCCGGTACCATCGACAAGGCCCTGGGCCGCGGCCAGACCCGGGCCGAGGACATGCTGCGCGCAGGCCAGATCGAATCCGCCTATCTCGGACTCAAGGGCCGGCGCCGCACCGTGCTGCCCGACGCGCTGCGCCACGTGGCATGAGCGCCAATAAAAGCGCTCCTGCGGGCCTTGATGTGGGTGTCGACGTGGGAGGCACCTTCACCGACCTCATGGTGGTCGACAAGGCCAGCGGCAGCGTGCGCATCGCCAAGGTGCTGACCACACCCGATAATCAGGCCTTCGGCGTGCTGGCGGCGCTGGACGAGGCAGAGGTGGCGCTGGAGCGGCTGCAAAGCCTCAACCACGGCACCACGACCACCACCAACGCACTCCTGGAGCGCAAGATCGCGCGCTGCGGCCTGATCACCACCCAGGGCTTTCGCGACGTATTGGAGCTCGGCCGCCGTACCCGGCCCCAACCCTATGGCCTGCTGGGCAGCTTCGAGCCCCTGATCCCGCGCCAGCTCCGGCTCGAGGTGCCGGAACGCCTGGACGCCGAGGGCGAGGTCGTGGTGGCGCTCGACGAAGACGCGGTGATCGCCGCCATGGCCGAGCTGGCGGCGGCCGGCTGCCAGTCCCTGGTCGTGCATTTCCTGCACAGCTACCGCAATCCGGTGCATGAACTCAGGGTGCTGGAACTGGCTCGTACGCACTGGCCCAACCGCTACGTCACCGCCGGGCACCGCATTCTGTCTGAATTTCGCGAGTACGAACGCGGCACCACGGCCGCCGTCAATGCCGCCGTGCAGCCGGTGTTGGCAGCCTACATCGAGCGCCTGCAGAACGAGCTGGCGGAACAGGGCTTTGGCCATGAGCTGATGGTCATGCAAGGCAACGGCGGCTCCGTTTCGGCCTCCATCGTCAGCGAAGCCGCGGTTCACACGGTGATGTCGGGACCGGCCTCGGGCGTCATGGCGGCCGCCGCCACCACCCGGGCGGCCGGCATCGACCGTGTCATTACCTACGACATGGGCGGCACCTCTTCGGACGTCGGCCTGGTACTCCATGGCGTGCCCCAGGTCACCGCCGAGCTCGATTTGATGTACGCCACGCCGATCCACGTGCCCATGGTCGACGTTCACACCATCGGTGCCGGCGGCGGCTCCATCGCCCGCATCGACGACGCCGGCATGCTGGTCGTGGGACCCGAAAGTGCCGGTGCCGATCCCGGCCCCATCTGCTATGGCCGCGGCGGCCGAACCCCCACCATGACGGATGCCAATCTGGTGCTCGGGCGCCTCGATCCGGACGATCTTTTGGCGGTCGACAACCCGGTCAGCCGCGATCACGTGTGCGACCTCATGGCGCAACACATCGGCGCTCCTCTCGGCCTCGACGGCGAGCAGGCCGCAGCCGCCATCCTGAGCGTCGGCAACAATTTGATGGCCGGCGCCATCCGCATGGTCAGCCTCTCGCGAGGCCACGATCCGCGCGACTTCAAGCTCTTTGCCTTCGGCGGTGCCGGCCCCATGCACGCCGCCGCCCTGGCCCGCGAACTCGGCATCCCCGAGGTGCTGCTGCCGGCCCGGCCCGGCATCACCAACGCCATCGGCTGTCTCAGCGCCGACGTCCGCCACGACTACGTCAACACGTTGAACGTGCTGCTCGCCGATTTGGACATCGAAGCCGCCCGCAGCATCATCGCCGAGCAGATTGCCAACGGCCGCCAAACCATCGAGCGCGAGGCCGTGGCCGTCGAGCGGATCGAATTCCTGCATTTTGCCGATCTCCAGTTCCAGGGCCAGACCCACGTGTTGACCGTGCCCGTGCCGGGCCGGGAATTGACTGTCACGGGGCTACGCGACGCCTTCGCCGAGGCCTACTGGCAGCGCTTCATGGTCGAGCTGCCGGAGATCAGGCCCTTGCTGGTCAACCTGCACACCGCCGCCATCGGCCGCCGCCAGGGTTTTGATCTCGCCGCCCTGGCGACGGGCGAGCGCGCCGCCACGCTGGCCGGGGCCGAGATCGCGCGCTGGCGCACCTGGTTCACCGAGGGTTGGCAAGAGACACCGGTCTACGCCCGCTCCCGTTTGCCGGCCGATGCCGTCATCACCGGCCCGGCCATCGTGCGCCAGAGCGACTGCACCTCGGTCATCGAGCCCGGCGACCGGGCTCACCTCGACGCCATCGGCAATCTCATCGTCAAGGTAGAGCCGTGAGCGGCCTCGACCCGGTCACCCTGGCGGTCATCCAGAACGGCCTCAAGCAGGTCTGCAACGAGATGGACCTGGCCTTCGTGCGGGCCGCCTTCAGCCCGGTGATCTCGGAGGCGCTGGATCGCTCGGACGGCATCTACGGCCCTGACGACGGCGCCCTCATTGCCCAGGGTGACCTCGGGCTGCCGGTCTTCGTCGGCACCATGCAGTTCGGCACCCGCTATGTTGCCGAGCGCATCAAGGACCCGCGGCCCGGTGACGTCGTGATAGCCAACGATCCCTACCTCGGCGGCACCCATCTGATGGACGTGCGCTTCTATCGGCCGTTCTTTTATGAAGGCGAGATGCTCTTTTGGCTGGCCAACACAGGTCACTGGCCCGACACCGGCGGCATGGTGCCGGGCGGCTTTTCGGCCAATGCCACCGAGGTCGAACAGGAAGGCCTGAGGCTGCCGCCGGTCAAGCTCTACAAGGAGGGTCAGGTCGACGACGAGATCCTGGCCATCATCCTCTCCAACATCCGCATCGCCGACCAGCGCATCGGCGACATCAGCGCCCAGGCCTCGGCCCTGGCGGTGGGCGAGCGGCGGCTGGCCGCACTTTTGGACCGCTATGGACGCGATGTCGTTCTCGATGGCATCGCCGAGCTGCGCCGCCGCGCCGCGCGCCAGATGCGGGCGCGCTTGGACGAGATCCCGGACGGCACCTACCAGGGCCAGGCGTCCGTCGATTCTGACGGCGTGGTCGACCAGCCTCTCGACATCAAGGTGAGTATCGAAAAGCGCGAAAGCGCGCTCCATTTCGATTTCGCCGGCTCCAGTCCGCCCTGCCGCGGTCCCATGAATTCGGTGCTGGCCACCACCATGTCGTCGGTCTATCTAGCCATCAAGCACATCTTCCCCGAGGTGCCGATCAACGCCGGCACCTTCGAGCCCCTGCACATCACGCCGCCCGACGGTACTTTTTTGCACGCCCACTACCCGCGGCCGGTCTCGGGCTGCGCTGCCGAGGTCAGCCAGCGCATCGCCGAAGCGGTCTTCGACGCCCTGGTCGAGGTCCTGCCCGAGCGCCTGTTCGCCGCTCCCGCCGGCACCTCGGGCAACTTCGCGCTGGGCGGGGTCGATCCGGCCGGCGACCGCGGTTACGTCATGTACGTGATCTCGGGCGGCGGCTACGGCGGCTCGCGCCACAGCGACGGCCTGAGCAACGGCTGCTCGACCATCGGCATCTCCAAAACCACGCCCATCGAGGTCATGGAGCAGCGCTATCCCGTGCTGTTCGAGGAATATTCGCTGCACCAGGGCTCGGGTGGCGCCGGCCGCCACCGCGGCGGCTTCGGTGTCAACTACGCGGTTCGGCTGCGCCGCGGCGAGGCCCGCGCCTCGATGGTCATGGACCACGGCCGGGTAGGACCCAACGGGGCCCTTGGTGGCCACACGGGCGGCGTCAATCGGGTAACGGTGGAACACGGCGGCGACAGCTACACGCCGCCCCACCTTTCCAAGGCCCAGGACATAGAACTCCAGGCCGGCGATCTGGTGCGGGTCTCTACGCCCGGCGGTGGCGGCTATGGCGATCCCTTCGAGCGCGATCCGGCGCTAGTGGTAGAGGACTTGGTGCGCGGGTACTACAGCCGCCAACAGGCCCGCAAGCTGTTTGGCGTGGCAGTCGGTGAAGATCTGGCGCTGGACGAAGCGGCGACCGCCGCGCTGCGTGCCAAGCCACGATGAGTTGGAACCACCCCCTCCCCGGCCCTCCCCCGCAAGCGGGAGAGGGGGAAGAAAGGTACGACCGATAACAGCTCCCTCCCCAGAACCGGGGGAGGGTGAGGGAGGGGGCTGTGACGAAATTGCCGACGAGTGTTCGCCCCATATCGCCTATGCTGGCGGGCATGCGGGGAACACCTTGACCGACACCACCGTCAGCCGCTTCGGCCCGATCATCGCCTTGATCGGCATCGGCCACGCCGCCAGCCACTTCGCCTTTCTCACCGTGCAGCCGCTGTTTCCGCTGCTCAAGGTCGAGTTCGGCGTCAGCTACGCGGCGTTAGGTCTGATCATGACGGCGATGAGCGTGGCGTCCGGTATCGGACAGATCCCGGCCGGCTTCCTGGTCGACCGCATCGGCGCCCGGCCGGTGCTGGTGGCGGGGGTAGCGCTGACCGGGCTGGGAATCGCAGTGATCGGTTTGGCGCCAGGCTACTGGGCCATCGTCGCCGGAGCGGCACTATCGGGCCTGGGCAACAGCGTCTTCCACCCGGCCGACTACGCGATCTTGAACGGCTCCGTCGCCACGCCCCGCATCGGCCGCGCCTTCAGCCTGCATACCTTCGCCGGCTACGCCGGGTTCGCGCTGGCGCCCATGACCATGACGGTGTTGGCGGCAGAATTGGGCTGGCGTCCTGCCGTCGTTGGCGTTGGTCTGGCCATCGCCGCCATCGCGGTGCCGCTGCTGCTCTGGGGCCACTGGCTGCAGGATGACACGACACCGAGCGAGGTCCGGGCCAGCGCCCCAGCGGCCACGGCACGGATGCTGCTGGCACCCCAGATCCTCATACTGTTCGGATTCTATGTCCTGATGGCGACCGTCACCTCGGGCATGCACGCTTTCGGCGTCAGCGCCATGGTCGACCATCACGGCCTGGCCCTGGGAACGGCGAACTCGGTCCTCACCGTCTTCCTGGTGGTCTCGACGCTGGGCATCCTGCTCGGCGGCCCGCTTGCCGACCGCACCCACCGCCATGGCCTGGTGACGGCAATCGGTTTGATCCTCGGCGCCATTGTACTTTTCGCCGTTGCCGGCCTCCCCCTCGGCGCCGTGGCGCTCGGCCTCTCGCTCGGCTTCGTCGGCCTCATGCTCGGCGCCATCCGCCCCACCCGCGACATGATGGTCCGCGCTGCCACCCCGCCAGGCGCCTCGGGCCGCGTCTTCGGCTTCGTCATGACGGGTCTGAACGTCGGCGCTGCGGTCACGCCCGTGCTGTTCGGCCTGATCCTCGACACCGGGCAGCCGAATCTAGTGTTTGTCTTGATGGGCGTGGTGCTGGTGCTGTCGCTGGGGACGATCGGGTTGGTTCGGCGAAGGGCGTAGGTGGAGCTACCCCCACACCTCGCGCGCCACGTCGACAATCAACGAGAGCTTCTTGATCTCGTCCTCTTCTGTCACCGGGTTACCGGCAACCGTCGAAGCGAACCCGCATTGTGGCGACAGCGCCAGCCGATCCAAGGGCACGACCTTTGCCGCTTCGTCGATGCGGCTCTTTAGGTCGTCGGGCTTTTCAAGTTCCGGGGATTTTGTCGTGACCAGACCGAGCACCACCGACTTTCCCTCCGGCACGAAGCGCAATGGGGCGAAGTCTCCGGCCCGCGGCGTGTCGTATTCGAGGAAGAAGGCGTCGACGTCGATGCCAGTGAACATCTTCTCGGCCACGGCGTCATAGCCGCCTTGGGTCAGCCAGCGCCCCTTGAAGTTGCCGCGGCAGAGGTGCAGGCCGATGGTCAGGCCGGGCGGGCGGTCGCCGACGCAGGCGTTGATGAGCTCGATGTAGCGCTCGATCAGGCGTTCCGCGTCCTCGCCGCCTTCCGCCAGGCGATCTCGGACGTTTTGGTCGCAGAGCATGGCCAACGGCACTTCGTCGACCTGGACGTAGCGCGCGCCGGCTTCGGCCAGGGCGCCGATCTCGGCCCGGTAGACCAAGGCCAGGTCGGCGAAGAAGGTTTCGACGTCCGGATAGACCGAATCGGTTTCGCCGGCACCGCCCCAGAAATGCATGGTCGGCGGCGAAGGGATCGTGACCTTGGGAGTCTCGCGGGTGGTGGCGGCGAGGAATTCGTATTCGCCGCCCGAGATACTCCGGTTGCGCGCCACCCGGCCCTCGGCGATGGGAGCGAGGAAATCCTGCTCGACGCCCTCGGCGTCGCGAAACTTGAAGCGCGCCGGGCGCACGCCGAAGCCCTCGACGGTTTCCACGAAGTGGGACCAATAAGACGCGCGGCGGAACTCGCCGTCGGTGATCGACTTGAGCCCAATGTCTTCCTGAAGTTTGACCACGTCACGGATGCACTGGTCCTGGATGGCAGCGAATTCGGCATCATTCAACCGGCCCTCGCCGTGGGCGCGAAAGGCCTGGGTCAGCTTCTTGGGGCGCAGCAGGCTGCCGACGTGTTCGGCGCGAAAAGGGGGATTGTTCGGAGCCACTTACTCTTCCTCGCTGGATGTCCTTCTTCAACGAGCGATATAGGAGCCCGACGCCGCCAAACCACCCCGGCTTGAACCGTCGCCAGCCGCTCTTTATTGTCGCCAACGGGGCTCGAGACGAAGGAAAAAGAATGTTCCAGATGACAGACAAGGTGGCGGTGATCACGGGTTCGACCAAGGGTATTGGCCGGGCCATCGCCGAGCGCTACGCCGAGTTCGGCGCCAAGGTTGTGATCTCCAGCCGCAAGGCGGACAAGTGCGAGGAAGTGGCGGCCGGCATACGCGAAAAGGGCGGCCAGGCCATGGCCATTCCCTGCCACATCCGCCACAAGGAACAGCTTCAGAACCTGATCGACGAAACCAATGCGGCCTGGGGCTCGATCGACGTTTTGGTCTGCAACGCTGCCGTCAATCCCCACTTCGGGCCACTCGCCGACATCCCCGACGACGCCCTCGACCGCACCCTGGAATGCAACATCCGCAGCAACATCTGGATCTGCAACATGGTCTATCCGCAGATGGCCGAAAAAGGCTCCGGCTCGGTCATTATTGTTTCCTCGGTGGGCGGCTACCGTGGCGATGGGGCCTTGGCGGCCTACTGCATCTCGAAAGCTGCCGATTTCCAGGTGGCGCGCAGCCTGGCGGTGGAGTGGGGCCCGGCCAACGTGCGCATCAACTGCATAGCACCCGGCCTGGTGCGCACCGACTTCGCCCGGGCGCTGTGGGAGAACCCGGAGATCTACGAACGCACCGTGCGCAACGCGCCTCTGCGCCGTATCGCCGAGCCCGACGAGATCGCCGGCGCGGCAGTTTATTTGGCTTCCGATTCGGCGGGCTTTATGACTGGCCAGACCATGGTGATCGACGGCGGCGCGACGATCGCCGCGCCCCGGCCGTAAGCCCCCCTCCCTCACCCTCCCCCGAATCGGTGGAGGGAGCGGGCATCAGCCGTCCAATTCTGCGCCTCTCGAGTCCCCTCCACCTTCCAGGGGGAGGGATAGGGAGGGGGTTCGGCGCCGCGCTAGCGGGCCCCATAATTCGGCAGCTCGGGCTCCAGCAGCACCGTGTTCGAGGGCGGACTGGGGCGGCCGGCCGGGTCGTAGGCCCGCACGTAGTAGTGATAGCGCATACCAGCCATGGCGGAGCGGTCGTTCCAACGTCTTGACTTGGAGGCCTCGATCACCGACATGGCGCCATCGTCTGCAGCCCGATAGACGTCGTAGCCGGCAACGCTGCCCTCCGCTTTCGACCACGTCAGGCGCGCCTCGCCGCCCTGAAACGCGACCTGCAAATCGCCGCCGCCCGGGCCCCAGGTCGGTCCTTCTCCGGGCGCATCGGGCGGTGCTTGTACGGCGCCCTTGGGCCAGAGGTAGCAGTTGACCGGCCGATGCTCGCCGTCCAGGATCTTGCAGATATTGCAAAAATCGCAAACCACGATGCGCTCGGATTCGCCGCGCTTGATTTTGTTGGGCCAGTCGGGATCGGCCAGCATTTGGCGCGCGATACCCAAAACGTCGGCCCGGCCCTCCTCGAGGATCTGCTCGGCATCCTCGGGCTTCCAAATCTTGCCGGCGGTGACGATGGGGGTTTGGAACCCTTTGGCGTTGATAAAGCTCTTGGTCTCGGCCGCCAGGTCGACGTGGGTCATGTCGGGGTGCCAGGCATCAGGCATGGCGCGTTCACCGGAATAGCCTGAGTAGGCGTGCAGCACCTTGCCCGGGTGGTGCTCGGCATCTTCGAACTTGCCGCCGACGGAGAGCGAGATGTAGTCGCAGCCGAGCTGGGCGTGGCGTAGCGCGATCAGCTTGCCTTCTTCGACGGTATAGCCGCCGCGGATGAATTCCTCGGCATCGATGCGTACGCCGACGGCAAAATCGTCGCCGGCCTGGCGCCGCACCTCGTTCATCACCCGGCCGATCAGCCTGAGCCGGTTTTCCAGGCTGCCGCCGTAGTCGTCATTGCGCGGATTGCGCCGCGAGATGAACGAGGACAGCGTGTAGGCATGCGCCGAATGCAGCTCGGCACCATCGAAACCGGCCTCGCGGGCACGCGCCGCGGCGGCCCCGAAATGCCCCACGATGGCGTCGATGTCGGCCTCGTCCAGCATGTCGATCGTCTGGCGCCAGCCCGAGCGCGCGATCTTCAGGAAATGGATGATCTGGGGCACGATCTTGCTATCCGAAGTATCGTGAACGCGGCGCACCATTTCGCTTAAGCCCGGCAGGTAACTGTCGTCGCTGATGCGCAACAGCGGGCCCGACTTGGCACCGTGAACCGCCATGGCCTCGACTACGATCAGGCCGGCGCCGCCCTCGGCGTAACGTACGTAGCGATCCGTGATATCCCGGTTGACGAGACCGTCTTCGCCCGAGAGCCGCGTCACCATGGCCGGCACCAGGATGCGGTTAGGTATCACGCAGCCGTTGATGTCGAGGGGCTCGAAAAGTTTCATGGCATGGGACCGGTTTCGGAAAAAAGTGGATCGGGGCCGGCTGTTAGCAGCAGGTCCGACAAATCGAGGCCTCACAAGGAACCGCAGGGATTGGTTCCTCCCCCAACACTCGGACTATTCGGTGCCTGAATTCGGCCCGGCCGCCCCGCCGGCACCCGATCCAAGGTGCCCACGACTTCAGGGATACATGAGCGGCCAGGGCCAATCCTTGATCGAAATCAAAAAGGAACATCTTTCCGCTCAGCGGCCTTTGAACACGGGCTGGCGCTTTTCCCGAAAGGCTGCCTGGCCCTCGCGGAAGTCCTCGCTGGTGACGCATTGGCGCAGCATGCCGGCAACCATTTCGAGGTCGGCCTGCGGCCCTTTCTGGACGATTTCGTGAATGCCGGCTTTGGCCGCCCGGATCGATAGCGGCGCGTTACCGGCTATGGTTTCGACCAAATTCTGGGTCTCGGTCTCGAGCTTTGCGGCCGGCACCAAATAGTCCACCAGGCCGATGCGATAGGCCTCCTGGGCGTCGAAGCGCTTGCCGGTAAAAAGGATATCCTTAGCCGCGGCCTGGCCCACGGTCTCGACCAGGCGGCGCAGGCTGACATAATTGTAGGCTATGCCGAGCTTGGCGGCAGGAATGGCGAAAAGCGCATCGTCAGCGGCGATGCGCAGGTCGGCACCGCAGGCCATGGCCACACCGCCGCCCATGCAAAAGCCCCGGATCATGGCGATAACCGGCAGCGGGCAGCTTTCTAGCGCCGCCACCGATGCACCAAATGCCTCGTCGACCCTGGCCGCCGCCAGCGAGGTATCGGCCTCGGTGGCGAATTCCGAAATGTCGGCGCCCGAGATGAAGGCCTTGTCGCCGGCGCCTCGCAGCACCACTACATGCACCGCCGGGTCTTCCGCATATGCCGCGAGCTCAGCGGTAATGGCCTGGCACATTTCCGAGGTAAGCGCATTGCGCCGTTCGGGATTATCGATGGTCAGCCAGCCGATGCCGGCCTCGATTTCGCCGCGAATGCGGTCGCCCCGGGCGCCCCTAGCGTGGTCCATTGTGATCCTGTGGGGATAAGTGAATACTAGCCCGCGCAGTCTAGCCCGCTTTTCCCGCCGGGTCATGGCCTGCGCGGCCCAGTGGCGTCCCTCGGCGCGCCGACAGGGTAGGAACGCTGCGCAGCGCGATGTGGGACATCGGGCAAGCAGCGTGACGCACCCTGTCGGTGCGACAGCGCCGCCCGAAGGGTC
The DNA here is from genome assembly GCA_002690215.1 of Rhodospirillaceae bacterium. GTDB lineage: Bacteria > Pseudomonadota > Alphaproteobacteria > UBA2966 > UBA2966. The sequence continues at coordinate 23,133 of NZDS01000193.1, read as the reverse complement.
GCTCCGCAGAGTCCTTGTGCGCGCGCCCGCGTTGTCAAAGACCGAAGTGCGTAGTACCACTACGCTCTTCGGTCTTTTCCTAGCGGATCGCATCACCTGGGAGCGACGCAGGCCGTGACCCGGCGGGAAATGCGGGCTGGCGCAGGCTTCGATTGGGCACCATCTCCCTAAAATGCTGGACGCCGCCGATCGCCGCTCCCCATTGTCCATTTCGGCTCGAGGACGAATATGAAACCACGCACCGTCGTCTCCATGGAACAGGCGCTGTCGCTGACCTACGCCACGCTACGCTTCGTGCATTTGGGTTGGCGCGTGATCCGCGTCGAAGCGACGGCCGAGGGCGGCAATAAACATCCCGGCGATCCCAACCGCTATATCGGCAGCCAGGTGGCGGATGAGGACCGGCGTTCCTATTACATCGCCCCCAACGTCGGCAAGGAGGCGATATCCCTCAACCTCAAAACCAATGAGGGTCAGGAAGCACTGCAGCGCATCATCCGCGAGCTCGACGCCGACGTCTTCTGCTGCAACACCGTGCCGGTGCGCTACCAGCAGCTCGGCATCGACTACGACACTCTGAAGGCGGTCAAGCCCGACCTCATCTGGGCCGCCATCTCGGCCATGGGTCCTGAATATCCCAACGTGCCGGGCTACGACCCGGTGATCCAGGCCATGGTCGGCTACATGGACGTGACCGGTTTTGCCGACGGACCGCCGACGCTGGCCGGCGTACCACTGGTCGACCTCAAGGCCGGCGACGAGGTTTACGCCAACGTCTTGATGGCGCTTCTGGAGCGGGCCGAGAGCGGCCAGGGCCGGCGCATCGACGTCTCGATGCTGCAAGCCGCGGCATCATGGCTGATCACGCTGTTGCCGCTGGTCGACATGAAATGCGGGCCCGAGGAGATCACGCGTTGGGGCAATGCGCACCGCAAGTTCATCCCGACCAACGTCTATCCCACCAAGGACGGTTTCATTTACCTGGCGCTCGGCAGCAACGTGCAGTGGACGCGCCTCACCGCCCTGGAGAAGTTCGCGTCGCTGAGCCACAATGGCCGGCGCGACACGGCCGAGGTCCGCTACCAGGAGCGCGAAGACATCTATCGCGAGCTGGGGGCCATCACCGCCCAATACGATCGTGATGAACTGGAGCCCGACTTGGCGGCCGCCAAGATCCCCCAAGCCGCTATCCAGACCATCGACCAGGTCCGCGCCATGGAGGCCATCAGCAGCAAGGTCACCCGGACCACACTGCCCGACGGCCAGAGCATCGGCATGCAGCCCATGGCCGTGGACATCGAGACGCCGACCATGGAATACGGCTTTTCGCCGCGTCACGGCGAGCATACCGATGCCGTGCTACAGGAGGTGGGCTATTCAGCCGACGATTGCGCCCGGTTGCGCGAACAGGGGGTCATCAATTGAGGCGCCATGCCAACGCCTGAGCAGATCGCCGCACTGGCCCGCGATTTCTGGGGCCTGGAGTTAACCGAGGCGACCGCCCAGCGCCTGGCAGGGGAACTGGAGCGCCTGGCCAACCAGGCCAGCCAGGTCAGAGCCGCCGATTTCGACATCGAGCCGGGCAGCGACTTCGCCCGCCGCCTGGCCCGTACCGACCCGGCCTCATGAGCGACGAGCTCTGCCGCCTGACGCTGACCGAAGTCGCCGACGGCATCCGGCAGAAGCGATTTTCTTCCCTGGAAGTGACCGAAGCCTGCCTCGACCAGACCGCCCGGCACCAGGATCTCAACGCATTCATCACCCTCGACCCCGAAGCCGCCCGAGCCGCCGCTCGGGTTGCCGACGCAGCCCTGAGCCAGGCCGGCCCCGGTGGGGTGCTGCACGGTGTGCCGTTGGCCCACAAGGACATGTTCTACCGTGCCGGCCGGATCTCGACCTGCGGCTCGCGCATCCGCCAGGACGTGGTCGCCGACCGCACCGCGACAGTGCTTAACCGCCTCGACGCCGCCGGGGCGCTGGAACTGGGCACGCTGAGCATGGCCGAATTCGCGGCCGGCGCCACCGGCCACAACGCCACCTTCGGCGATTGTTTGAACCCCTGGGACCACCGGCACACGCCGGGCGGCTCGTCGACGGGATCGGCGGTGGGTCTGGCGGCGCGGCTCTTTTATGGCGCGCTGGGGTCCGATACCGGCGGCTCGGTGCGCCTGCCGGCCTACTTTTGCGGCGTCGCCGGGCTCAGGCCAACCTACGGCCGGGTCAGCCGCTACGGCATCATGCCGCGCTGCTGGTCGGCCGATGCCGTCGGCCCGCTGGCCCGTACGGTACGCGATCTGGCCCGGCTGCTCGGCGTTATCGCCGGCCCCGACCCCACCGATCCCAGCACCGCCCAGGTGGCCGTGCCCGACTACGAGGCCAGCCTGGAGGCACCGCTCAAGGGCCGTCGTATCGGCACCACCATGAACTTTTTTCACGACAATATCGGCCCCGAGATGCAGGCACTGCTCAGTCAGAGCCTCGAGGTCTTTCGCGACCTGGGCGCCGACATCGTCGAGCTTGCCGTGCCCGATCCCGAACGCTGGTTCGCCCAGGCCCAGATCATCCTCAAATCCGAGGCCGCGGCGCTGCACCAGCGCTGGATCCAGGAACGCCCAGGCGACTACAGCGAAGGCATCCGCAGCGAAATGGAGGCGGGCCTCTTCATCCCGGCGGCGCTCTACCTCAACGCGCTACGCAGCCGCGGCCCGGCACTCGATGAATTCCTCGACCACGTGTTCTCCCAGGTCGATCTCCTGCACACACCGGTCTACGAATACGCTACCCCCACCATGGCCGCCTGCAACCCCGAACAGGCCGACGGTGCAGCCCACGTGATGGCCACCTTCGGCCGCTTGACGCGGCCCTTCAGCTACCTCGGCCTGCCTGCACTGGTGGTGCCGGGCGGCTTCCTCGGTGGCCTGCCCAGCGGCTTTCAGCTCGTCGGCCGGCCCTTTGCGGAGGCGCTGGTACTCAACGCCGGGCATCTCTATCAGCGCGAAACCGAATGGCATCTTAAGGTGCCTGGGGGCATGTTTTCATGAAGGCCATCCTTCTCGACCGCTACGGCGGCCCCGAGGTGCTGCAATACACCGACCTTCCCGACCCCGAGCCGGGCCCCGGCGAAGTGCTGATCGCCGTGCATGCCGCCAGCGTGGCGCCCGGCGACTGGAAAGTGCGGGCGGGGCATTTGCAGCAAATCTTTCCCCAGACCTTTCCCACCATCCCCGGCCGCGACGGCGCCGGCACTGTGCTGGCGCTGGGGCCCGGGGTGAGCGGCATCGGCGCCGGCGACGAGGTCTGCTTCATCACCGCCCACACCGAGAACGGCAGCTATGCCGAGCTGGTGGTGCGTCCCGCCGCCGAAGTCGTGCGCCGCCCCGCCAACGTCTCGTTTACCGAGGCCGCGGCAGCCGTGCACGCCGGCGTCTGCGCCTGGATCTCTCTGCTGGAGACCATCGCCGTAACGGCCGGCCAGCGCGTGTTGGTGCATGGCGGCTCGGGTGGCGTCGGCGGCATGGCGGTGCAGATCGCCCGCCACCTGGGTGCCGAGGTCGCCGCCACTTGCCGCGCCGCCAACGCCGACTATGTACGCAGCCTGGGAGCCGGCACCGTCATCCCCTACGACGAACGCGACTTCGCCACGGAGCTCAACGACTACGACGTCGTGCTGGATCTCGTTGGCGGCGATATCCACCGGCGCTCCTACGCCGTGCTCAAACCCGGTGGCAACCTGGTCTGGCTGATCGCCCAGCCCATCCAGGACCTCGGCGCCGAACATGGCGTCAACGTGCTGCGGGCCGACATCCACGACGCCACCTACGTGTTGCAGGCCGTGGTCGATCTCGTCGCCAGCGGCGCCGTCCGCCCCCAGGTCGGCCGCACCCTACCGCTCGCTCAAGCCGCTGAGGCTCACCGCCTGTTGGAGACCAGCGAACACAGCCGCGGCCGTATCGTGCTCGAGGTACGCTAACCGCGATCGTGGGGAAAGCTGAAATCGATTACGGGCCCAAGGGGCACGATGCCGCTCGGGTTTCGCTGAAGGCTCGGCGAATAGTAGCCCCGCTTGTAGGTCTCCAGGTCGACGGTCTCGGAAATCCCCGGGGTCTGGTAGAGGTCGCGGGTATAGGGCCAGAGGTTGGGATAGTCGATCAAGCGGCGTAGGTTGCACTTGAAAGCGCCATGGTAGGCCACATCGAAACGCACCAGCGTGGGAAAGAGCCTCCAGTCGGCCTCGGTGGCCTGATCACCGAGCAGATATCGGCGTTCGGACAAGCGTGCTTCGAGCCAGTCCAGAGTGGCGAACACCTCCGCGAAAGCCTCATCGTAGGCGGTTTGCGATCGGGCAAAGCCGGCCCGGTAGACGCCGTTGTTGATCGTGGCATAGGTGCGCTCGTTGATGGCGTCGATTTCCGGGCGCAAGGCCTCGGGGCAGAGCTCGGGCGTCTCGTCGGCAATACCGGCGAAGGCGCTGTCCAGCATACGGATGATCTCGGCCGATTCGTTGTTGACGATAGTGCCCCGTTGCCGGTCCCACAGCACCGGCACCGTCACCCGTCCGCTGAAATCGGGGTCAGCCTGGCTGTAGACTTCATGCAGGGCCCGCTTCCCTGATAGCGGATCGCGGTAGGCCTCATCGTCCGGGTCGAAAACCCAGCCCTCCTCCGTGCGCCGGGGCAACACGAACGAGAGCGAGACGACGTCCTCGAGGCCTTTGAGCTTGCGGTAGATGATGGTGCGGTGGGCCCATGGGCAGTTGAGGGCGACGTAGAGGTGATAGCGTCCGGCCTCGGCGGCGAAACCGTCGCTGTTCAGCCGATTGCGAAAGCGCGTCTCGGGCCGCACCCAGGCCCCGCGCTGGTCCATCTCCATCACTTCTTCACTGTGCCAAACGCCGTCGACCATGCGTCCCATGGGCTGCCTCCATTGGTGCCACTTCGACAATAAGATAGACTGCCCGGGCAAACGAGCGAGGAGAAGATGAGCCAGCGCACCCGAATCGGCGTTATGCTCCCTTCCTCCAACACCACGGTGGAATGGGATTTTCAGCGTGTGCTGCCGGCCGAGACCTCGGTGCATTCGGCCCGCATGTGGCTGACCGGTTCCGACGCCGATGGCCTCGAGCGCATGAACCAGGACATGGAGACGGCCACCGAACACCTGGCTTCGGCCGCCGTCGACGTCATTGTCTACGCCTGCACCGGCGGCAGTCTGGTCGAGGGGCCGGGCTACGACCAAAAGATCAAGGCGCGCATCGAAGATCTTTCCGGCATTCCCGCCGTGCCCACCTCGACGGCCGTACTTGAAGCCCTGGAACGCCTGGGGGCGCACAAGCTGAGTGTGGCGACACCCTATCCACTGACCATGACGCAGAAGGTCGGCGAATACCTTCAGGGCAATGGCTACGAGGTGCTGGCCATCGAGGGCCGGGCGCATGGCAGCAACCTGGAGATCGGCGCCGATCCCGACGACGCCATCGTCGACTTCGTTTGCCAGACGATGGATTCAGACTGCGACGCTGTTTTTCTGTCCTGCACCAACTGGAACACCATGGGCGTGGCCCAGCGCCTGGAAGAAGACACCGGCAAGCCCGTCGTCACCTCCAACCAGGCCACCATCTGGTCGACCTTGCGAACGCTGGGATTCGATCAACCTGTCGCTGGCTACGGCCGATTGCTGCAGATGTAGCTAGGGACTATCTGACCATCGCTTAATTGAGTCATTCCCGCGAAAGCGGGAACCCAGGTTTGGTTAGGTTTTCGAGAAGCTGGGCAAAGGCAGAATAAAGCACAACACCTGGGTTCCCGCTTCCGCGGGAATGACAAAAATAATGAAATACTCTGAATAGCTAAGCCCGCTAGCCCCTCCGCTTGGCCTCCGTAGCGCCCCGGTCGACGCGCTGGCCGCTATTATCAAGCACCACGCCGTAGTCGCGTTCGGCGGCTTCGGGTGTGATCTTCTGGTTTTCGAGGTCGCGCTCGATGGCGTCGAGATCACGTTCGGCAGGGTCGCCGTAGCCGCCGGCGCCGGGTAGGCGCAGGCTGACCAGGTCGCCCTCAGCCAAAGTATCCAGGCCCTTGGATTTGAGCGCCACTTCGGTCGCCGTTCCCGGATTGAGCACGAACGCGCCACAGGCCCCAGGCAAGCCGCCGAAAAGGCCCTGGGGAGCGAACTTGTGGCGGTCGCCATAGCGCGCAAAACTCACCTTGTCGGCCAGCAAGCGGATGTCGCGAACCAGCGCCAGGCTGCCCCGGTAGCGCCCGGCACCACCCGAATCGGGGATGAACTCGTAGCGTTCGATGCGCACAGGAAAGCGGCTCTCCACGGCTTCCACCGGGGTATTCATGAAGCGCGGAAGATGGCTGTCTTGGCCGTCGGCACCATCGGCAAAGGGCCGGGCACCGTTACCGCCGCCCTGGATGTCGGTGAAAATGAAAGGCTCGCCGGTGGCCGGGTCCAAACCGCCGAAGCCGCAAGTCGAGATTTGCCCGTGCGAGCCGGCGGTGACGCGCTCGGGCACGACTTCGGAGAGCGCCACGTACATGGCCTCGACGATCTTTTGCGAACAGTTGGTGCGAGCCGCCACGGCGCCGGGTGGCAGTGGATGCACCACGGTGCCGGGCTTGGTCACCACCTTGATCGGCCGGTAGCAGCCGGAATTGGGCGGCGTCTGGGGATCGACCACGGCAATCATGACGTAATAGATGGCGGCATGGGTATTGGCCATGGTCGAGTTGGTGTTGCCTTGGGCCTGGGGGTCGGACTGGCTCAAATCGACAATGACTTGGTCGTCACGGATTTCGACGCTGACGTGGACGCGGATGGGTTGATCAATGACGCCGTCGTCGTCGATGAAATCCTCGGCCTGATAGACGCCATCAGGCAATGCCTGCAATCCCTTGCGCATACGCCGCTCGGAATAGTCCAAGAGGTCGCTCCAGGCCTGGCGCACCACGGTGTCGCCGTAGCGCACGAAAAGTCGGTCCAGGCGCTCGGTCCCCACCATCAGCGAGCTGATCTGGGCCCGGATGTCGCCCAAGGTCTTCTCGGGCAAGCGTATCTGGTTGGCGATGATGCCGAAGATCTCGCGGTCTTCGACGCCGGCCTTGACCAGCTTGACCATGGGCAGCCTGAGGCCTTCCAGGTAGATCTCGCGAATACCGCCGGCGACGCCGCCCGCCGCCACACCGCCCAGGTCCGAGTGATGCGTGATGTTGCCTACAAAGCCGACCAGCTCGCCGCCATGAAAGGCCGGCGCGATGGCATAGAGATCCATGATGTGCTGGCCGCCCTTGTAGGGATCGTTGGTGATGATGACGTCGCCCGGCACCAGATCTTCGGGCGGATAGGCCGCCACCAGCTCCTTCATGGTGATCTCGAAACCGGCCAACAGACTGGGTGTGTGGTGGGCCTGGGCCACGGTCTGTCCACGGGCATCGGTGACGACGCAGGAGATGTCCTTGATTTCGGTGATGATGGTCGAACGGCCGGTGCGCACCAGCGTGTAGCCCATCTCGTCGGCGATCTGCTCGAGGGCATAGCGGATCACCTGCATGGTGATCATGTCGGTCATGTGGACTCTCCCCTGATCAGATCGATGAAAAGGCCGAGGTCTTCAGCCACCTCGGCGCGGCCCAATGGTGGTACCACGGTGCAGGCGGTTTCCTCCTCGATCACCGCCGGGCCGACGATGATGCTGCCCGGGGCCAGTCCCTGGCGTTCGTAAACTGCGGTTTCGACGAAGCCCGGGCCTTCGAAATAGACGGGCCGGGCAGCCTTGGCCGCCTCGCCGCCCGACTGCCCCGGCAACTCGACCGATTCCGACGCGCCCAGGGCCTGGACCCTGAGGTTGACAAGCTCGATGGGCTCGCCGGCAAAGAAGAAGGCGTAGCGCTCGCGGTAGAGATCGCCAAAGGCCACCAGCAACGCCTCCAGGCCGGCCGGATCCAGCGCCCCTTCTTGCGGCAAGGGCAGCGAAAGTTCGTAGGTCTGCCCCGCCACCTTGAGATCGGCTGAACGATTCAATTTAATACCTGATCTAGCAAACCCCTGGGTCGCCAGGGCGTCCCGGCCCTCCTCTTCCATGCGCTGATAATGTGCTTCCAACTCGGCCAGATCGGTGTCTTCGGCTCGCACGCCGCCCAAGGCGGTGACGAAATCGTGGCGCATCTCGGTAACCAGCAAGCCCACGGCCGAGAAGGTGCCCGCCAGCGGCGGCACGATGGTTTCCTTCATGGCCAGCTCGCGGGCGATGTCGACGGCATGCACGCCGCCGGCCCCGCCGAACGAGCAGAGCGAGAAATCGCGCGCGTCGATGCCGCGTTGGATGGTTACCGTGGCGATGCCGCGGATCATGTTGGCGTTGACCACCTTAACGATACCCAGCGCGGTCTCTTCGAGACCCAGCCCCATCTCGGCCGCCAGCTCGCCCACTACCCGGCGCGCCGCTTCGGTATCCAGCGCCATTTGGCCGCCGTTGAAGTAATCCGGGTTGAGACGGCCCAGCACCAGATTGGCATCGGTCACCGTGGGCTGGTCGCCGCCGCGGCCGTAGCAGGCCGGGCCGGGATCGGCTCCGGCCGAACGCGGCCCGACGTTGAGCGCGCCTCCTGGATCGAGCCAGGCGATGGAACCGCCGCCGGCACCGATGATGTGCAGGTCGATGATGGGAATCTTGACCGGCAAGTCCTGGAAGGCTCCTTCCGTGGTGACCTTGGAGACGCCGCCCTCGATCAAACCGATATCAAACGAGGTTCCGCCCATGTCGACCGAAACCAGGCGTTCGCGGTCGTGCCGCCGGCCGTAATAGGCGGCCGCCACGACGCCACCCGCGGGACCCGAGTTGACCGTAGTGACGGCACGCTGGCGGGCCACCTGCACAGAGGTCGAGCCGCCGTTGGCCTGGATGATGAAAAGCTTGGCGGCACCCAGGGTATGGTCCAGGCGCTGCTCCAGGTCATCGAGATAGGCCGCCATGATGGGCGTCAGGTAGGCGTTCATGACGGCCGTCGAGGCGCGTTCGTATTCGCGGTATTCGGGACTGACGCGGCACGACAGCGTCATCGGCACGCCGGGCAGCGCCGCCGCCAGGATCTCGGCCGCGCGCTCCTCGTGAATCGGGTCGAGGTAGGAAAACAGGAAACACACCGCCACGGCCTCGACGCCAGCCGCGGCGAATGTCTCAGCGGCGGCACCGACCGCCGTCTCGTCCAGCGGCCTGAGGACAGAACCGGTGGCGTCCAGGCGCTCGTCGACCTCCAGGCAAAGGTGGCGCGGCACCAGCGGCGGCGGCCGGTCGACCGAGATGTCGTAAAGCCCGGCCATGGGCCGCTGGATGCGGCCGATCTCGAGCACGTCACGAAAGCCCCGGGTGGTCAGGAGCCCGACCTTGGCCCCGCTGCGCTCGATCAGGGCGTTGGTGCCGGTGGTCGAGCCGTGGATCACCTCACGCACCGCCGCTCCATCCGCCGATCCCAGCGCCGCCTCGATGCCACCCAATACGCCGGCCGCGCGGTCGGCGGGCGTGGTCAGCACCTTGGCCGAGGTCAGCGCGCCACTGATCGCATCAAACAACGTGACGTCGGTGAAAGTGCCGCCGACGTCGACGGCCAGGCGAAGGCTCGGTTGAGAGGATTTCACTTCGCTCATGGGTTTTCCGTTCCTCGCGAGGTGGTGCAGGCCTGCCAGAGCGGCGCGAACCCGTCCTCGGCCAGACCGTCGACGGCACTCTCGATGGCAGCCACGGCGCCAGGAGCGAAATTGCGCCCGGCATTGCGGCGGAATTTTTCGCGGAGTTGCGCCGGCACCGCAACATGGGCCCGCACCTCATAGCGCAGCCGGCGGCCGGTCGTGATCTCCAGCCGGCCGTCGAAGCCCTGCCCCAGCGTCGCGTCGGCCTCGTGCTCGACGCGCGCCGCCAGGGCAAGGATGTCTGGCCGCACCAGGCTTTCAGGCGCCAAGGTATCGAGATCGACGCGGCCCTCGACCAACGCAGCGGCGACCATGAAGGGCAAACTGGCGATGGCGTCGAGCGGTCCGCTGGGCTCGAGCTTGAGCGACCGCGGCTCAGCCACGATGGGCACGGCCCACGGTGCCAAGGTACAGATGACCTGGGCGATGGTATCGGCTGCCAAATTCTCCTCGCTTCGCGCCTCGATGGCAGTGTCGAGGAACGGTTGGATGACGTGGGCGCAGGGATAGGTCTTCGGGAGCGCCTGGTCACCCTGCCAAACCCCGCCCAGATCATCGCAGATGGCCTCCACCCCTTCGGTACTGCCGAGATGCGCGGCATAGAGACCGTGATCGCTTTCCAGCACCGAAACCGGACCGCGAAAACCCCGGCCCGCCAGACCGGCTGCCGTGATGCCGCCCTGGGCCGCCCACCCCAGGTGCAGCCACTTGGACCACGAGCCATCCTCGACGAAGGCCAACAGACCGCCCGACATGCTGCCGGCCAGCCCCAGCGCTTGGGCGGTCTGATCAGCCGTCAGACCCATAAGCCGTGACGCCACGGCGGCCGCGGCCAGCGGCCCGATGATCCCCGAAGCATGAAAGCCGCGGCCGTGAAAGCCGCGCCCGGCGACGGCCCCCAGCCGGGCCGCCACTTCGTAACCGACGGCCACGGCATCGAGCACGGCCGCCCCCGTGGCGGCATGGGCCTCGCCTGCCGCGAGGGCCGTGGGGACGACGACGCTACCGGGGTGGACGACGCTGTCGGCAAACGTGTCATCGAAGTCGAAGGCATGGGCCAGCGTGCCGTGGACCAGCGCCGCCAGGCCGGCCGGCAAACGCGTCCCGCCGACCAATCCGGCTTGCGACCCACCGCCCTGGTCACAGGCAAATTCGCGCACCGCCTCGGCCTGCGGAGTGTCGAGCGCCGCCGCCACCAGGCCAAGGGTATCGAGGACGCGCAGCGTCGCCTTCCCTTGCTGTGCCGCCGGCACCTCGGCCGCGACAATCCAGGCCGCCAGGATCTGGGATATCGTCGCCACCGCTACCAGACCGCGGTCAGCAGGGCAGCGATCTCGGCCTCGGACACGGGCCGGGGCGCATAGTCCATCATGTAGTCGTCCATGGTGCCGGCCGCCAATTCGGCAATCTCGTCCTCACCAACACCGACCTCACGCAAACTCCGCGGCAGGGGCAGCTTGTCGAGCAGGGATTCGATGGCGGAAGCCGCGGCTTCGGCTGGATCGTCGCCGCTGCCGCCCAATGCGGTCGCCACAGTGGAGCCCTCGCCGCCGATCGCCGGCAGCAGCAGCCGCACCGCCGACGGCAACAGCATGGCGTGCGAGATGCCGTGCTGCAGCCCATAACGCCCGCCGACGCCGTGACCGATGGCGTGGACAACCGAGGCCATGGCATTGATCGAGGCCACGCCAGACATCAGCGCCGCCAATTGGCAGGCTTGGCGCGCCTCCAAGTCGTCGGGCGCCGTGATGCTCCGCGGCAGAGCCTCGATCAACAAGCCGGCGGCGTGCAGTGCCAGGCCCGTCGAGATGGCCTGGCGGTCACGGGAATAGAGCCCCTCGAGGCAGCGTGCCATGGCCGTCATGCCAGTGGCAGCGCTGAGTTCGGGCCCAGCATGGACCGCCATCTCGGGGTCCAGAACCACCGCCGCCGGCACCAGGTGATCGTCCCAAAAGAGCAGTTTGCGACCCGCCTGGGGATCACGAATCCCAGCCGTGGGCATGGCTTCCGAAGCCGAGCCGGCGGTCGTCGGCACAGCAATGTGGGCCAGCGATCCGCCGCCCAGAACGGGCCGCTCGGCGGCCCCGCCGTCGCCACGGACGACCTGATAAAGCGCGAACTCACCACCGCTGGCATCAAGGATCACGATGCCTTTGGCGGCGTCGATGGTGCTGCCGCCGCCGACGCTGATGATTGTGTCGGCCTGGCATTCTCGCGCCGCCTCGAGGCCGGCCTCGACGGCAGCCAGCGGCGTGTGCGCTTCGACCCCGGTGAAAACCCCCGCCAGGCCGGCGCCCAACGCACGGCGCACGCCAACCAGCATGTCGCCGCCGCCCACGGTGCGACCGCAGACCACGAGTGCGCGCTGGCGGCGCTGCTCGGCCATCAGGTCGGGCAAATCGGCCACCGAGCCTGGGCCGATGCGCAGGCGTTTGGGCCAGTAGCGGACTTCCAGCGTGGGCATAGTCGATAGCGTTGGAAAACCAGATCCGAGTATCCTAACACGTGGCACGAGACGGACGGGAGCGGATGGAAAGCGCCGAAGAGCTGAAAGAGCGCCTGCACCTGCAGGGCATTGAAGTGGGCGACGAGACGGCCCAGGCGGTAGTGCGCTACGTCGCCGCCCAACGCCGGGTGCTCGCCGAGGTGCTGGCCCGCCTGGGACGCCGTGACCATGGCGCCGACGCGACATGAGCGAAGATCCCTGTGAACTCACTCTGGTTGCAGCGGCCCGGGCGCTGCGGCAGGGCGCGCTTTCATCGCTCGAGCTGACCGAGGCCTGCCTGGCCCGCATCGCCGCCCGCGATAGCGAATTGCGAACCTTCATTACCTTGGAGCCCGAACGCGCTCTCCAGGCCGCAGAAGCTGCCGACGCCGGGTTCCAGCGCGGAAGGGAACTGGGGGCGCTGGGTCCGCTGCATGGCGTGCCGCTGGCCCACAAGGATCTCTTTTGCCGCGCCGGGCGCCCAACGACTTGCGGCTCAAAGCTCTGGACGGACTTCGTGCCGGGCTATTCGGCCTCCCTGCTGGAATTCCTGGAGGCAGCCGGGGCCATCGATCTCGGCTCCCTCAACATGTCGGAATTTGCCTTCCATCCCGATGGCATGAACGTGCTGATGGGGCCGGCGCGCAATCCCTGGAATTCAAGTCACGTCGCCGGTGGCTCCTCGGGCGGCTCGGCTGCGGCATTGGCGGCGGGCTTCGTCTTCGGTTCGCTGGGCTCGGACAGCGGCGGCTCGATCCGCAGCCCGGCGGCACTCAACGGCGTGGTCGGGCTGCTGCCCAGTTTCGGTCGCCTGAGACGCCGCGGCATGGTGGTTTCCAGCGCCTCGCTCGACGGCCCCGGGCCGATGGGCCGCACGGCGGCCGATTGCGCGCTGCTGTTTGCCGTGCTGGTCGGTACTGCATCGGCGCCGCCACTGGCCCTGGCCGGACAGCGGCTTGGCGTACCGCCGCCGGCGACGTTGGCGGGATTGCCGGCAGCGCTCGGGGCGGCGCTAGGCACCAGCATCGACACCTGCGCCGAGGCCGGCGCCAAAATTGTCGAGGTCGAGCTGCCCGATTTCGCCTCCCTCAACTCCCTGGCCGGCATCATTTTTGCCTGCGAGGTGGCGGCCACGCACGCCGACAGCCTGCGCCAACGGGCCGCCGACTTCACCCCGGCGGTGCGCGAACGCTTGCTCATCGGCTTCGGCTTCACGGCCAGCGACTATTTGCAGGCCGTCGAGGCGCGAAGTGCGGCGCAGGCCGATTTCCTGGCCCGCGCCTTTGCCGAGGTCGACACGCTGTTGCTGCCCAGCACCCCCGACGTGGCACCCAGGTTCGCCGACGTCGAGGCGCGAGCGGCCGAGCCGGTGCTGTCCGGCGCCGCCTTCGACTTGGCCACCCCGGCCGACGCCGGTTACTTCACGCGTGCCATAAACTACCTCGGTCTGCCGGCCTTGGCGCTTCCTTGTGGCACAAGCAATGGCTTACCGCTGGGCTTCCAACTCGTCGGCCGGCCCAACGCGGACGAAAACTTGCTCGGCCTGGGTCAGGCGTTTGAGGCGCTGACAAAAACCTAAACCGCGGCCTCGCGTTCGGGCTCGGCGACGTCGGCGATCATGGCGCCCGTGAGGTCGGCAACCCGGGCGATGCCCTTGCGCTCGCACCAGGCCGGCAGCTCGTCGAGCAGGCGCGTCATGGTGCTGGGATGGCGGAAACTGGCTGTGCCCACCTGCACAGCGCTGGCGCCGGCCAGCAGGTATTCGACGACATCCTCGCAAGTAGCGATGCCGCCGCAGCCGATGATGGGAAGGTCCACTGCCTGGGCGCACTGATAAACCATGCGCAGGATCACCGGCTTGACCGCCGGGCCGGTCAGACCGCCCATCAAATTGCCCAGCTTGGGCCGAAAGCTTTCAGTGTCGATGGCCATACCCAGCAGGGCGTTGGCCACTACCAAGGCGTCGGCGCCGCCCGTAGCCGCAGCCCGGGCGATCAGCGTGATGTCACCGACGTTGGGCGTCAGCTTGGCCCATATCGGACGGTCACTGGCCGCCTTGATGGCGGCGATGGCGGACCGCGTGGCAGCTTCTTCCATGGCGAAGGCGCGGCCATCCTGTTCCAGGTTGGGGCACGAGATGTTGGCCTCGATCACCGCCACGCCATCGACGCTGACGCGCGCCGCCAGCTCGCCGAAGGCCGCCGCCGTGGAGGCCGAGATGCTGCAAACCAACGGCGGCCGGAAATTGCGATAAAAGGGTACCACTTCGTCGACGTAGTGCTCCGGCCCCTTGCTGGGTATGCCGATGGAACAAAGCATGGCATCGCGGTACTCGGTAACCCGGGGCTGTGGATTGCCTTCGCGCACGTCGGGCGTGATGGTCTTGGAAACCAGCGCCCCCAGGCGGTCGAGATCGATGACCCGGTCCATGCCATCGGCGAAAGTGCCTGAGCCCGGCATGATGGGGTTGGCGAGCGTCACTTCGCCGATAGCTACGCTGAGATCGACCATGGCTGCCCCCGGCATGTAAACTGACCCCATGTTAACAGGCCAAAAGCCACCGGGGGAGAGTTGGCCGGCCAACCGGCCGCCTGAGGAAGAAGCGCGCGAGCAACGCCTGCGGGCCGGCGACCGCGAGGCCGGCTTCGAGATCCGCGACGACTTCGAGCCCTTCGACCAACGCAACGACATGTTCTGCCGCGTGCAGTGGGACCAGAGCGTCATGTCCGACGCCGTGGCTGACTTCTACGCCCAGCAGAAGGATCCCAAGCCGCGCAAGGCCGATGGCTTTCGCCAGCGTGACTTTGCGCTGCGGAACGCCTCATGGGTGGTGGCACGGACCTACTCCGAACGCGGCCAGAGCGAAGGCAAACGCGAGGGCTTCCAGGATCCTATCGACCCCTACCACCCGCCGGCGGCGGAAAAACTGCCCGTCGACGACGCGGCCCAGATCACGAATGAGGTCAAGCGCGTCGCCCGTTTTCTCGGCGCCGACCTGGTCGGCATCGCCGAATACGACGAGCGCTGGGTCTATACGCAGAAATTCAGCATCATCGCCAAGGAGGCGCGGCCCAACGAGCTGCCCGCAGGCCTGAAGACCGTCATCGTCGTCGGCCACGCCATGGACTACGGGCTCATCAACACTTTCCCCTCGGCGACGGGTAGCGCCGCCGTGGGCAAGGGATATTCGGCCGAAGCCGCAAATCTGGCCATGCTGGCCCAGTACATCCGCAATCTCGGGTACGAAGCCGTGGCCAACATGAACGACACAGCTTTGGCCATCCCTTTCGCGGTTAAGGCGGGGCTCGGCGAATACGGCCGGCACCAGATGGTGATCAGCAAGGAATTCGGGCCCCGGGTGCGCTTTTCCAAAGTCTTCACCGACATGCCTCTGGCCGTCGACCGGCCCCAGCCTTTCGGCGTCAGCGAGTTTTGCGATATTTGCGACCGCTGCGCCGACGCCTGCCCGCCCCGCGCCCTGCCGTTCGGTCCGCCGAGCTTCGAAGTGGCCAATCGTTCGGGCCTGGCCGGCGTCAAGAAATGGACGTCGGACGCCGAAAAGTGTTTCGACTACTGGACTCGAATCAAAACCGACTGCAGCATCTGCATGCGCGTCTGCCCCTACAACAAGGACTTCTCAAAGCCGGCCATGCGGGCACTGCGCTGGTTGATGGGCAGCCGCTTCAGGCGCCTGGCACTATGGCTCGACATCCGGCTCGGCTTCGGCAAACGCAAGCTGCCGGCCGACTGGTGGCAGGAAGCCGGAGTCACGGAACGATAACCTCCTGCAGGTCGAACACCGGGCCCTCCCAACATACGCGCTTGTAGACTTCACCGTCCGGCGTGCGGACGCGGCGCACGCAGCAAAAACACATCCCCAGGCCGCAGCCCATGGTCTGTTCCAGCGCCACCTGGCCGGGGATGTCGTATTCCGCGCCTAGTCGCTGCAAGAGCGCGAGCAGGCGGTTGGAGCCACAGGTGGCGAAGGCGTCGATGGGTGTGGTGACGACCAGCGAACGCACCAAATCTTCGACCTCGGCCGGATCGGAGCTGCCCTCTGCGTCAGTCAGCGTCACCACGTCGGCACCGTCCGCAGCCATGCTGTCTGCCGACATCAATAGCTCGGGCGAACGCGCGCTGAGGATGGCGCTGACGCCGATGCTGGCGGCCTTGGCGGCCGTCACCAGCGGCGCCAGGGTGGCCAGGCCGACGCCGCGGGCGACGATGACGATTCGCCGCCAGGTCGGATCGATTTCGAAGCCGTGGCCCAGCGGCCCCAGCACCTCGAAGTCGTCGCCCGGTTCCAGCGCCGCCATAACGCGGGTGCCGGCCCCAACGACCTTGTAGAGAAATTCCAGCCGGCCGGCCGCCTGGTCGCTGCGGTAAACGCTCATGGGCCGCCGCAGGAAGGGCGCCTCGGTAGCCGTGGCGGGGCAGAGCAGGTGGAAGAACTGGCCCGGCCCGACCCCCAGAGCGGCGGCCGGAGCCTCCAGCACCAGATGCTTGTATTCCGGATTGACCCAGGTGTTCTCGCGAACCCGGCAGACGAATTCGCCGATCGGTTTGGCTGGTGCCGTCACGCCCCGCTCCCCGCTGCTTGCGTGCTTCCGCGTTCTAGCATGAAATGTTGACCACCATCGGGGCAAAGGATGATCGCAGCATGCGCTATCGCGTCGGCATCGACATCGGCGGCACCTTCACCGACGTCATCCTGATTGGCGCCGACGGCAGCCAACAAAGCCGCAAGGTATTGTCGACGCCGGACGACTACGGTCGCGGCATCGTCGCCGGCCTGAGCCAGGCATTGGCCGAGCGCGGAGCCGGACCGGAGGACGTCGAAAGCATCGTCCACGCCACCACCGTCGCCACCAACGCCATCCTGGAGCGCCAGGGCGCCTTGACCGGCCTGGTTACGACGCGGGGATTTCGCGACGTACTCGACATGCGGCGCTTGCGCATTCCCGAGATGTACGTGCTCAACTACCCCAAACCCGAGCCGCTGGTGCCGCGCCGGCTGAGATTGGAGGTCGACGAGCGACTTGGCCCACTCGGTGAGCTGCGTCGAGAACTCGACGAAGCCAGCGTCGTGCGTGCCGCCGAACGGCTCCGGGCTGCGGGCGTCGAGGCCGTGGCAATCTCGCTATTGCATGCTTACGCCAACCCCGAACACGAACACCGCGTGGCGGAGATCCTGCGCCGTCACCTGGACGGCGCCTTCATCACTTGTTCCAGCGACATCCTGCCGCTGATCCGCGAATACGAACGGACCAGCACCACCGTCATCAACGCCTATCTCGGACCCATTCTGGAGCGCTATTTCCACTCGCTGTCCCGACACTTGACCGCCGCCGGCATCCAGGCGCCCTTGCAGGTGATGAAGTCGGACGGCGGCACCATGAGTCTGGCAGCAGCCACCGAAAGGCCGGCCTACATCGTCGAATCCGGACCCGCCGCCGGCGTCATCGGCGCCGCCGAGGTGGCCAAAATGATCGGCGGTCCCGACTGCATCACGCTGGACATGGGCGGCACCACGGCCAAAGCGGCCATGGTCGAAGAGGGACGGGTCGACAAGACCGGCGACTACGAGGTCGGCGCCGGCATCAATCTCTCGTCGAAGCTTGTCATGGGCGGCGGATTTGCGCTCAAGCTGCCTGTCATCGACATTTCGGAAATCGGTGCCGGGGGCGGCAGCATCGTTGCCGTCGACGCCGGGGGTTTGATGCACGTGGGGCCGGAAAGTGCGGGCGCCGATCCCGGCCCGGTGGCCTACGACCGGGGCGGCGTAGACCCCACCTTCAGCGACGCCATGGTGGCATTGGGCTATCTCAATCCGCATCACCTGGTCGGCGGGGCCCTGGCGCTGAACGCCGGGAAGGCCCGAGAAGTATTGGCGGAACGCGTCGCCGGGCCGCTGCAGAAAGAGCTGGAGGAGACAGCCTACGGTGTCTACCAGGTGGCCGGCAGCACCATGGTGCGGGCGGTCAAGGCCGTATCGACCTACCGCGGCCGCGATCCGCGCGACTTCGCGCTTTTCGCCTTCGGCGGCAACGGTCCGGTGGTGGCCGCCGAGGTGGCCCGGCTGATGGGCATGACGGAAATCCTGGTACCGCCCAATCCGGGCGTCTTCAGCGCCTTCGGGCTGCTGCTCTCGGCCGTCGAGCACGAGACCAACCGGGCGTACCTCAAGCGCCTCGACGAGCTTTCGGCGGACGATCTGGATAGCGCGTATGAGCCCTTGCTGGCGGAGCTGCGCCGGACCATGACGGTCGAGGGCTTCGGTCCCGAAGCGGTGGAGATCCTGCGCTTTGCCGATTTGCGATACTTCGGCCAGGCCCACGAGCTAGTGCTGCCCAACGGCGGCGCCGATAGCCGCAGCGACCTGACCGCCCTGGCTTTGGCCTTTGGTGACGAACACGAGCGCACCTACGGCCATCGTGCCGAAGACGAGGCGGTCGAGTGCGTGGCGCTACGCGTTGCCGGCCGGGTACCGCCACCGCCTTTGGGCTACGATCCCCTGCCCGCCGTGGCAGCTGAGCGCGGCAGCTCGGGCGGCAATCGAACCGCCTACTTCGGGCCCGACCAGGGCCGGCTCGAGACCCCGGTGCTGGCGCGGTGCGATCTGATCGGCGACGAAAGGCCGGGGCCGCTGATCGTCGAGGAATACGACGCCACTTGCGTCGTGCCGCCGGGCTGGCGGGCCAGGCTCGACGCCAGCGCCAACATCGTCGTCACCGCCGAGGACGAGTAATGAAAGCCGATCCCGTGACCATGGAGGTGATCCAGAACGCGCTGGGCTCGCTCGCCGACGAGATGGCGCTGGTCATCATGCGTACCGCATATTCCTCGATCGTACGCGATTCCATGGATTATTCGACGGGGCTTTGCGATCGCCAGGGCCGGGCCATCGCACACGGCCTGACCATGGCGCTGCATCTTGGTTCGTTTCCCGACGCCCTGGCCCAGCTCATCGCCGACTATGAGGGCGACATGCGGCCCGGCGACATGTTCGTCTGGAACGATCCTTACGGCGGCGGCGGCATGCACCTGCCGGACGTCTACATCGTCAAGCCGATCTTCTTCGAGGGGCAGCTCGAAGGCTTCGCCGCAACGCTGGTACACCAGACCGACATGGGCGGTATTGCGCCTGGCAGCGGTGCCGTCTTCGCCATCGAGATCTACCAGGAGGGGCTGCGCATCCCCATCATCAAGATGTACGAGGAAGACCGGCCCAACCAGACATTCTTCAAGCTGATGGCCAAGAACACCCGCCTGCCCGACAAGGTGGCCGGTGACATGCGAGCCCAGGTGGCGGCTTGTCGTAGCGCCGAGGCAGGCTATCTGGCGTTGCTGGAGCGCCACGGCGTGGACACCTTCCGGGCCACAATCGAGGCGCTGCACGATCACGCCGAGGCTCTCATGCGGGCCGAGATCGAGGCGCTGCCCGACGGGCGTTACGAATTTACCGACTATCTCGACGGCCTGGGCGAAGCGCCGGAGGCGCTGACGCTGAAGGTGAGCGTCGACATCGACGGCGACCACCTGACAGTCGACTGGAGCGGCACCTCGGATCAAGTGCCCGGCGCCATCAACTGCCCGATTCCGTTCACCAAATCGGCGGCCTTTCTGGTGGTCAAATGCCTGACGGAGGCCGAGATCCCCAACTTCCAGGGCTTCATCCGGCCCATCCATCTGGTGGCCCCGGAAGGCACGCTGGTCAATCCCCGCCTGCCCGGTGCCTGCGGTGCCCGCGCCATCATTGGCTGGCGCATGTTGGACGCGCTCTTTGGCGCCTTCGCCCAGGTCGTGCCCGAACGCATCCCGGCGGCCGGCGAAGGCGGCGTCAGCTTCCCAGCCATCGGCGGCTGGCACGAAGGCCGGCCCTTCGTCTGCACAGAAACCCTGGCCGGGGCCTGGGGTGCGTTGCCCGACCGCGACGGCGTCCACGGCATCCCCAATCCGGGCGGCAACATCACCAACCAGCCGGTGGAGATGATCGAGGCGCTCTACCCGGTCGAGATCGAGCGCTATGGACTGGTGCAAAATTCCGGCGGCCCCGGGCGTTTTCGCGGCGCCCCTGCCTTCGTGCGCCAATACCGGTTGCGCACCCAGGAGGCGCGCCTGGTCATCCGCTCGGACCGGCGCCGGTTTCTGCCCTATGGTTTGGCCGGCGGCTCGCCGGGCACACCGTCCTGGAATATCCTCAACCCCGGTCCCGACCAGCGCCTCTTGCCGGTGATGCCGATGGAGGCCGTGCAACTCGAAGATGGCGACGTGCTTTGCCACATCTCGGCCGGCGGCGGCGGTCACGGCGCGGCGCTGGAGCGCGACCCCGAACGGGGGTTGGCCGACGTCATCGAGGAATACATCACGCTGGACTACGCCCGCCTCGTCTACGGGTGCGTCATAGAGCCGCAAAGCCTAACGCTCGACGCCGCCGCAACCGCAACGGCGCGGCAGGAAATGCGTACGGTCGGCAGTGGCGAAACCCCGGTCTATCTGCGCCTCTTCCACCAGCCACTGGACATAGCCGAAGTTCGGTTGGTCGGCGAACGCGAGCTGTGCCTTAAGCCGATACGCCCAGGTGATGGTTGAGGAAGGACTTGAAGTCGAGGTCGTCGCGGATCATGTGATCGACCAGAATGTGGGCGAAACGGCCGGCACAGTCGTGCTGCTGGCCACGCGTGCATTTGGCGCCGCAGCCCGAGACGATGGCATAGACATTGTCGAAATGCTGACGGTGGGTTTCGACGTGGTCGTCGGCGCGGGGAAACCCGCTCTGGCGCAAGACCGCTTCTTCCGTAGCAAAGTGCGAACCCAGCCGGTGGCGAAATGACTCGCACAGCTCGAACATGTCAGCGGTGCGGCCCGCGCTGCTAGCGGCCACAAGATCGTTCAGCGAACCGAGGATTTTTCGATGCTCCTGATCGATTTCCCGGTGACCGATCTCGAAGCTTTCGAGCCACACTATGGGTTTGAGTGATTTCGCTGTGCTCATATCTATTTGGGCTTGGGCAGTCATTGCTATGCCGTTGCTATCAGCACTACGCCTGAAAACCAATCCCACCGCACCACACGGCGCCATTCCAAAAAACTCTCATAAGGCACGGCCGTCGCTATGGGAAGTCCCTGTTTTGGCCATTGATCCATATCAAGCGTATCACCATGAACCATGCTCAAGCCAGTGCTCTACCAGCGGCAGGCGGTCGACGCCCCAGAAGCGCTCGCCATCGACGACGAAGAAGGGCGAGCCGAAGACCCCCTCGGCAATGGCCTGGTCGACGGCATCCGCCAGCAGTTGCTTGACAGCCGGATCTTGCAATGCGGCCAGGGTTTCCTGGCGTTCGACGCCGAGCGCCGCGGCTTCGTCGGCCACCAACTCGGCGCTGGAGATGTCGATGCCCTGAGCCCACTGGCGGACCAACAGCGCCTTGGCCAAGTCCTTGGCCAGACTGGCATCGCGCTGGCGCAGCCAATAATAGGCGCGGGCCGAATTGAGCGGATTGGGTTGTTGCGCCGGATGCTTGTACGGCACGCCCAGGTACTTGGCCATGCGCGGCGAATCAATATGGATGTAGTCGCCCTTCAGCGGCGTCTCCAGCGGCGCCTTGAGGCCCATCACCTTGAAGATGGTGATGCCCAGAAGAATGGGCCGCCAGGTTACCTGGCGGCCAAAGCGCGCCGCCAACTCGTCGATCTTGCAAGAACCCATGTAGCCGTAGGAAGAGAGGAAATCGAAGTAGAAATCGATGTTCGTCCCGCCTTCAGCTCCGTTGTCCTGCCTGTCGTCCGTCATGTGGCCTCCTGGATATGGGTGATATCGATGGCTGTTGTGAATACTCGGGGTTATTTGCCCACCCCATCAACCCCTAACGATCTGTTTCCTCGACGATGGCGCAAGGGTAAGATTTCCACGAAACGGAAGGCTATCCGGGAAACGCCGGCTCTATCGTATTCGAGGGGGGGGGTTCAATTCGTCCGAGCCCCGAAATACTGCTGGAATGAGTATTCTCGTTACCGGCTCGAGCGGCTTTATCGGCAGCGCCATTGCCGCGAGGCTGTGCACGAGCACGAAGGTCGTCGGGCTGGACGTGAAGCCCGGCCCTCAAACCAACCACATAGGGGACATCCGCGATCTCGAAACACTGTTGCGTGCGACGGTGGGCGTGAGTTCGATCATCCACACCGCCGCCCTGCACGCCCCCCACGTGCGGGTTTCCCCAGACGGGGATTTCTGGCGTATCAATGTCCAGGCGACGGAGATCCTCATCGACGCAGCCAAGCGGAACGGCATCGAGAAACTGGTCTACACCAGTTCGACATCCGTTTACGGCCACGCAATGGAGCCTTCGGACAAAGCGGTCTGGGTGGATGAAACCCTCACGCCTGTGCCGCGCGACATCTATGACGAAACGAAACTGGAAGCGGAAAACGTCGTGCGCCAAGCCGCCGACAGCAAAATGGCAACTCTCGTCCTGCGCATGTCCCGCTGCTTCAAGGAAAGCGCGAGGAAAATCGCCCTTTACCGTTTGTACCGAGGCGTCGACCGCCGCGATGTCGTCCAGGCACATGTCCTGGCTTTGAACGCGCCGTCATCGGCTGACCCGACCTACAATATCGGTGCTCGCACACCCTTTGAGGAATCGGACTGTACTCGTCTGTGGAACGAGGCGGACGGGATCATCGAACAAAAATTACCCGGCATGTCCGCGTATTTTCGTGACCGGGGTTGGCCGTTGCCAACCAGGATCGATCGTGTCTACGCCATCGGAAAGGCCGTCAGGGAACTAGGTTTTGACCCCCAATACGATTTCAAAAAGCTGATCGCCGGGAATTCGGATCCGCCGATCTAAAGCAGTTCGGTGTCCTTTGTCCGCTAGTGGATCCCACCTAACGGAAGAGTCCGAAAGGGGATTCCTTGAACAGGCCGTATGTGCGAGTCTGGGGCATGCGTACTGGAATAT
>NZDS01000192.1 GCA_002690215.1 Rhodospirillaceae bacterium | reverse complement strand
GTGCCGCATCAACAGGCCGAACACATGGCAGCACCGACCAGCACTGCATCAACGTCCAATAATTCCCTTGCCAACAGGGAGCCGTCCACACATGGCTACTAGCGTTGCTTCAGCGAGCCACCCGGATCCGCCGCTTTGGTAGTGAAAGCGGACCCCGGCAAGCGATTCGGTGCGGTCTTGAAATCCGCTAGCCGAAAAACAGCCCCGGCAGCCACAGCGTCAGCGGCGGAAACAGCACCAGCGCCGCCAGCAGCAGCACCAGGGCGGTGATGAAGGGCACCAGCTCGCGCACCTCATGGTGCACTTGGGCACCGGCCTGGGCCGCCGTGAGATAGATCAGGAACCCCACCGGCGGCGTGATCAGGCCGAGCAGCGTGGCCAGCACGGCGACGATGCCGAATTGCGTCAGGTCGATGCCCACGGACTGGGCCGTGGGGATCATCAGCGGCACCAGAACCACAAGAATGGTCACCGGCTCCAGCACCGTGCCCGCCACCAGCAAGGCCGTTGCGAATATTGCCAGCACCAGCAGGGGATCGCCGGTCAGGCCGCCGACCCAGCCGGCAAGGGCGCGGGCCAGACCCATGTTGCCGACGATCCAGATGAAAAGGCCGGCGATGGAGATGATGGCCAATACCTTGGCGGAATCGGTTCCGGCCCTGATGAAGGATTGCCACAGACCGCCAAGGTCGAGCTCGCGATATACCAGCGTGCTGACCACAATGGCGTAGACCGTGGCCACGGCACCCACTTCAGTCACCGTCGCCACCCCACCGACCAGGCCGATGACGACGATCAGCGGCATCGCCAGGGCCAGCAGCGAGGAGCCGGCGGCCCGGGCCAACTCGCGCCAGCCGGCCCAATCGGCGGCCGGATAGCCCCGCCGGCGGCTGATCACGTAAGACGCGACGAGCAGGAAAAGCCCCATCAACAGCCCCGGCACCACACCGGCAACGAACAGCTTGCCGATCGAGGTCAGCGCAAACAAGCCGAACACCACCAGCGGGATGGAAGGCGGAATGATGGGGCCGATGGTGGCCGAAGCGGCGGTCACGGCGGCGGCGTAGGCAGCCGGGTAGCCCTCGCGCTTCATGGCCGGGATCATCACCGAACCGATGGCCGCGGCATCGGCGGCGGCCGAGCCCGAGACGCCGGCGAAGACCATGCTGGCCAGGATGTTGACGTGGCTCAGGCCACCGCGCACGTGGCCCACGCAGGCCCTGGCCAGGCGCATCAGGCGCTGGCTGATGCCGCCCGCGTTCATCACCTCGCCAACCAAAAAGAAAAACACGATGGCGGCGAAGTTGTAGCTGTCGAGCCCCTGCACGAAGCCCTGGCCGACGATGAAGGTCGGCACTTTGGGCCAAAAGGCGAGTGTGTAGGCCGCCGCCGCACCGCTCATGGCGAGGAAAACCGGAATGCCCAGCCCCAACCCAAGCAGCAGCGCGCCGAAGAGGACGAGCAACTCGGCGATCACGGCGCCGCCTCCGCGCCCGGCTCAGTCCAGTGACGCCAGAGATTGAGCAGTGCCGCCAGGGCCAGGCCAACCCCGCCAACGGTCACCGGGACGTACTTCAGCGAGGCGTCGATCTCCAAGCTGCCGAGATCCATGTCGGCGTACATCTCGAGGGTTTCCAGCGAGATGCTGGCCAAGGTGGCACCGGCCAACAGCCCCAACAGCTCGATGGCCAGGCGCAGGCGCCGCTCGGCGGCGGGCGGCAGCAACGTCGGCAGCAGGTCGACGGCGATGTGGCTGCGGCTGAGCCAAAGGTAGGTGATACCCAACCAGGCCAGCCAAATCAGCGCCATCACCGAGATCTCCTCGACCCACAGGATGGCGGCGGAAAAGCCGTAGCGCAGCACCACCTGCATGAAGGCGAGCGCCACCAGGAACAGCACCAGCGCCCCAATCAGGCGCTCGAGCAACAAGGCGAATCCGGCGCGCAGGCGTGTTTCCATGAGGTTCGGTTAGCCCCCCTCCCCATCCCTCCCCCACAAAGGGGGGAGGGGGTTCAAGGCCGGCCGCCTTCCATCCGTTTCGCCCCCTCCCCACAAAGCCGAAGCTTGGGGGAGGGTCGGGGTGGGGGTGAGTGCCGAACTGATGGCAACTACATCTTGTTGATCTTGTCGTACATCCCCGGCGGCCAGCGCTTGCCGTCCCAGGCCTCTACGATGGGCCGGCCGGCAGCCTTGAAGGCGGCGATGTCGGGATCGACGATGGTCATGCCTTTGGCCTTGGCCTCGGCGAACATCTTCTTGACGTCGCCCGGGAACGACTTGCGGGCATCGGCGTTGGCCGCCTTAGCGGCTGCGGAAACCCAACCCTGCTGTTGGGCCGAGAGTGAGTTCCAGCGCTTACCGCTCATCCAAAGGCCAATGGCCGAGTGGATGTAGTTGGTCTTCATGAAGTACTTCTGCACCTCGGTGAGGCCGGCCTGGACGACGGCGTCGATACCGTTCTCCTGGCCGTCGACCAAACCGCTCTGCAGCGACTGATAGAGCTCGGAGCCCTTGACCGGCGTCGGGCTGGTGCCCCAGGCCTTGAAGACCTCGGTAATGGCCGGGTTGAGCGGCGTGCGGATCTTCATGCCCTTCATGTCGGCCGGCGTCATGACCTTGGTCTTGCGCGTCGACAACGCCCGCGGCGGACGATCGCCGAGCGGGCTGATGAAATGGATGGCCGTGGCCTTTTCGACCTTGGCGTTCATGCCGGCGAAAACGTCCGAGTCCAGGAACCGATGCAGATGCGCCTGATCCTTGAAGAGATACGGCATGGTGACGATGAAGAACAATCGCGCATCCTTCATGGCCAGGATGGCGCCGATGTCGATGACGTGCATGTCCAGGCTGCCCTTCTTGAGCTGGGCCCAGAGCTGCACCAGGTTGCCGAGCGCGCCGCCCGGCACGATGTCGACGTCCATGGTGCCACCGGAAAGCTGGCGCAGGTGCTTGCCGAAAATCTCGGAGTTGATCTGGAACTGCGCCTGAGGCGGCGCCACGTGAGCGATCTTGAGGGTGACATCAGCCGCCCAGCCTGAGCCGGCGGCAAAAACCAAGGCCGCGGCAGAGGCCGTGGCGAGGAACAATCTTCTCAACATTTTTCTACCTCCCTATCGAAATTTGTCGATGAAACCACAGAAATTACCGTACTCAGCGCATGCGCACACTGAGGCCACCGTCGACCGCCAGCGTCACGCCATTGACGTATTTGGCCTCGTCCGAGGCCAGGAACACGGCCGCCGCGGCGATGTCCCAGGCCTCTCCCATGCGACCCGTCGGCGAGGCCGCGTGGCGGGCCTTTTCCAACTCATCCATGCTGCCGTAGTGCTGCACCATATCCTCCGAGCCGCGCACCATGGGCGTGTCGATCAGCCCGGGCAGAATGGCGTTGGCGCGGATGCCCTTGTCGGCGTACTCGATGGCCACCGCCCTGGTCAGGTGATTGAGTGCAGCCTTGGAGGCGTAATAGGCGCTGTAGGGGAACATGCCGACGCCCAGGCTGGCGATCGAGGAGATGTTGATGATGGCGCCCGAACCCTGCGCCTCCATGCCCGGCAGCACGTACTTGCAGGTAAGAAAGGCGCTGGTCAGGTTGACGTCCATGACCTTGTGCCATTCTTCCAAAGGCAGCTCGACGGGCCCGCCGAAATTCCCGATGCCGACGTTATTGTGCAGAACATCGATGCGGCCGTGGGCTTCCAAAACCCCTTGCACCGCCGCCTCGACCTGATCGGCTTGGGTCACGTCGGCCGCCACGGGCAGAGCGTCACCGCCTTCGCCGGCGATGATGTCGGCGGTTTCCTTGGCTGCCTCCAGATTGATGTCGACGGCCACGATGCGGGCACCTTCGCGGGCGAAGCGCACCGCCGTGGCCTTGCCGTTGCCCCAGCCCGGCCCCGACGAGCCGGCCCCGAAGATCAGAGCCACCTTGTCCTGCAAGCGACCGCTCATGATGCCTCTCCTTGTGTGCGATGGGCCATGTAGGCGGCGTAGGGCGTGCCGTTGGAAACCATCATGCCGCCGTCCACGTCGAAGCTGGCGCCGGTACACATGGCAGCATCGGAACCGGCCAAAAAAACCACGCACCGCGCCACGTCGTCGGGCATCACCCATTGGCCCAGCGGCACCATGCCGGCGGTAACGGCCCGCGCCGCCGCGTCGGTGACGCTCTCGACCATGGGCGTGAGCACCGGCCCGGGGCAAACGGCGTTGACGCGGATGCCGTATTGAGCGAGCTCGAAGGCGGCGTGGCGCGTGAGGCCCAAAAGCCCCGACTTGGCTGCCGTGTAGTTGACGCCACCGTGGTAGGAGATGCGCTTGCCGGCGATCGAGGCGATGTTGACAATGGCGCCGCCGTCCACTTTGAGGGCCGGGATGGCCGCCTGGGTGCAATGGAAGGGGCCGCCAAGGTTGATATCGATGACCCGCTGCCAGTCCGCGACCGGCATCTGCTCGATGGTGTTGGCGGTACCGATGCCGGCGTTGTTGACGAGCACGCCCAGCGATCCAAAGTCATCGAGCACGGCAGCCGATGCAGCGTCGACCTGGGCCCGGTCGGAGACGTCTACGGTGTAGGCCCGCGCGCCTTCGATCTCGTCTGCCACGGCTTCGGCCGCGGCGCCGTCGATGTCCCAGACCGCGAGTCGCGCGCCGGCCGCCGCCAGGGCCCGGGTCGTGGCGGCGCCGATGCCGCTGCCGCCGCCGGTGACGATCGCCGTCTTGCCCCTAAGACCGCTCATGCCATATCTCCCAGTCTATGATCCTGCCAGACCGCGGACCGCTTCCGCAATGTCGTCGGCGTCGGGCAGGTAGAGCTTCTCCAGGTCGCGGTGGAAGGGCACCGGCACCCGCGGCGGCGCAACCCGTTTGATCGGCGCCTTGAGGGTGTCGAAAGCCTGTTCCGCAACTAGCGAGACCACCTCGTTGGCCGACCCGCCGGTCTTGACGGCTTCGCAGGCCACCACCAAGCGACCGGTTTTGCGCACCGAACCCAACACCGTCTCCTCGTCCATGGGCACGATGGTGCGAAGATCGACCACCTCGACCTCAATGCCCTCCTTGGCCAGGGTCTCGGCCGCGGCCAGGGCGCGTTTGACCATCAGCGCCGAGGCCACGACGGTGACGTCGCCGCCGGGTCGTTTGATATCGGCCTGGCCTAGCGGCACGACGCTTCCGTCGCCCTCGTCAACATCGGCACGGCCGGCATGATAGAGCGCCATGTGTTCCAGGAAGAAGACCGGGTTGTCGTCGCGGATGGCCGCTTTCATCAGGCCCTTGGCATCGACCGGGTTGGAAGGCGCCACCACCTTGACGCCCGGAATATTCAGAAGCCAGGAATGGAAATCATAAGCATGGCCGTGGAAGGGCCCGACGCCGTACTTGGCCCGTACCACCAGCGGCACTTTGGCCTGGCCGCCCGAATAATAGTGCATGGCGCCGCCGTCGAGGCCGAACTGGTGCACCACGAGTCCGAGGAATTCGAGGAACATGAGGTCGACGATGGGCCGCTTGCCGTGCAGGGCGGCGCCGACGCCGGCACCGACGAAGGTGCCTTCCGAGATCGGCGTATCGATGACCCGGCCGGAGGCGCCGAACTCCTCCCACAGGCCCTTGGTCGAGTGCAGCGGGCCGCCGAAGGCACCGATGTCCTCGCCCATGATGAAAACGTCTTCATCGCGGCGCATTTCCTCGGCGATGGCGGCGACGCAGGCTTCCTGGAATGTCTGTCTGGGCATGCTTTCCTCCCCGCCTAGGCGAAAACTTCATCCAGGCCCAGCGCCTCGGGACCGGGATCGGGATCGGAGCTGGCCAGCTCCATTGCTGTTTTCACTTCCTCGGCGGCGGCGGTATCGATGCCATCCAGCATGCCCTCGTCGCTGACTCCCTGGGCCACAAGATAGCCACGAAACCCGGTGATGGGATCGCGCTCACGCCAGGCCGCCACTTCCTCGGCCGGGCGGTCTTCGATGGCATCGGAAACAAAATGCCCAGCCACCCGGTAGGTCAGCGCCTCGATCAGCGTCGGCCCCTCTCCGCGCCGCGCCCGGGCAATGGCTTCTTGTACCGTGTCGTGCACCGCCAGCACATCGTTGCCGTCGACTTGCAGGCCGGGCATGCCGAAGCCCTTGGCGCGGTCGGCGATGGCGCCGCCGACCCGGTCGGTGGTCGAAATGGCGACCTGGTTGTTTTGGCAGACGAAAACCACCGGCAGCGTCAAGGTGGCGGCCAGGTTCATGGCCTCATGGCAATCGCCGCGGCTCGAGGTGCCGTCGCCGAAGACTGCCAGCGCCACGTTTTCGTTACCGTCGAGCTTGAAGGCCAGGGCGGCCCCGGTGGCGTAACCCAAGGGCGGCCCCAGTGCTCCGGAATAGAGCCCGATCATCTTGAACTCGGGAGGGCCGCAGACGTCCGAGCGATAGCGCCCTTGGTTGTATCCCGTGGCCTTGCCGGCCGCCCCGGCCAGCAGCCGCCGGAGATCTGCGCCCTTGGCATAGGCGGCGGTTAGTGAGCCGCGGTAGTGCGGCGCCACGGCATCGCCTTCGCGCAGGCCATGGTAAAGACCCGCGACCACACCTTCTTCGCCCTCGAGGCCGTGCCAATGGCCGTCGACCTCGGCGATGGCGCCGTCGAGCCGGCGCGTCAGTACCATCAGGCGGTAGAGCTCCAGCAGCGTTTCGTTGTCCCGCGCCATAATTTCGCTCCTAGTGGATCCCACCTAACGGAAGAGTCCGAAAGGGGATTCCTTGAACAGGCCGTATGTGCGAGTCTGGGGCATGCGT
>NZDS01000191.1 GCA_002690215.1 Rhodospirillaceae bacterium | reverse complement strand
GATTTCAGTCCACATGTTGTGCCCTTCCATTGCTTTGACACAACGGAGAGAACCATAACATGCTGAAATCACTCAACTAGTTTCGGGTTGGCCTCTAAGACATGATCTTTGCCGACGAGGGGCCTGACTACGGCGGATCGCGAGCAGCCGTGACGGTGGCCTACCGGGCCGACGAAAACGCCACCCTCGATGCTCTGATTGCAGCCGCCCGGCCGACGCCTGATGAGCGCCTTAGGACCGATACCCTGGCCCGGCACCTGGTGCGCACCGTCCGCGAGGAGCGGCGGGCCAGCGGCGGCCTCGATGCCTTCCTGCACGAATACGGGCTTTCCAGCCACGAGGGCGTGGTGCTGATGTGCCTGGCCGAGGCGCTCTTGCGCATTCCCGACGCCGGCACCGCCAACCGCCTGATCCGCGACAAGCTCGGCGGCGCCGACTGGCTCAGCCATCTGGGACATAGCGATTCGCTCTTCGTCAACGCCGGTACCTGGGGCCTGATGCTGACCGGCCGGGTGATCGAGTTCGAGGACGATCGAGCGCGTGAAGCGTTGGGCGAAACACGGGCCGATCTGGGGGCCTATTTCCGCCATCTGGTATCGCGCAGCGGCGAGCCGCTAATCCGCCAGGCCCTGATCCAAGCCATGCGCATTATGGCCCGCCAGTTCGTCATGGGCCGCACCATCGAGGAAGCGGTGAGCCGGGCCGGCGACGACGCCGCCCCTTATGAGCGTTATTCCTTCGACATGCTGGGGGAAGCTTCCCTGACGTCCGCCGATGCGGCTCACCACACCGAACGTTGCGCCCAGGCCATCGCGGTGGTCGGCGCCATGGCGAGCAAGGGTAATGACGTGCTGGCCCGGCCCGGCATTTCCATCAAACTCTCGGCGCTGCATCCCCGCTTCGCCTTCGCCCAGCGCCGCCGGGTGCTCAATGAGCTGGTGCCGCGGCTGGTCGAACTGGCCGGCCAGGCCCGCGCCGCCAACGTCGGCATCACCATCGACGCCGAGGAAGCCGAGCTCCTGGACCTCACGCTCGATGTTTTCGCAGCGGCCCTGGCCGCTCCGGCCCTGGCCGGTTGGGACGGCTTCGGCATCGCCGTGCAATGCTACCTCAAACGCGCGCTGACGCTGTTTGCCTGGCTGGCCGATCTGGCCGCCGCGCACGGCACGGCGCTGCCCGTGCGCCTGGTAAAGGGCGCCTACTGGGACGCCGAGATCAAGCGCGCCCAGGAGCGCGGCCTCGAGGGCTATCCGGTGTTCAGCCGCAAGCTGGGCACCGACGTCTCGTTCCTGGCCTGCGCCCGCTACGTGCTGGAGCGGCCGCAAGCCTTCCGGGCCATGTTCGCCAGCCACAACGCCCACACCATCGCCGCTGTAGCGGCCTTGGCGGGAGATCGCCGCGACTACGAATTCCAGCGTCTTCACGGCATGGGGGAGGCCCTTTACCGAGCGGCCCTGGAAGAGGGTGATCACGGTGTTTGCTGCCGCGTCTACGCCCCGGTGGGCAGCCATGAAGAGCTTCTGCCCTACCTGGTGCGCCGGCTGCTGGAGAACGGTGCCAATTCCTCCTTCGTCAACCGCATCGTCGACGAAGAGGCGCCGATCGAGGAACTCATCGGCGACCCCGTGGCGGCCCTCGAGGCGCTCAGCCAAAGATCGCATCCGCGCATTCCGCTGCCCACCCGGCTCTTTGGCGAGGAGCGGCACAACTCACGCGGCCTCGACCTCAGCGACCCCCAGGTGCTGGGAATGCTCGACGCCGATATGCAGGCGGCCCAGGCCGAGCCCTGGCAGGCAACACCGCTGATCGGCGGCCAAGCCGTAACGGGCGAGGCGTTGCCGATCAGCAATCCGGCCGACCGTCGGCGCCAAGTCGGCACGGTGGTCGAAGCCGGTGATGCCGAGGTGGAAGCAGCCTTGGAGAGCGCCCAAACGGCGGCGCCGGCCTGGGCCGCCACGCCGGCCGGGGAGCGTGCCGCCATCCTCGAGGACATCGCCGACGCCTATGAAGCTCATCTGCCCGAGCTATTGGCGCTGGCCGTACGGGAGGCCGGCAAGACACTGGGCGACGCCTTGGCAGAAGCGCGAGAGGCCGTCGACTTCTGCCGCTATTATGCCGCCCAGGCGCGCCGGGACTTCGAGCCCAGAACCCTGCCCGGGCCGACCGGCGAGAACAACCGGCTGGAACTTCAGGGCCGCGGAGTCTTCCTTTGCATCAGTCCGTGGAACTTCC
Source organism: Rhodospirillaceae bacterium (assembly GCA_002690215.1). GTDB lineage: Bacteria > Pseudomonadota > Alphaproteobacteria > UBA2966 > UBA2966. Next base: position 5,775 of record NZDS01000191.1, on the reverse strand, counting down.
CGCTGGCCATCTTCACCGGCCAGATCACGGCCGCCCTGGCCGCCGGCAACGCCGTTGTCGCCAAGCCGGCAGAACAGACGCCACTGATCGCCGGCCTGGCGGTACGCCTGATGTTCCGCGCCGGATTGCCGGCCGGAGTGCTGCAATTGCTGCCGGGGTCGGGCGAAACCGTCGGCGCCCGTCTGGTGGCCGATGAGCGCATAACGGGCGTGGCCTTCACGGGTTCCAGCGAAACCGCCCGCGCCATCAACCAGAGTCTCAGCCGGCGGCCCGGCCCCATCGTGCCACTGATCGCCGAGACCGGCGGCCAGAACGCCATGATCGTTGACAGCTCTGCTCTGCCAGAGCAGGTGGTGGCGGACGTGGTGCAGTCGGCCTTCCACAGCGCCGGCCAGCGCTGCTCGGCGTTGCGCGTGCTCTATCTGCAGCACGAGATCGCCGAACGCACGCTGGAAATGCTGGTGGGTGCCATGGCCGAGTTGGTCATCGGCGATCCCAGCCTGCTGGAAACCGACGTCGGTCCGGTCATCGATGCCGATGCGCTGGAGAGCTTGGAATCCCACGCCAACCGCATGACGGCCGAACATGCCCTGCTGCAGCGCTGCGCCTTACCGCCGACCTGCCGTCACGGCACTTTCGTGCCACCACAAGCTTACGAGATCTCCGGCATCGAAGTGCTTGAGCGTGAGGTCTTCGGGCCCATCCTGCACGTCGTGCGCTACCGGGCCGACGACATCGAAACAGTCTGCCGGGCCATTAACGCCACCGGCTACGGCCTGACGCTGGGCATCCACAGCCGTATCGAGACCAGCGCGCGCCGCATCTTTGACCTGGTGCGGGCCGGCAACACTTACGTCAACCGCAATATGGTGGGGGCCGTGGTCGGCGTCCAACCCTTCGGCGGCCAGGGCCTTTCGGGCACCGGCTTCAAGGCCGGTGGGCCGCACTACCTGCTGCGCTTTGCTACCGAACGCACGCTTTCCGTCAACACCACCGCCAGCGGCGGCAACCCGGACCTCTTGTCACTCTCGGAAGACGCTTGACGGATCTCAGGTGATGAGATCCGCTTGTGTTTTGTCGCTCACGGCGGCGGGTCGCGGTCGCTCCCGTTGCACTAGCCCAACTTAAGCGATTCGGGGTCGATTTCAGGAAATTTGGGTAGATTTGGCCACCGTGTTTGGCGGAATTCCTCGGGTTTTTGAGCTGCTCTGGGCGAAATCGGCGTGTAGTGCCGACCTACCCCGTTGACTTTGCGGCGGTCTGCCGGGGAATCTTGCGGGCATGTTTCTACGTTCGAAGATACGGCGCAAGGACGGCAAGGAGCATCGCTACTGGAGCCTGGTGGAGAACCGGCGGGTGCGGGGGAATCGGGTTGTCCAGAGGCAGGTTCTGTACCTGGGCGAGATCAACGACACGCAGCGGGCGTCGTGGAGCCGGACCATTGAGGCCTTTGCCGATGGGCAGGGCCAGGGGCAACAGTTGGCGCTGTTTCCCGAGGGCCGTTCGCGTCCGGTGCCGGCGGGCGAGGCGGTGGAGGTCCGTCTGGATGAGTTGGCGGTGCGCCGGCCGCGGCAGTGGGGCGGCTGCTGGCTGGCCTGTGAGTTATGGGATCAACTGGGACTGGACGAGTTCTGGAGCGAGCGCTTGGCGCCCAGCCGCAAGGGGACGCGCTGGCTGAATGTGTTCAAGACGCTGGCTGTCTATCGGCTTTTGGACCCTGGCAGTGAATGGCGGTTGCATCGCCAGTGGTTCGATCAGAGCGCCATCGGCGATCTTCTCGGAGAGGACTTCGGGGTGGTGCAGATCGACAAGCTCTACCGCTGCCTGGACCGGCTGCTTGTCCACAAGGAGGACTTCTTCGGCGCCCTCAAGGAGCGCTGGCAGAGCCTGTTCGGGGTGACGTTCGAGGTTCTGCTTTACGACCTGACCAGCACCTATTTCGAATCCGATCCGCCGGCCGCAGGAGGCAAGCGGCGGTACGGTTACAGCCGGGACAAGCGGCCGGACTGCCTGCAGGTGGTGATCGCGCTGATTGTTACGCCGGAGGGGTTTCCGCTGGCCTACGAGGTGATGCCGGGCAACACCGCCGACAACACGACGCTGCCGGCCTTCCTGGACAGGATCGAGGCCTGTTATGGCAAGGCAAAGCGCACCTGGGTGATGGACCGGGGCATCCCGACCGAGGAGACCTTGGAGAGGATGCGCAGGGGCGAGAGCCCGATCCACTACTTGGTGGGCACGCCGAAGGGACGCTTGAGCCGATTGGAGGCGGACTTTCTGTCGCTGCCCTGGGAGCAGGTGCGGCAGAGGGTGCGGGTCAAGCTGCTGGCGCAGGATGACGAACTCTACATCCTGGCCAGGAGCGACGAGCGGGTGAACAAGGAGCGCGGCATGCGGCGGCGGCGGCTGAAGAAGCTGTGGCGGCGCCTGGGCGAGTTGCGCCAACAACGGATCAGCCGCGATCAGTTGTTGCTGAAGATCGGCGCGGCGAAGAAGGAAGCAGGCCGGGTCTATGGCCTGGTCCATATCCAGTTGCCGAAGCAGGATCAGGCGGTAACGCCTGAAACCTACACCTTCGCCTTGCGCAAGGACCGGCTGCGCCAGCAGCGCCGCCGCGAGGGGCAATACCTGCTACGCACCAACCTGCGGGGCGAGGATCCGGCCGAGCTGTGGCGAACCTATATCCAGCTCACCGAAATCGAGCAAGCCTTCAAGGAACTGAAGGGCGACCTGGCGATCCGGCCCATCCATCACCAGCTCGATCAGCGGATCGAAGCCCACATCTTCGTCGCCTTCGTCGCCTATTGTCTCCAGGTGACGCTGAAGAACCGGCTACGTGCCCTGGCGCCGGGGCTGACTCCGCGGGCTGTCCTGGAGAAGCTATCCGCCATCCAGATGGTGGATGTCCATCTTCCCACCACAGACGGGCGCCAGATCGTTCTGTCGCGCTACACCCAGCCGGAAAAAGATCAGCAACTTCTTCTGCAACAACTGAAGCTGACCCTACCGCCCCAGCCACCACCCAGGATCACCTCCGAGATCGCCCGTTCAGCCTGAACCAAGCACCCCCGGTGTAGTGCCGACTTTGGAAATTGTTTCCAACAAAATCAATAGCTTAGCCTTCTCAACACCGCCGAATTGCTTAAGTCGGGCTAACTGATCGGGCACCTACGTCCGAGTTGGGTCATTCACGTCGATTCATGGTCGGCGCGGGCAAGCCTGCTCTCCCTCCAGCACCGGACCTGCTGAGATCGAAAGCAGACTTGCTGGCTGGGAGGTCGGATTGCTGGGGCAAAGTGGGCAATCCGGGAGCCGTCCCCAGCATCATGAGGGACCATTCAGACAACCTTGCCTGAGAGAACAAACGGCCCATAACCCGGCCTACTTCCAGCTGACCTCGGTGCCGACGATGACCTCGAAGCGCATCGGCTGGATACTCTCAGGGAACTTGATGTAGAGCTCGGTCTCGAAGATGCCTCTTGGCTTCGGGCCGTCGCGGCTGCGGGAAATTCGAGTGGCCAAGTGGCTGCCGTCGGCGCTCGGCGTCAGGAAGCGCAAAACCTCGAAGAAGTCATCGCCGTCCTCGGGCAGGATCAGCATGAAAGCATAAAAGCGGTTGGCCCGGATCGGCTCAGTGAAGGCATTGTAGAAGAAGACCTGGTAGCCGCATTCCTCGCTGTAGACGACCTCCAGATGGTGCAGTTGGTTTGGTACCATAATCAGCTCGCCGCCCCTCTGCCCCTCGTGCATCTGGTGGGCGCCCTCCATCTCCTTCATGGACTTGGCGCTCCTCGAGGGCTTGCCCGAGGCGACCCGAGTGGCACCCAGCGAGCGACCTCCCGTCTCCGTCGCCTCCTTCGGCAGCGGGCCTCTGTACAGGGCTCCACCGGGCTTGCTCTCGGCGGCGTCGCTGAGCCGCACCGGCGAGGTGCAGACGAACTTCTGGGCAGGATGCATCTCGCTCTTGTGATTGTGTTGCGTCCCGCTCATGTGGCCGCTCGAGCCCATTTTCATCGTCTTGTGGTCGGCGGCGGCGGTCCCAGCCGGCTGATCGATCGGCTTCGCATGGTCATGCGCCTTGGCGCCGTGGCCTTTGCCACGTGGCATCGACCCCGCCTTCTTTTTCTCGCTGGCCCGCTTGGCGGTGGCGGTGGCGATGTGGACCTCGACCTCGACGCTGCCGGCCCGCTCGAAGGTGAGCGTCATGGGAAAGGTCGCGCCTTCCTTCAAGGGTGCCTTCAGGCCCATCAGCATAATATGGAGGCTGCCCGGCTTCAGGATCGCCGAGGCCCGGCCCTTTACCTCGATCGCTTCCAGCGGCCGCATCTTCATCATCCCACCTTCCATCAAGTGGGTGTGCAGGCCCGCCTTCCTCGCCACCGGGGTCGTCACCGCCAACAACCGGTCGGCCGTCTCACCATGGTTGACGACGGTGAGATAGGCGACCCCGTTTTTGCCCTGACCAATGGTCGCCCTAGCCCAGGGTTCGACGATCGAAAGCTTGCCGAGCTTGGCATCGTGGGCCGAGACAGCGCTGGTTGCCAACACTAAGGCAAAGCCTATTCGTGCTATTTGCTTGAACATCCTTTCCCCCGATCGATCTGAGACGCGAACCATGATCCTTGGCTGCAATGTTATCTAAGGATCCCAGTTCCCGCTCTGAAACATTCGCGAGATGGGGTAGCTGCAGGAAGGCTTCGTCTTTGCAATTTGGCTTTCCAGACCTAGACACACCGCATCCCCAATGACCGCTCCGGGTCAATCACGTCGATTCAGGGCTGGCTCGGGCACGACTGCTCACCCTCCAGCACCAGACGCCCAGGGGACGAAAGCGGAAATGCGGCCTGTAAGGTCGGCTTGCTGGATCAAAACAAGCGTGCCGGGCACAGGGCTATTCGATCACTAGGACCCGGCGCTGCTCCGCTCTGAAACATACTCAGCAAACTTCCGATCCTCGACCAAGACATGATTGGTGAGCCAGTTCTGAAGGAAGCCGAGGAAACCTTGAAAATCAAACGCCCGAGGCGCTACGTCAAAACTCAACTGAGTGGTTACCACCGCCTTCCGAAGGCGCTCGTGCAACTCCCTCTGCTGTAGCAGCCCAGGGTAGCCAGCCGCCTCCATAGCGCCTTCTTCATGCTTGAAATGCTGGTCCACATACTGTGCCAACTTCTCAAGCGTAGCCTTGACGGTCTTGGGCGCTTGGCCGGTGTGGATGGCAGCGTGAAAGTTGTTGACCAATTCAAAAAACCGGCGATGGTCGTTGTCAACGGCCTCGCTGCCGACACTGTATTGCTCCGACCAAGGCAAAAACGGTGGGGGTGGGTCCTTCGTCTCCCCTGCCACCGGCTTGGTCTTGAAAAGTCCAAGCATGCCAGCGATATCCTCGTGATGCGCGGTCTTTTAGATAGGACTGCTATCAACCACAAGATAATCAGCAAACCCCTGCAAAGTAACTTTATGCCACTTTTCGTCCAAATCCAAGGCCCGGTGGGGTAGCGGCATCCAATCCACCTCAACCAGCTTAAAGATCCAAAAACCGAAGAGACCCTACCCCGAGCAGATACGAGAAGACCCAGCCCCGCGGGCGGGGTACGATCCACCAGGTCCGGTATGGGTCTTGGCTGTGTAAAAACGCCAGAAGCCCACGCCCTCGCGCAACAATAGGATCGATATCACGGCCGCGGCATATCTATCGTGCGCAGGAGTGGTGCTTCGCGAATCAATCTTGCGCCCGAAGGACCCGATCGAGGGTTTTCACACAGCCAGGGTCAT
>NZDS01000190.1 GCA_002690215.1 Rhodospirillaceae bacterium | reverse complement strand
GGCTGGCCACTTCGCGCACCATCTGGGCGCCCATGTTCTCGAACTTGTCGGCCAGCTCGATTTCCTTGGCCACGGTGACGCCGTCCTTGGAGATGCGCGGGGCACCGAAGGACTTGTCGAGCAACACGTTGCGGCCCTTGGGGCCGAGCGTCACTTTGACCGCATCGGCCAGCACGTCGACGCCCTTGAGCAGACGGTTGCGCGCATCAGTGTCAAATTTCACTTCTTTGGCAGGCATTCCTTGATACTCCTTGGTCGTTCCTTGCCGTGTCGATCCGTAAGGGACTCAATCTGGAGATTCACCCCAGAGGGCGTACCCTCAGCGACTGGCAGCTATTTCTTTTTTTTGCCGGCTTTCTTACCGGCAGCGCCGATGACGGCCATGATGTCGGATTCCTTCATGATCATCAGCTCCTCGCCGTCGAGCTTGACCTCGGTGCCCGACCATTTGCCGAACAGAACCTTGTCGCCCTTTTTGACGTCGAGCGGGATGACCTGGCCGCTATCCGTGCGCAGGCCTGTGCCGACAGCCAGAATCTGGCCCTCCATGGGCTTTTCCTGGGCCGTGTCGGGGATGATGATGCCGCCGGCGCTGGTTTCTTCGCTGCCCAGACGCCGGACCAGCACGCGATCGTGCAAAGGCCGAAAGTTCATGCCATATATCTCCTCGGGATTGCTGCGTAGCGGTTCCAGGGCGGTTTCTGGACCGCTGGTTCAATGTTTTTGTTAGCACTCGATATCGGTGAGTGCCAAACCACGCCGGGGATGTAATGCACTTGGCGGAAAATATCAAGGGGTGAAGCGGTCGGGCAATATGAGCGAAAGCAATCCCTTCGACAACCCTAGCCTCGATCCGCGGCGCGCCGAGCGGGTGGTATCGATCCATTATTACGGTCGTTCGGGTTCGATCTTCTTGCAGAGCCTGCTCGACGGCCATCCCGATGTCCTGACGTTCCCGGCCAACTACCTGGGCGGCTTTTACTCGTTCTGGAACGAATACGGCGATCGCTCGCCACTCCACATCGTCAAGGCCTTTCTGCACCACTACGAGGTGCTGTTCGACCCCACCTCGGCCGAGGAAGTCTTCGATGTCGGTCCCTACGCCGGCCAGGAGTACGACTTCGACAAGATGGGTCCAAACCACGACGAGGCGCTGGGCGTCGATCGTGAACGTTTCCGCGACATCCTGCTCGCCAAATGCCTGATCGAGGTCAAGGATTTCGAAAACGGCCGCCTCGAACGCAAATTCTTCCTTCAAGCCTTGCACGTCGCCTATGCCGAGGCATTGGGCCGCGACCTCACGGGCCGGCAGCCGCTCATCGTTTTTCAGGCCCACACACCGCACATCGACGTGATCGAAATGCTGTTCGCCGATTTCGTGCCCAAGATCCGCTTTCTCCACAGCGTGCGCGATCCCATCAACACCATGGCGTCCTGGTTCAACGAGATGATGCGCTTTCTCGACGATCCTCCACTCGTGCTGCCGCGACGCACGCTGGGGCGCAGCATCGACCACGCCAAGCCCATCCTCAGTCAGCACCTCAACAAAGACATCATCGACCAACGGCTGGAAACCGACCCCGACACTCAACGCGCCATCGAATGGGTAGCCGAAAATTCACGGGCGGTGCGGCTCGAGGATCTGCACACCAAGCCCCGTGAGACTCTCGAGAAGATCTGCGCCTGGCTCGAACTCGACTGGCACGATTGCCTTCTCGAAAGCACTTTCGACGGTAAGCTTTGGCACTGGTCCACCGGCGGTCGTACGGTCAGCGGCTTCCAGACCGCGACCATCAAGCAACAGCACAGCGATGCCGTTTCCTGGTACGACCGCCTAAGGCTGCGCTTTTTCTTTGCCGACAAGTACGATGCCTGGGACTATCCCCTGGCACCCTGGTACCGCTGGGCCGTTCTGCGCGTGCTGTCGTTCGGCCTGTGGTTTCTTCCCTTCCGCTTCGAAATCTCGCTGTGGCGGCGGCGCAAACCCAAAACCCTCGACGACTGGCGGCAGGTTTTCCTTTATTACCGCGACATGCGGCAGAATATTTTTTCTCGCTGGTGGAGCGAATTTCGCAAACCCATCGCGCTCATAAAACGACTTTAGTCTACCGAGCCTGCGGCCTCGACCATGTTACGGATCTTGCGCCAGACGATGGTTGCGTCGACGCCGCGGAAATTTGCGAAACCGCAGTCCGAAGCCGCGATCAGGCGCTCGGCATCGATGTGTTCGAGGGCGGCCAGCATTTCGCGCCGGATATCGTCGGGCTGCTCGACCTCTGACGAGACGTTGGCGATGAAACCCAGCATCACCGCGGTGGTGGCAAAGGTTTCCAGTAACTCGTAATCGAAGCCCTCGGCCGCGGCCTCCAGCGCCACCACGGTAGCCGCCGAGCGCTCCAGCGCCGCCGCCAATACGGGATAGGGATTGATTGGATTGCGCACGCTGCGGTCGCCGTCGACGATGGCGTAGCCGCGGCAGATGTGGACCACGCGGTTGACCTCGTCCCCGACGCCCTCGAAACAGACGTCCAGCGCCTCGATGCCGTAATCCAGCGCCATCTCGGTATCGAAGCCGAGCATCGGCTCGTCGAGTTGGATCCAGCGGCAGCCGGCCTCGGCCAGGGCCCGTACCTCGCCGTTGAGGGCTTGAGCCAGGTCGAAATGGAGTTGCCGGCGGTCTCCATAATGGCGGTCCTGGAGATGGGTCGGATCGAGTAGCGTCGCCGGTCCCGCCATGGCGACCTTGACCGGGCGCTCGGTGTAGGCCTGGGCGCGGCTGAAATCATGGTGCAGTACCGGGTCGTTCAGCGACACCGGTCCGCTGACCACGATCTCGCCGCCGTCCGACTCCAGGCCATCGAAATAGAAGCAATTGTAGCGCCAGTAGTCGACCCGGCTCAGTTCACCCTCGGTGAGGATGTCGAGGCCCAATTCGACCTGTTGCAGCAAGGCCTGCAGCGTTTGCACCTCGAAGTATCCGCCAACGTCGAACTTGGCCAGAAAACGGCCGATTTCCGCGGCATAGGCGGGCTTGACGCTGAAGGCGTTGTGACCCACCAGCTTGGGCGAGAAATCGGCCTTGGGGAGCGCGCCGACGAGGGTGGTGCGAAGCGGCATGAAGGGGCCAGCATAGCATGTTTCGCCGGCCTGCACGGTGGACGCTGGCGAGCCCGATTGCTAAGCTCGCCACAACCTTACTGCCGGGACAAAGCACCCTGACAGAACACGCCGTCCGCCCCCCCGACACCCCGACCATCGACGCCACGGCGCTCGATCACGTCGTCTCGATCCACTATTACGGCCGTTCGGGCTCGGTCTTCCTGCAAAGCCTCTTGGACGACCACCCCCAGGTGGCGATGCTGCCGGCGCTCTACCTGGTCGGCTTCTATGCTTTCTGGGAGAGTATTCGCCAGATGCCGGCGATGACGGCGCTGGCCCATTTCCTCGATGCCTACGAAGTGCTGTTCGATCCCGGTGCCGTGGTAGGCGATACCTCGCTGGGAACCAGCTATGGCCTCGACCGCATGGGCGATGAGGGCAACGAACGGCTGGGCCTGGACAAGCGCGCCTTGAGCGACGCCTTGCTGCACAAGCTGGCTCTGGTGATCGAGGATTTTCAGAGCGAGCCGCTGCCGCGGCGTTTCTTCTTTCAGGCCCTGCACGCCGCCTAAGCCGAGGTCCTGGGCCGCCGGCTGCAAGGGGGCCGGGCGCTGCTGGTTCACCAGGGACATGTTCCCGAGCCGGAAAACCTGCGCCCCCTGGCCGACGATTTCCGCGGCCGCATCAAGTTCCTCCATTGTGTGCGCGAGCCGGTCCAGACCCTGGCCTCGCACTACCTGGGCACAGGTCGCTCGGAACAATGGCGGCACCTCGACCTGCCGCGGCGCCTGCTTTGTGAAAGCCTCGATTTTGCCACCCCCATGGCCGCTCGCGGCAAGCCCGGCGACGAGGTTTGGGAGGGCTGCGAAAGCCGGGCCGTGAGGCTCGAAGACCTGCACACCAAACCCCGCGAAACCCTGGAAAAGGTTGCTGCCTGGGTCGGCATCGAGTGGCACGAAAACCTCTTGCACAGCACCTTCGACGGCAAGCTGTGGACTTGGCGTAGCGATGACACAACGGTCCAGGGCTTTCAGCGCCAGACCATCGCCAAGCGCCACCGCGGCACCGTGACGCCCTTCGACCGGTTGCGCCTGAAACTGCTGCTGGCCGACAAGTACGCCGCCTGGGGTTATGACATCGGCTGGCTCTTTCTGCTGACGCCGCTCAGGCTGGCGGCCTTTGTGCTGTGGATTTGGCCCTTTCGCTTCGAGACCCGGCTGTGGCGCCGGCGCCAGCCCTGGGACGGAAGCACATTGGCCACTATCGCCGGCGAGTACCTGCGGCTGCGCCGCCAGGTGGTGAGCCGCTGGTGGCGCGGCTGGCGCCGCCGGGAGGCGCTGATCGAGTTGCTTTGAATGGCCTCGGCAGGTATGAAAAAACGCCTCCCGAGGCGGCCGGTGGTCTTTATTGATTTGGAGTTTCAGAGATGAAAACGGAATGGGATTATTCCGACCTTGCTGAGGCCTACTTGCAACGGCCGGACTATTCCGATGCCGCCATCGACGAATTGCTGGCCAGCGCCGGCCTGGAAGCCGGAGCGCGGGTCTGCGACGTCGGCGCCGGAGTCGCCCACTTGACGCTGAAACTACTGCAACGCGGCCTCGAGGTGAGCCCGGTCGAGCCCAACGACGAGATGCGTGCCCGCGGCGAGCAACGTACCGCGGCATGGCCCCAGGTAAGCTGGGTCGAAGGCACCGGCGAGCATACCCGACAGCCCGACGACGCCTTCGACCTGGTCACCTTCGGCTCGTCGTTCAATGTCGTCGACCAGGCGGCGGCCTTGCGCGAATCGTCTCGTATTTTGAAATCCCGTGGCTGGTTCGCCTGCATGTGGAACCACCGCGACCTCGACGACCCATTGCAGGCCGCCATCGAAAGCGCCATTGCCGCCCGCATCCCGGACTATGCCTACGGCCGTCGGCGCGAAGACCAGACGGCAGCGATCGAGGCTAGCGGCCTGTTCGGCGAGGTGCGGCGCATCTCGGGCGGGATCAAACACCAGCAATCGCAAGACGACTGCCTCGAGGCCTGGCGCTCGCACGGCACGCTGCACCGCCAGGCGGGCCAGCAGTTCGACGCCGTCATTGCCGACATCGAGATGGTGCTGCACGATAACGGCCAGGCGGTCATCGACATTCCTTACACCACCCACGTCTGGCTGGCCGGGTTGCGGGATTGATGCCGAACAACGAATTTCCCTTTGGCACCAAGGCCGAGACGCTAGAGCGCCTCGCGCCACTGGTTCGCCAAGCCGAAGTCCTCGATCTGGTCTATTTTCCGGTCGCCGACTGGGTAGCCGACCCGGCGGCAGTGCTCGAGCGCCTGGCTGCAGGCTTCGGTGACCAAGCCTTGGCGGTACGCTCCAGTGCCACCGGCGAGGACACCGCGGAACGTTCCATGGCCGGCGCTTTCATGAGCCGGCTGGGTGTCGACGGCAGCGACCGTCAGGCCTTGGAAACCGCCATCGCCGACGTCGTGGCGTCGTATTCCGGAAATCCCAACGACCAGATCCTGGTCCAGCCCATGCTCGACAATGTCGCTGTCAGCGGCGTTATCATGACTCACGACCTGCAGCGGGGCTCACCCTTCTACGTAATCGAGTACGACGACGAATCGGGCAAGACCGACTCGATCACCGGCGGCACCCACGTCAACAAGGCGGTGTTGGTGTTTCGTGGCTGCGACGACAAGTACCTGGTATCCGAGCGTGTACTCCGCATGCTTTCGCTGGCCCGCGAACTGGAGGAGATTTGCGGCCCGGTACCGCTGGATATCGAATTCGGCATGACCCATGACGAGCGTGTCGTGCTCTTCCAGGTGCGGCGCATCAGCCTGCAGCGGCGCTGGCTGGCGGGAACCCAGAACCGGGTCTCCAAGCGCCTGGAATACATCGAACGCTTCGTCGAGAACCGCTCGCGGCCCCGCGCCGGTCTGGCCGGATCGCGCACCGTGCTCGGCGTCATGCCGGATTGGAACCCGGCCGAGATCATCGGCACCACACCCAGGCCGTTGGCCGCCTCGCTTTATCGCGAATTGATCACCCGTGACGTCTGGCGGCTGGCCCGCGAGCGCATGGGCTACCGCCGGCTGCCCTCCGAGGAGCTGATGGTCACGGTCGGCGGCCACCCCTTCATCGACGTGCGCAACAGTTTCAATTCGCTGTTGCCCGAAGGCCTCGAAGAGGCCATCGCCGATACCCTGGTGGATGCCTGGCTCGACCGCTTGAGCCAACATCCCGAGCTGCATGACAAGGTCGAGTTCGAAGTTGCCCAGACCTGCCTCGATTTTACTTTCGATGAGGATTTTTCCAGGCGTTACGGGAACCTGCTCAACGGCAACGACCAAGTCAACTTCAAGCGACACTTGGGCGAATTGACCAACCAGTGTCTGGAGCTGGGCCGCGAGGGTACGCTGGAACTGGCGCGCACGGTGGTCGATACGCTGTCGGACAAACAGCGCCAGCGCCGCAAGGTGCGCCACGACCGGCACGAGATCGAACCGTTGCTGGCGGCCGCCGACTATCTGCAGGAATGCCGGGCCTCGGGTACGCTGCCATTCTCGATCATCGCCCGCCACGCCTTCATCGCCGAGGCGCTGCTGCGCTCGGCCGTGGCCCGCGGCGCCATCAAGCCGGAACGCTTGTCGGAGCTGCGCCGATCGATACGCACGGTCAGCGGGGAAATGACGTCCGACTTCGCCGCCGTCTGCCGCGGCCAGCTCGGCCCGGAAGCCTTCATGCTGCGCTACGGCCACCTGCGCCCCGGCACCTACGACATCCTGTCCCCACGCTATGATGAGCGCGACGACCTTTTTTCCGACAGCCTGCCGCCCGAGGATGTGGCGCCTGCGAGCTTTGCCCTGAACGCCACCGAGCAAGCCAACTTGGACAAACTGCTGGCCGAAAGCGGGCTCAAAAGCGTCGACGCCGAAGGTCTGATAACCTACGCCCGGCGCGCAATAGCCGGCCGTGAAGACGCCAAGTTCGTCTTCACCCGCAGCCTTTCCGACGCCCTGGCCGCCATTGCGCGTTGGGGCGAGATCCTCGGCCTGGGCCGCGATGACCTCTCCTACATAGAGGTCAACGCCATGCTCGATACCCTGACCGACGCCGTGCTCGACGATACCGACATCCACTTCCTCGACCTGGTCGACCGCGGCCGCCGGACCATGGAACTGAGCGCGGCACTTAAGCTCAACTATCTGATCAGCGACGCCAAGGACATCTACGTCGTACCGCTGCACCGCAGCGCGCCCAATTTCATCGGCTCGGGCCGCATCGAGGGTCAGCCCATACTGCTCGATTCCCTGGCCCCCGCGGGCGCCAATCTCTACGGCAAGATTGTTTGTATTGAAAACGCCGACCCCGGATACGACTGGATCTTCACCAAAGGTATCCTTGGTCTGATCACCAAGTTCGGCGGCACCAACTCCCACATGGCGATCCGTTGCGCCGAATTCGGCCTGCCTGCCGCCATTGGCTGCGGTGAACGTACTTTCGAGCTGATGGCCTCGGCCCGTCAGGTCGAGCTCAACTGCGCCGACCGCCTACTACGGCGGCTGGACGCGGCCTAGGTTCCCGCCCCAGAATACCAGAATGGTCAAAGCCCGACGCCTCGGCCTCAGCATGCGCACCGCGGACGCGGTCGAATACGTCGAGGAGCGCGACGCCCTGGCCCGCGACTGGCTCGCCTTCATGGCCGCGGTGATGCCCGAGGCAGCCTGGCTGCCGCTACCCAACGCCGGCGACCAGGCCGCCGAGTTCGTTCGCGATTGGGATCTCGACGGCTTGATCCTGACCGGCGGCGACGACATTGGAGCGGCACCGATGCGCGACGCCACAGAACGGGCACTCTTCAAGCACGCTTGGCAGGCCCACCTGCCGTTGTTCGGCGTTTGCCGCGGCATGCAGTTCATTCAGAGCCTTCTCGGTGGACCACTGGAAGACTGTTCACGCGACGAGCACGTGGCCCAGCGTCATCGGGTTTCCATCGTGGCCCAGCCCTGCGCCGGGTTGCCGGCCGAGGCCGAGGTCAATTCCTTCCACACCGTGGGCATTCGGGCCGAGGCACTGGCGCCGCCGCTGGAGGCTCTGGCAAATACCGCCGACGGCTGGATCGAGGCTTGCCATCGCCCAGGACGGCCGCTGATCGCCGTGATGTGGCACCCGGAACGCGAGAGCGAGCCTGCCGATCTCGACCGTACCCTGATACGCCACCTCTTCGGGTTGGGCGGAAATTGAGGGAAGCGCTCCTGTGATCGGCATTATCCTGGCAGCCGGCCGTGGCTCGCGCATGGGAACCCTAACCGACACCCAGCCCAAGTGCCTGACAGAACTGGCCGGCCGGAGCTTATTGGATTGGCAGCTCGCGGCGCTAAGTGCCGCCGGCATCGAACAAATCATAGTGGTCCGCGGCTACTACCGCGAGGCGCTCTCCGGCCCCGGCTACGAGGTGCGGGACAACGACCGCTGGGCCGAAAGCAACATGGTTGTAACGCTGACCGCAGCCGACGACGTGCTTTGCCGCGAGGACTGCCTGGTATCCTATTCCGATATCGTCTACCACCCGGATGCCGTACGTGCATTGGCGGCGTCACCTGACGATATTGCCATCGCCTACGACCGCCACTGGCAGGAACTTTGGCAGGAGCGCTTCGACGATCCTCTGGCCGATGCCGAATCTTTTCGCCACCAGAACGGACGCCTGATCGAGATCGGCGCCCGTAGCGCCGACGCCGCCGAGATCCAGGGCCAGTACATGGGCCTGCTCAAGTTCACGCCGACCGGCTGGCAGGGGATTAGAGATCTATTGGCCGGCTTGGCCGGCACCGAGCGCGATCGTCTCGACATGACGGCATTGCTGTCGCGGCTGCTGGCGGCCGATATGACCATTGGTGTGGTTGCGGTCGAGGGCGGATGGTGTGAAGTCGACAGCGAGGCCGACCTCGAGCAGTATCGGGACAGAATCGCGGGCGGCCAAGCCTGGAGCCATGATTGGCGGTGGTAGACAAATCGGCAAACCCGACCTCAGGCCGGGCAATCTGGATCACCGGGCTCTCGGGCGCCGGTAAGAGCACTATCGCAGGCGAAATCGTGCGACAGTTACGCGCAGCAGGCGAATCCGCCGTGCTGATCGACGGCGACATCGTGCGCGAAGCCTTTGCCGATGCGCCTCTTGGCCATGACCGCGAAGGCCGGCTGGAAAACGCCTACCGGGTTGGCGAAGTGGCGCGCCGGGCAACAGACCGCGGCGAAACCGCTGTGATCGCCACCATGTCGCTCTTCCACCGCATTCACTACTGGAACCGCAAGAACCTGCCCGGCTACTTCGAGGTCTTTCTAAAGGTCGACCTCGAGACCCTGCGCCAGCGCGACCCCATGAACCTCTATCGCCGCGCCGACGCCGGCCAGGAGGAAAACGTAGTCGGCCTCGACATCGACATCGAGGAACCGCAAATCGCCCATTTGGTGATCGACAACAACGAGAACCGAGACGATGTCGGCGAAATCGCCGCCGCCATCATTTCCGCCGCCGACGCCGCGGCAGCCGAGCGTGATTGACGGCTACCCTATCTTCTCGTCGGCGACGTAGAGGGCATCCAGCTTGTCTTCGTAAAAGCAGAGATAGTCCTTGATGCGGCCAACCTCGGGCAACGGCTCGGGATAGCTCCAGGCCACGTCCTCGATCAGCCGTCCGTCGACGCGGGCCGACCAATAGCGGGCCCCGCCTTTGTAAGGGCATGCGGTTTCGCTCACGGATTCCTCAAGTAAATCCATGCGTACATCGGCCTGGGGAATGTAGTAGCGCGTCTGCCATCCGGTTTCGAAAAGGAAGTGCGCCGCCGTGCTCTCGGCGATGACCTCTCCGCCCAGCAGCGCCCGCAACGGCCGGGAACTCGCGAGCACATCGATGCGCACGTGGGGATCGCGGGGATGAACGAAAATCTCCTCGTCCTCCTCGAACCAGGCATCCACCCTGTCCCAGTAGAAGGCGACATAATCGCGAATACCGGCGACCTCGGCGAAGGGCTGCTCGTAGCTCCACATGGCATTTTCGGCGCTCTGGTCGCCAACCACCAGCGTCCAGTAAGAGGCTTCGCCTTTGAAGGGGCAGAAGCTCTCATGGTCCGTGCGCTCAGCCAGGTCCATGCGCACGTCGGCCCGAGGCAGGTAGTAGACCGGCGTGTGCCGGGTCTCCAGCATAATGCGGGCACCGGTGCTGTCGGCCACGGTCTGACCGCCGAGGCGCACCCGCACGCGCTTGGCCGTTTGTTCGAAGTCGACGCGGTAGTCTGGATGTTTGGCCCAGGCGGACCGGCGTCCATCTTTCTCGCTGCTCATCGCCACCTCCTCTTCCGCCCAGAGCCATTGTGGGACAAATCGCGGCGCTTGACAGCCCCCCCGTCTGGTCATAGCTAAATATTCTTCATCCCCTCAATTGCCGCCGGAAACGCCATGATCACCAAGGGCTACAAGCAACTCTGCGCCGAGGCCGAAGCCGAAATCGAAACCCTGACCGTGGCCCAGGCCGTGGAACTGCTCGACGACGCGGAGGTTGAAATCGTCGATATCCGCGACATCCGCGAGCTCTGGCGCGAAGGTACCGTGCCGGGATCTGTTCATGCGCCGCGCGGCATGCTTGAGTTTTGGGTGGATCCCGAGAGCCCCTACTACCGGGAACTTTTCGGCTCGGGCAAAAAGTTCGTCTTCTTCTGCGCCGGCGGCATGCGCTCGGCCCTGGCGACGCAGCAGGTCCAGCGCATGGGCCTGCAGCCCGTGGCCCACATCGAAGGCGGCTTCGATGCCTGGAAAGAAGCCGGCGCCCCGATCGTCGAAAAACAGCGCAAGTAGGTGGGCATGAGCGCCACCATTATCCGCCGGGCCCGGCCCGACGATGCCGATCATGTGGTGCGGCTGGTCAAAGCGCTGGCGGCCTATGAGCACGAACCCGAGGAAACGGTGCGCCTGACAGCCGACGACGTGCGCCGCGACGGCTTCGGCGAGCGACCTCGCTTCGAGGTCGTGTTAGCTGAGCTGGCCGGCGAGGTGGTCGGGTTCCTCTTGTTCTTCCACAATTATTCGACTTGGGAAGGGAACGCGGGACTCTACATCGAGGATCTTTTCGTCGAGGAACGGGCGCGCGGCCACGACCTCGGCCGCCGGCTGATGGCGGCGGCGGCGAAGATCGCCACCGCGCGTGGCTGCCGGCGGCTAGATCTCAACGTGCTCGATTGGAACCCGACGCGAGACTTCTATGTTCACCTGGGCGGACGGCACATGGCCACGTGGCTGCCCTACCGGCTCGAAGCCGACGCCATAGGCACCCTGGCGGCAACTGCCGACGAACTCTGAAGGAATACATAGCGATTGGGGGAGAACGGGTATGGGCAAGACCTTTGACGAGTTGAACGAGCGGCTGATCGAATTCATCGAGGCACAACAGCTCTTTTTCGTGGCCAGCGCGCCCACGGGGGCCGGCGGCCACGTCAATCTCTCGCCCAAGGGGCTGGATGCCTTGCGGGTCCTCGACTTCCGCACCGTTGCCTACCAGGACCTGGCCGGCAGCGGCGCCGAGACCATTGCCCACGTGCGCCAGAACGGACGTCTCACCATAATGTTCTGCGCCTTTGAAGGGCCGCCGCGCATCCTGCGGCTTTACGGCCGTGGCCAGGTTCTGGAACCCAGCCATGCTGAATTCGACGAGCTCGCCGGGCGCTTCCAAGAACGCCTGAGCACGCGATCGATCATTCGTCTCGAGGTAACACGAATTGCCGATTCCTGCGGCTTCGGCGTACCCATCTACGAATTCGTCGAGGAGCGCGACCAGTTGTTGCGCTGGGCAGAACGCAAGGGCCCCGAAGGCATCGCCGCCTTCACGCAGAAACACATCGCCACCAGTATCGATGGCCTGCCGACCCTGGAATCCCTGGAGGCGCTGGATTCGGCGGGAGATTGAGCTATTCGGCGGCGGCGGCCTCGGCAGCGGCAATCGCCTCGCCGGCATCCTCGGCGGCCCAGCGCCGGGCCACGTCCTCGAGGGCATCAATGACGGAGCGCAACTCATCGCCACGGGCGGTCAGGCCATAAGTGACTTGGGGCGGGATGCTGGCCTTTTGCTGCCGGAAAATAACGCCGGCATGCTCCAGCATCTTCAGGCGTTCCGATAGGACCTTGGCCGAGATGCCCGGTATCAGGCGCTTGAGGGCACCGAAGCGCGTCGGCCCCTGGTGCTGCAGGGTGTAGAGGATGTAGGTCGTCCACGGCCCCATCAACAACCGCAGCAGCGAATCCACCGGGCACCCCATGGGACTTGCCGGCAGGATCATGATCTATCCCCAATCCTTGGTTTTCGCGTCAGGAAGAAAGTAGGTGGTTACCAGAAAGTACCTACTTTAAATCCGTAACCGGTTTTGATAAGTAACCAAATATGACCCGGCCCGCCCCGCTTGGCAAGCTCGCCGGAATGTTTGCAACGAAGAGGAATACCCTAATGGACGAAGTGGTAGTTGCCCAAAAAGCGCCTTACGCGACTGACGTCACGGCAGGTGAAAAATATTACTGGTGCACATGTGGCCGCAGCAGCAAGCAGCCGCTTTGCGACGGCGCCCACAAGGAGACCAGCTTTACGCCTTTGGCCTGGGAAGCCGACGAAACCAAGACCGTTTATTTCTGCGGTTGTAAGAAGACCGGCAACTCGCCGCTCTGCGACGGCACCCACAAGGAACTTTAGGTAGCCCTGCCGGAGACACCGGAGCCCACGGAAACTTAGATTTTCGGGGTTCCGGATCTGGCGCAGCTCAATTCCAATCCAGTGAATCTCACCGATCCCGTCATCCAGACCGCCGTGGTGCCGTTCGCGGTCTCGCTGGCGGCGGCGGCTCTGCTGGCGTTTTCCATCGGGCGCCGCTACGCCCCCCTGGGACTGGCACTGGGCTTTTTCATCGCTTACTGGCTGATCATGGGCCTGCCGCCCCTGCCGCCGCGTGGCTCGGCCCAAAAGCTGCCCTATCTGACTTTGCTGGCGACCCTCTTCGGCTTGGTCGTGGAAATCGCAGCAACACGCCTGACCCTGCTGCGCCCGACCCTGGCGCTGGCGCTACCGCTGGCCATCGGCGTTTGGCTGGGCTGGCGTGGACTGACACGGGGCGACGTCGATAACATCGCCACCATTGCCGCCCTATTCGTTGTCGGCAGCGCCATCCTGTTGGCCTATCGTCAGCCACCCGAAACCGGCCGGCGTGGCCTCGAGGCCCCGGCCGTGGCGCTGGTGTTGGCCCTGACCATGGGAGCGCTGGCGCTCCTGGGCCACTCCGCCTCGACGGCCCAACTTGCATTCGCACTGGCGGCGGCCCTGGGCGGCGTGTTGATTCTCAACTGGCCAACCCAGCGTTTTCCCTTCGCCGGCCTCGGTGTCTTTGCCGCTTTCGGCACGCTGCTGGCGCTGAGCGGCCAGATGCTTCTCTATTCCGACGCGAGCCGTATCGGGCTCGCCATCGCGGCCCTGGTGGCCGCCTCACCGCTCGCCGCCCAGCGCTTCAAGCTGCCGGCGGGCCGCAGCGGCGACGTGCTGGCACCCCTGGTCACCGGAATGGTGGCCCTGGTGCCGGCAGCGATCGCTGTTGGCATCGGGTTTGCCCTGGCACCTGGCGGGCAGGGTTAACGCCTACAGCAAAAAAAGGAGACTGACATGAACGCTCGTATTTTGGTCATTACATGGATTCTAGCGGCCGCCATCGGCCTCAACATTGCGCCCGTCCAGGCAGCATCCTTCAAGATCGACAGTGCCCATACCTCCGTCGTCTTCAAGGTCAAGCACGTCGGCTATTCCAACGTTTTCGGCCGCTTCGACAGGATCAGCGGCGGTTTCGAATTCGACACCAAGGCGCCGGAGAAGAGCAGCGCCAAGCTGGTCATCGACGCCGCCTCGATCAACACCAACCAGGCCAGGCGCGACGGCCACCTGCGCTCGCCCGACTCCTTCAACGTCAAGGAATTCCCCGAGATCACCTTCAGCACCACCAAGGTGACCAAGACCGGAAAAAATACCGGCACGGTAACCGGCGACTTCACCATGCTGGGTGTCACCCGCTCGCAAACCCTTGACGTCACCTTCAACAAGATGGCGCCCAACCCCATGAGCAAGGTGCTGACCGCCGGATTTTCGGCGCGCGGCAAGATCAAGCGCTCGGATTTCGGAATGAAGTACGGGCTGGGCGGCCTCGGCGACGAAATCGAGGTCTTCATCGAGATCGAAGGAACCTCGAAGTAGCGCAGGTCGGGTGGCTCTAGCTTATCTTGGCCGCCTGCCCCATGGCCTCGCCCAAGCGCTCGACGTCGAAATCCGGCTCGGCGCAAGCTTCCAGAATGACGGCCTCGCGGCGACCAACAAGGGCCGCCGCGGCCGGTACCTCGCGCGCCACCTCGTGGGGTACGACCACGGCACCGTGGCGGTCGGCGTGAACCAGATCGCCGGCCGCTACGGCCATGCCGAAGACCTCGACGCGGCCGCCGATTTCGACCGGATGCACCCAGGCGTGCGAGGGCACGACTTTGCGGGCCAGGATCTGGAAGCCCGGCGCAATGTCGTCGAGATCTCGGGTGCTGCCGTCGGTGATGACGCCAGCGCAGCCCAGGCCCCGGTGAATGTTGGAATTAACCTCGCCCCAGAAGGAGCCGAAACCAGCGCGATCGCCGTCGAGATCCTGGATCACCGCGACGGCGGGCTGGGGATCGGCGACCAAGTGACGGTAATACTCGAGACGGGTCTTCAAGGGGTTGCCTTCCGGCGGCTCGGTAGACCGGATGGTAAGCGTCTTGGCGTAGCCGACCAGCGGTGGCAGCGAAGGATCGAGGCAGAACATGGGCTCGCTGCTGAAGCCAAAGCCGCGCCGATCCGGGCAGACCAGCTCGAGGGCGTTGCAAACTGTGGGCGTGTCGAGGGCCCTGAGGGCTGCGAGTTCGTCCTCGTTGAGCAGCGAATCGGACGCCATGAACTTCCTCCTCCGACAGCCTGACAAAGACCAAACCCTACACTGCGGTACAGGAATATCACCATGGGACTTTTGATCGACGGCAAGTGGTCGGACCAGTGGTACGACACGGAAAGTACCGGCGGCCGCTTCGAGCGCTGGCAGTCAACCTTTCGCGACCACGTCACCGCGGAGGGTGAGGGCGGCTTTCCTGCCGAGGCTGGCCGCTACCACCTCTATGTCGCCAACATCTGTCCCTGGGCCCATCGCACCGTGATATGGCGCCGGCTCAAGGGCCTCGACGACATGATTTCGCTGTCGATCACCGAATCGCCTTCAAGCGCCGAGGGCTGGCGCTTCGGCACCGGCCCGGGTTGTATCCCCGATACGGTCAACGGCTCGCAACACCTGCATCAGGTCTACACCCTGGCGCAGCCCAATTTCAGCGGCCGGGTGACTGTGCCGGTTCTATGGGACAAGCAGCGGCGCACCATCGTCAACAACGAATCCTCGGAAATCATCCGCATGTTCAACAGCGCCTTCGACGGCCTCGGCGCGAAGGATTTGGACCTCTACCCCGAGGATCTGCGGGGCGATATCGACGCCCTCAACGAACGGATCTACGCTACCGTCAACAACGGCGTCTACCGCTGCGGCTTTGCCACCACGCAGCAAGCCTACGAAGAGGCCTTCGCAGAGCTCTTCGATACGCTGATCGAGCTGGAAGCGCGGCTTGGCGAAAACCGCTACCTGCTCGGTGATCGGCTGACGGAATCTGACTGGCGGCTGTTCCCGACGCTGGTGCGCTTCGACATCGCATACTACGGCAATTTCAAATGCAACCTCAGGCGCCTGGTCGAATTCCCCAACCTCTGGGCCTATGCCCGCGAACTCTACCAGTGGCCCGGCATCGCCGAGACAGTCGACTTCGACCACATCAAGAGGGGCTATTACGGCATCAAGCACGTCAACCCGACCGGCATCGTACCCCAGGGTCCGGTAATCGATTGGAGCCGGCCGCACGGCCGAGGTGCTTGACGGCAGGGGCCGGGACAGGCAGAACGGACGACTTACGACAGTCCGAGAAGCCGAAGGAGATTGGCGTGGCGAATGAAACGGTTCAGTCTGAAATGACCGGCAAGGTCTGGAAGCTCAACGTTGAAGTTGGGGCCAGTGTCGCCGAGGACGAAGAGATCATCATCCTGGAATCCATGAAAATGGAGATCCCGGTCACCGCGCCGGTGGCCGGCAAGTTGAGCAAGTTCCTGGTCGGCGAAGGCGAAGAGGTCGCCGAGGGCCAGGACGTGGCCGTCATCGAAACCTGAGATAGGAACAGCACTCATGGACCAGGAACGCTACGACGCCGGACTGAAAGCCCGCAAAGAGGTGCTGGGCGCTGAATACGTCGACAAGGCGCTGGCCAACGCCGACGACTTCAACCGTGAATTCCAGGAAATGGTGACGGAATACTGCTGGGGCACCATTTGGGGCAACGACAGGCTGAGCAAGCAACAACGCTCGATCCTCAATCTCGGCATGCTGGCGGCGCTGGGACGCAGCCACGAATTCGGACTTCACTTCAAGGGCGCCATCAAAAACGGCGTCAGCCTCGACGAGCTCAAGGAAGTGCTGCATCAGATTGCCGTCTATTGCGGCATTCCGGCCGGCGTCGAGAGCTTCCGAGTGGCCCGTCAGATACTGGCCGAGCTCGAGGCCGAAGGAAAATAGCCGTGGTCTTCGGCTTCATCGGGCTGGGCAACATGGGCGCACCGATGGCGGCCAACCTGGCGGCCGCCGGCTGCGAGCTGATCGTCTACGACAAGGCGGGAACGGCCGAGCGGGCACCTGAAGGCGCCACCCAGGCCGCTTCGGTGGCCGAGGTCTCAGCCGCCGAGACGGTCTTTCTAAGCCTGCCCGACGGAGCCGTAGTGGCCGCCGTGGCAGCCGAGATCATGGCCAGCAACCAGCGCCGCACCACGGCCGTGATCGATCTCTCGACCGTTGGCGTCGAGGCTGCAACTTCGCTCTCGGCCGAGCTCGGCGCTGTCGGCGTAAACTATTGCGATGCCCCCGTCTCGGGCGGCACGGCGGGCGCCAAGGCCGCTACCGTAGCCGTCATGTTCGCCGGCCCGGCCGAGCTTTTCGAGGCTCTGGCCGAGCCCCTGCAGGCCATCGGCAAACCCTTCCTCGTGGGCGGCCAAGCGGGCCAGGGCCAGGCCATGAAGCTCTTGAACAACTATCTTTCTGCCACGGCCATGGCAGCCACCAGTGAGGCCATCGCTTTCGGCGTCGAGCAGGGACTCGACCCCACGCTCATGGTCGAGATCCTCAATGCCTCGTCGGGCCAGAACACGGCCACCGGCGACAAATTCCCCAACCGCATCATCCCCGGCAAATACGACGCCGGCTTTACCAACACCTTGATGACCAAGGACTTGGAGCTCTACCTGGCCGGGGTGCAAGGTGCGGGCAGCGCAAAGCGCCTGAGCGAGCCTTTGGTGGGGTTGTGGCGCGACTTCCTCGCGGCCGAGCCCGATGGCGACTTCACGCGCATCTATCCCTTCGTGAAGGGCGGCGAATAAGGCCTTTCAGCGAATAGCGCCGCCGCCTGGACACCAAAAAAACACCCCCTCCTGCCCGACCGGGATGATGGGTAACAGTTTAGACCGGCGACATAGGTAACACTTTTCGCTTACCCCCGCGCCGGCTTGCGCCGCCGCCTTTGGCGCTTGGGTCGGTGGAAGCGGCCCTTGCGGTCGATGCGGCCCAGAGGCACGGGGCCGAAGTGGATATCCCAGTCACCATCATCCCGTTCCTTCAAGCCCACCAGTTCGGTCCCCAGGCTCTCGCTGATGTAGATGCACTCGCCGCGCCAGCGGATGTCACCCTTGTGGTGCACCCGACGTACCTCAACCCCGGTGCCATACTCGGGCTCGCGAATGCGGCCACTGTAGCGCCGGGCGGAGAGCTGGTAGTGGTCCGCTGGCGGCGTCTGACCCAGTGCCTCGTGGGGACGCTCCTCGTTGTACTCGCGCTGGAAACTTTCGAAACGCCGGCGCTGGGCCCGTAGCGTGGCCTTCGGCGGCGAGGCCGTCTCTTGCTTCAATGTGCCGTGCAAGCGCTCCGGACGACTGTTCTGTTGCGGCTGCCCTGGATCGCTGCGCCAACCCGCCGACCTTGGCCGCCACGAGCTCTTGCAGGTCAACGTGCCGCAACGCCAGAACGATTGGCAGCGCTGGCTGCAGGTGGCCGGTGTCAGCGGCCTCAAACTCGAGCACGCAAATCGCTTCGACTATTCCTATCTCGCCATCCAAGCCGCCATCGAGGGCCTGGGCGTGGCCGTCACGAACAGACCTTTTGTTTCCATGGACCTGGCCGCCGGCCGCCTGGTGGCACCCTTCGATATCGCCGCACCGGCGCCCCACAGCTATTACCCGATATTTCCCAGATAGCATTCGTATCGTAGCAAATCGTAGGCGAACCCGACCACCGATGGAAGGAATTTTGCTCTGCGGTC
>NZDS01000189.1 GCA_002690215.1 Rhodospirillaceae bacterium | reverse complement strand
GGGGCTGCCGAATGACCGCAGAGCAAAATTCCTTCCATCGGTGGTCGGGTTCGCCTACGATTTGCTACGATACGAATGCTATCTGGGAAATATCGGTTAGGATGATTTGGCGGCGCTTGACGGTATTCGACGCTAAAGTGTCTCGATCACTGCCCGTGTCATCGGGGGGAAAAAAATAACGAAACCGCCTTAGGGAGAATACAATGCAGCTTCACAAACTGGGACTAACAGTTGCCACAGCCGCCACCGGCGCTCTGTTGGCGACCTCGGCGTGGGGCGCCGAGCCCATCAAAATCGGCTTCATCGATCCGCTGTCGGGCCCCTTCTCGGTGGTCGGCGAGAACGGCCTCAGGGAATGGCAATATGCCGCCGACGAGTTCGTCAATTCCAAGGGCGGCCTCTTGGGCGGCCGCATGATCGAGGTCGTCGGCTTCGACAACAAGATCAGCCCCAAGGAAAGCCTGATCCAGCTTAAGAACGTCATCGGCCAGGGCATCAACTTCATCGCCCAGGGCAACTCGTCGGGCGTTGCCAACGCGCTCACCGACGCCGTGCGCAAGCACAACTCGCGCAATCCCGACAAGCGGGTGATGTTCATGAACTATTCGGCGGTCGATCCGGCGCTGACCAACAAAAAGTGCAACTTCTGGCACTTCCGCTTCGACGCCAACGCCGACATGAAGATGAATGCGTTGACCGACGTCATCGCCGCCAAGAAGAGCATCGACAAGATCTACATAATCGGCCAGGACTATTCCTTCGGCAAAGCCGTGGCCGCGGCGGCCGTCAAGTACCTGGGCGAAAAGCGCCCCGACATCAAGATCGTCGGCAACGAGCTTCACCCCATCGGCAAGGTCAAGGACTTCGCGCCCTACATCACCAAGATCAAGGCGGCGGGCGCCCAAGCCGTGATTACCGGCAACTGGGGTGCCGACATGGTCAACCTGGCCAAGGCCGCGGGAAGTGCCGGCCTCAATGTCCAGTTCTACACCTACTACGCCGCCGGCACCGGCGTCACGGCAGCCATCGGCCCCAGCGGCAAGGGCCGCGTCCGCCTGGTCAGCGAAGGGCATTCCAATCCCACGGTGACCAAGGTCTGGGATGACTACGTCGGCGCTTACAAGGCCAAGTACCCGAAAAAAGACCTGTCGCAGCCGCGCATCGTCTATGCGTTGCGTATGTTTGCGGCGGCCGTCGAAGCGGCCGGCAGTGCCGATCCCTTCAAAGTGGCGACGGCGCTCGAGGGTCTGGAGCACAGGACCCTGGCCGGCGATAAGGTGGTGATGCGCAAAGACGACCACCAGGCGCTGATGCCGATCCAGATCAGCGTTCACACCGACCAAGGCATCAAATGGGACTTCGACAATTCCGGCTTCGGCCTATACACCGAATCCTCGGTATCCTTGGAAAAGGCGGCCATCGGGCATTCTTGCAAGATGAAGCGGCCCAAGTCCTAGTGGAAGGAATCCAACGCTTGGTACCCCTCGAATGGGGCAATATCCCAGGTAGTCCGTAGATTCTTTTGAGACTCGAACGTTTGGCGGTAACCACTAGGTCGCGCTCCCGCCTAATTGGTAAAGGCCGGCCGCGGTCCCCTGCTGGACTGCGGCCGGTGTCTGCCGAGCCCTTGTCGGCAACCAGCTTGACCGCCGACACCATCCTTCTCCAGGAACCCCAGGGATGATGGAAATCACGATCTTTTCCATGCTTAACGGGCTGGTCTACGGCCTCCTGTTGTTCATGCTGGCCAGCGGCCTGACGCTGATCTTCAGTATGATGGGCGTGCTCAATCTGGCCCACGCCGGCCTCTACATGCTGGGGGGCTACCTCGGCTATACCATCTCCAAGTACATGGGCTACTGGCCCGGCTTGGTGGTGGCGCCTCTGATCGTCGGTTTCCTCGGGGCCATGATCGAACGCTATGGCTTGCGCAACGTGCACAAGTTCGGCCACGTGGTAGAACTGATCTTCACCTTCGGTGTGGCTTTCCTGCTGGAGGAAGTCGTCCAGTTCATCTGGGGCAAGGACCAGCAACCCTACAACCCGCCCCCGTCCCTCGATGGCCCGCTGTTCGTGCTCTACGGCACCGAATTTCCGGCCTACAAGGGCTTCATGCTGGTGCTCTCGATCGCCATTTTCGTCAGCCTGCTGACGGTGCTGGCGCGCACCCGGGTGGGCCTGATCATCAAGGCGGCCATCGAATATCCCGCCATGGTGTCGATGCTGGGCCACAACGTGCCCTTCGTCTTCATGATGACCTTCGGGGTTGGCGCCGGGCTGGCCGGCATAGCCGGCGCCATCGCCGGCCCGGTCATGGGCACCTACCCGGGCATGGCCTTCGATCTCGGCACCATCGTTTTCGTCATCGTCGTGTTTGGTGGCCTGGGCTCGCTGACCGGTGCCTTCGTGGCCTCGCTGATCATCGGCATCGTGCAGACTTTCGCCGTCGCCATCAACGCCTCGGTGGCCGATGGCCTTGCGCTTTTGGGCGTGATCTTTCCCGCAGACCACGTTCTTTCGGACCTGTGGACTATGACGCTGCCGCAGATCGGGCCCCTGATCCCTTACATCATGCTGGTGGTGATCCTGATCTTCCGACCGACCGGCCTATTCGGGACACGAGAGACATGAGCGCCCTGACAGAGATGCGCCGCGCCCAAACCGCTGCAGCCAAACGCCGGCGACAGATAACCTGGCTCGTGGTCCTCGCCGTGCTGGCGGTGCTGCCGTTTGTCTTCAACCAAAACATCTTTGCCTTGGCGGTGATGACCCAGATGGGCATCGCCGTGATCTTTGCGCTCAGCTACAACATGATGCTGGGCCAAGGCGGCATGCTGTCGTTTGGCCATGCCGTCTATTTCGGCCTGGGCGGCTTCCTGGCCATGCACTTCATGAACTTTATCGAGGAAGGCATGATCCCGCTGCCGATACCGCTGCTGCCGCTGATTGGCGGCATGTTCGGCATGCTCATCGCCATCATCATCGGCAGCTTCTCGACTCGTCGCGCCGGCACAGTCTTCGCCATGATCTCAATGGGCATTGCCGAGTTGGTGGCCGCCTCGTCGCTAATATTCGTGGCCTTCTTCGGTGGCGAGGAAGGGATCAGCGGCGACCGCACCACCGGCCCCAATGTGTTGAGCCTCGACTACGCCTCCGAAATCGAGGTCTATTACATCGTCGCGATCTGGGCGGCCATCGCCATCTACTTCATGCACCGCTTCTCGCGCACGCCGGCCGGGCGCATGGCCAATGCGGTGCGCGACAACTCCGAACGGGCCGAGTTCGTGGGCTACAGCCAGCGCGCCGTGCGCTGGATGTCGTTCTGTGGCGCCGGCTTCTTCGCCGGCATCGCCGGCGGCCTGTTCGCCATCGCCTATGAGATCCTGACCGAAGAGACGCTCAACGTGGTGACCTCGTTCGGCGTTCTCCTCTGGGCATATATCGGCGGTATCGGCTTTTTCATCGGCCCCATCATCGGCGCCATCTTCTATACCTTCCTGCAGACCGTGATGAGCAACTACACCGAGATCTGGGTGTTCTACGTCGCCATCATCTTCCTGCTGACGGTCTCCTTCGTTCCGGCCGGCCTCACCGGCATCATGATGATGCACCTGCCGGCCTATCAGAACGGCCGGCTGAAATTGCTTTTTCGGCCCTATGCCCTGATGGCCGTGCCGGTGCTCTTGTTCGTGCTCGGCATGATCGGCTTTCTCGAGCTGGGGCATTTCGCCAAACTGACCTCGGCGGTGGAGCGTGAACACAGTCTGTTTTCCATCATCATGAACATCGATTCCGTGGTGCCCTGGCTGAGCTTCTCCATCATGGTCGGGCTGGGAATATTCGGCATGCGCCGGCTCAAACCGGGTTTGATGGAGGCTTGGGAAACAGCCAATCCGACGCAAGGCGCCGGCCTCAAGGCCGCCGCGCCCGAGAAGCCGATCGAGATGGGCAAGGACACGGCCGCGGTGGAAGAGGGAGCTCCCTCATCATGACAGCGGTCATCGAGCTAAACGGCGTCCACAAGGATTTCAGCGGGTCACAGATTATTCGCGGCGTCGACTGGACCATCACGGAGGGCGAGCGCCACGCCCTGATCGGCCCCAACGGTGCCGGCAAGTCGACGCTTTACAACCTGATCAGCGGCAAGTATCCCATTAGCGCCGGCTCCATCAAACTCAAAGGCCGCGAGATCGCCGGCCTGCCACCTTACGCGATCAACCGCATGGGGCTCAGTCGCAGCTTCCAAGTCACCAACATCTTCCATCGCATGACGGTCTACGAGAACGTGCGCTGCGGCGTGCTCTGGTCGATGGGCCACAAATATTCGTTGTTGCAGCCGGTCGAGGACCTTGAGGACGTCAACCTGCGCACCGACGAGATCCTCGAGCAGATCGGCATGGCCGAGCGTGCCGCCGTGCCCGCCGGCATCCTGACTTACGCCGAGCAACGCGCCCTGGAGATCGCCATCACCATCGCCGGCGGCGCCGACATCATCCTGCTCGACGAGCCCACCTCGGGCATGAGCCACAGCGAGACCGAACAGACGGTAGAGTTGGTGCGCCGCATCACCGAAGGCAAGACGTTGGTCGTCGTCGAGCACGACATGGGTGTGGTGTTCGACCTCGCCGACCGTATTTCGGTGCTGGTCTACGGCGAGATCATCGCTACCGACACGCCTGAGAAGATCCGTTCGAACCAGGCCGTGCAGGAGGCCTATCTGGGAACCGAGGAGACGTAGGAGGATTGAAGCGTGCAATCGGGGGGAACAGCGCCGTGACGACAAAAGACGATTCCTATACCCGCGAAGATCCGGGTATCGAGCGTGTCAAACGGATCCGCAATCCTGCCCTGGTGCGGGAGCGTCGGACACAGCTCCTCGACGCAGCGCTCGAGCTGTTTGTCGAGAAGGGCTACCACCGCACCACCATCCGCGACATCTGCGCCCGCTCTGGCATCAACCGGGCCAGCTTCTACGACTTCGTCCAGAACAAGGACGACATCCTGCGCCGGCTGCTTTATCGCATGCACCATCCTGAGCGGCCCGAGAGCAATGGCGAGCCCTACGATCCCGCGAGCCTTGCCAGCTTCGAGGCTTACCTGATTTATCTCTTCGAATTCGCCTGGACCGAGAACCGCGAGGTCATCCAGCTCACCTATCGCACCGCCGGCGACATGGCCCGGGACGATCTCGGAGAGGTGCTGAGCCACGACGCCGCATTGGTCGACCGGGTGGCCAAGGGCATCGATCACTTCTACGACCTGAAGGCGGACGACGATCGCGTCGCGCTGATCGCCAACGTCATCGTCTTTCTCAACGCCTTCCTGCCGCTGCGGGGCTGGAACCTGCGCCAGTTCGACGCCGCCTACCTGGCCAAGACCCTGGCCCGCCTGGTGACCGACATGATCGGTACGCTGAAGACGGGCGCAGGATCCGAGGCCCAGCGGCGCCAAGCCTAGCGGCTGCGATAGACACAAGGAAAAACACCCCCACCCTATCCCTCCCCCATCGACGAGGAGGGGAATTAGTCTAGGAATTAGGCCGCTTACAACTCCCTCCCCCCTTTGTGGGGGAGGGTTGGGGTGGGGTGCTGCCGCCCTTACGCCGCGGCGGCGCGCTTCTGGTCGATCATCTCGAAGTAGCTCTCGAGTCGGGTGCGGATGTTGGCGGCCGAGAAATAGCGCGGATCGACGAGATCGGATTCGATGAAGCCGGCCGGCTTTCCGGTGCGGCGCTCGATCTCACGCAGGATGAGGAGCTGGCCGGCGGCGTAGCTGTTGCAGCTCTTGACCGAATTGATCAGAAAACCGTCGGCCTGGTAGTCGTTCATGTAGGTTTCGACCATGTCGGTGCGCTGCGGCATGTTGAGATTGCCGTAACAGCCGAAACAGTAGTCGGCCAGCGATTCCAAGGGCCTGTCGGGGTCGTGGCGGAAGCCGAAATCGAAAAGCCCGCCGACCTTGGTATAGGTCGAGGCCACGACCACGGCACCTTGATCATAGAACATCTTCCAGAATTCACGGAAATGGGTCCAGGCCGGCGGCCCCTCGACAACCAGGCGGTAGCGCTCCTCGCCCATGTCGCCCTCGGGCGTGATCGGGCCCATGC
This sequence comes from Rhodospirillaceae bacterium, assembly GCA_002690215.1. Classification (GTDB taxonomy): domain Bacteria; phylum Pseudomonadota; class Alphaproteobacteria; order UBA2966; family UBA2966. Next base: position 10,157 of record NZDS01000189.1, on the reverse strand, counting down.
CGGCAGCCAGACGCTCCTCCACCTCGCTACGCAGCGCGGCGTAGTAGTCGGTGGCTTCGGGTGTGCCGCGAAAGGCCGTGAAGATGGGGCCGATGTAGTAGACGCCGCCAAAGAAGGCATCGACGGGCGAGGGGAAGTTGCGGGCCGATTGCAACACCCAAACCAGATCCTCCTCGGCCTTGACCGATTCCCGCAGGTGCTCACGCAGCCGGTCGATGTCGAACTTGACGCCGCTCAGGCGTTCCAAGGCCGGGATCAGTTCCTCCTTGATCTGCTTCACCACGTATTCGCGCATGCTGTCGGTAACGATGCCGTCGCCCATGTAGGGTACGTGCAGCATTTTGGTTTCGCAGCCGTACATGTCGCGCAGAAGCTCGAACCACTTCATGAAGGTGAAGCAGCCGGTATAGGAGAGCAGCAGGAGATCGGGGGTCGGCAAGGCTTCGCCGGTGGGGCCGACGTTGCCGTCTAGATACATGCCGATGTCGGCCTTGACGTAGGTGCAGACGTCCTCGGAGTGGCCGATCTTCTCGGCCTCGCGGATGAGATCGCCGCTGCGCCGGCGCATGCCGTTGTTGAGAGCGTTGGCTTCGGGCAGGTTGGAAACCACGTCGAAGCACATCAGCAACTCGTTGAGGTTGCCGGGGATGAAGGTGGAGACGACCTTGCGTCCCTCCGCACGGGCCCGCCCCAGGCGCTGGTGGTTGGCCGTGATCATGGCCTTCTGCTTGAGCATCGAACTTTCCTTGCGGACTTCTTCGACCGCCGTTTTCGGCTCAGGCATGATGTTTCCTCCCTCTTTGTACCACCCCTAACTAGTCACCATATCAGACTTGGAAGCGACGGCGCGAACCGGCGCTGACGATGCGGCCCGCCGTGGGCGCGGCAAAATGGGCGGCCAGAATGGTCACCTCGCTGTCGGTGTGGCGCTCGACGAAGGCGGATCGCGCCGCCGCCGACATTTCCGGATCCCAGCAGTAGCGGCTGTTCCAGGTGGGCTGGGCGACCTGGATGGGGTGGTGCAACATATCGCCGCTGAAGACCGCCCGACCCTCCCCGCTGTCGAGGTGCATAACCACGTGGCCCGGAGAATGGCCCGGTGTCGGCTCCAGCCGCAGGCGATCGTCGATGGCGTGGTCGCCGGCCACCAGCACCCCCTGCCCCGCCGCCATCACTGGTAGCACGCTGTCCTCGTAGAAGCCGTCGCTGGCGCCGTAGCCCTGGCCGACATAGTCGCCGTGCTCCTCCCAAAACGCCATCTCTTCGCGGTGAAAGAGGTATTTGGCATTGGGAAAGGTGGGTACCCACCGGCCGTCCTCGAGCCGCGTGTTCCAGCCCACGTGGTCGACGTGGAGGTGGGTGCAGAGCACGAAATCCACCGCTTCCGGTGCCAACCCAAGTGCGCCGAGCTTTTCGAGATAGGGCGTGTCCATGTGGTGCCAGGCCTTCGACGAGGGCCGGTCCTTGTCGTTGCCGACGCAGGTGTCGACCAGGATGGTGTGATGCGGCGTGCGAACGACGAAGGTGTGTTGGCTCTGGATCAGGCGTTCTGTGGCGGGGTCAAAGAAATGCGGCTCCAGCCAATCGCGCTCGGCGGCGATCAGGTCAAGGTCCGAATCCGGCAGCAAGAAACCAGGGGCAAATCCAGGTCCCTCGGCCTCGACGACGCGCTCGACGGTGACGTCGGCAAAAGTAAGCGGCTGCATACCCGTACGATACTCAGAAGCAGAGAAACCGCGCCGTCTCGGAATCGAGGAAGACGAGGAAATAGGTATCGAGGAGATAGCCGAGCATGTCGCGGCTCAAGGCGAAAAGATCCGGCGAAAACATCACCAGCAGGCCCGAGGCCAGAGTCACGGCACCAAGTGTCCAGTTACGGGTATCCGCAATCATGGTCATAGTCTACGCCAAACCGGGCACTCCCGTCATGTCAGCAGGTCGAAGGCCTTGAGAAAGAAATCCGGGGCGCCGAAGTTTCCCGACTTGAGGGCCAGGTATAGATCGTCGTGATCGAGGCTGCGGGTCCAGGGCACGCCCGGGTCGATCTCGCCACCGATGTGCAAGCCCGTGACGCCAAGCGCCGCCAGGGCCGCTCCGGAGGTCTCGCCCCCTGCCACCACCAAGCGGCGCACGCCCTGCTCGACCAGCCCTCGGGCGACAGCGGCTAGGACGCCTTCGACCAACTCGCCGGCCCGCACTCGTCCCAATTCTGCTTGCACTCGGGTCACCGCCTCGGCCGGGGCACTGGCCGCCACCAGCACCGGGCCGCCAGCCAGCCGGCCCTTGGCCCAGCCCAGGGCTGCCGCCGCCACGTCCTCACCAACGGCGATGCTCAGCGGATCGACCACGAAAACCGGTCCTCCCTGGTCGCGAAAATGAGCCACCTGAGCCAGCGTTGCTAGCGAACAGCTTCCTGATATCACCGCGGCATGGCCACCCGCTGCCGGTAGCGCCGCCGCATTGCCTGCCGGCATCCCTCCCTTGCTGCGGAAGTTCTGCGGCAATCCCATGGCCACACCCGAGCCGCCGGTGACGAGCGCCAGGTCGGCCGAGGCCGTGCCGATGTCCAGGAGATGCCGGTCGCTCAGCGCATCGACGATGGCGTAACGATTTCCGGCGTCGCGCAAGCGGTCGTAGGCGGCACGGATAGCGGCCGGGCCTTCGGCCACCTCGTGGTATTCCACCAACCCCACTTCTCCGTCCGTCTGCTGCCCCAGCACCCTTACCAGATTGGCATCGGTCATCGGCGTCAGGGGATGGTCCTGCATGCCGGATTCGTTGAGCAGTACCTCGCCCGCGTAAAGGTATCCCTTGTAGATGGTGCGCTTGTTGGTGGGGAATGCCGGACAGGCGATGGAGAAGTCGGCGCCCAGCTCGGCCAGCAGAGCGTCGGCCACCGGCCCGATGTTGCCGGCAGGGGTGGAATCGAAGGTCGAGCAGTACTTGAAGAAGATCTGTTCAGCGCCGCCTTCACGCAACCATTTCATGGCCGCCAGGGAATCACCCACCGCCTGATCGACCGGCGCAGTTCGCGATTTCAGCGCCACCACAACGGCGTCGGCATCGGGCGGCGACCGTCCCGCCGCCGGCACGCCGATCAGTTGGATGGTACGCATACCCTGTCCGACCAGGGTGTTAGCGAGGTCGGTGGCACCGGTCGAATCATCGGCAACGCAGCCCAGCAGCATGATCTGGCTCCTTAGCCCGGCCAGTGGATCGCTTTCGATTCTAGCCGATTCCGGTGGGACGGAAAGGGGTGCTACTCTGCAATCCTGTCCCGGAATAGGATCCTGCAATGCCCAAGCTGGCCGCCAACGTGAGTCTGTTGTTTCCCGAGCACGAATTTCTCGACCGTTTCGCGGCGGCGGCCGAGGCTGGCTTCGAGGGCGTCGAGTTTCTCTTCCCCTACGAATGGCCGATCGAGGACATCGCCGAGCGGCTCGAGGCCAGCCGCCTGACCCAGGTGCTGTTCAACCTGCCACCTGGCGACTTCGAGGCCGGCGAGCGCGGTTTCGGAGCCATCCCGGGCCGTGAAGACGACTTCCGGGAAGGCTTGGAGATCGCGCTCGATTACGCCGAGGCGCTGAGCTGCCCCCATCTCCACGTCATGGCGGGCAAGGTCCCCACAGGGGCCGAAGGTGCCGACTTGGCCGAGATGGAAGCAACCTTCGTCGCCAACCTGCGTCTGGCCGCGGATCTGGGAGCCAAACGCGGCGTCCGCCCCCTCGTCGAGCCGCTCAACGATCGCGACCAGCCGGGTTATTTCCTCAGCCGCCTGGCCCACGCCCGGAGCCTCATCGAGGCGGTCGGCAGCGACAATCTGGGGCTCCAGTTCGACCTCTACCACACGCAGATCATGGAGGGGGACCTGGCCCGCAACATCACCGCCAATATGGACCTGATCCGCCACTTCCAGATCGCCGGGGTGCCCGAACGTCATGAGCCGGACACCGGCGAGAGCAATCACCGCTTCCTCTTCGATCATATCGACGGCCTGGGTTACGAGGGCTGGATCGGCTGCGAATACCGGCCGCGGGAAGGCACAATCGCTGGACTCGCCTGGGCACAGGACTACCTTGGCTGAACCAACGACTTGGTCTCAATCGTCTTCCGAAGGGGCGGCGCGCCGCCGCTTGAGGGCGCCCTGCCTGATCTTGGCCTCTTGGTGGCGGCGCCGCGAAGCCCGCGTGGGACGCGTGGGACGGCGGCGTAGCGGCGGCTCGGCTGCCTGCTTGAGAAGTTCGACCAGGCGGGCCAGCGCGTCTTCTCGGTTCCTCTCCTGGGTACGATAGCGCGCCGCCGTGATGACGATGACACCTTGTTTGGTCAGACGCCGGCCGGCCAGGCGCTCGGCGCGGGCGCGCACGTCGGCCGGCAGCGAGGGCGAATGACGCAGATCGAAACGCAGTTGCACCGCCGTCGACACCTTGTTGACGTTCTGCCCGCCCGGGCCCGAGGCGCGCACGAAGGTTTCTTCGATCTCGGACGGGTCGATGGCGATGCTATCGGTGATGCTAATCATGGCTTCTGAAGACAAACAGCCGAGGCTGCCCTTTGGCGAGTTCGTGATGCTGACGGCGGCAACCATATCGCTGGTGGCACTGTCGATCGACGCCATGCTGCCGGCCTTACCGGAGATCGGCCGCGATCTCAAGGTCGCGGATCCCAACGAGAGCCAGTTGGTAATCTCGTGGTTGCTGCTGGGTATGGCGCTGGGGCAACTGATCTACGGCCCGATGTCGGACAGCTTCGGACGCCGGCCGCCGATCCACGTCGGCATGGTGCTGTTCATGTTGGGGTGTCTGATCTGCATCCTGGCGCCCAACTTGCCGCTGGTGCTGGCCGGGCGCTTCCTGCAGGGAGTCGGCGTCGCCGGCCCGCGCGTGGTCATGGTGGCGGTGGTGCGCGACCAGTACGTGGGCCGGGCCATGGCCCGGGTGATGTCCTTCGTGATGGCGGTCTTCATCCTGGTGCCGGCGATCGCGCCGGCGCTTGGCCAGGGCATATTGCTGTTCGCCGACTGGCGCGGCATCTTCGTCGTCTTTTTGGTGCAGGCGCTGGTTGTTTGGATCTGGTTCACCTGGCGTCAGCCGGAAACCCTGGCGCTCGAACGGCGCTCTCCGGTCTCGGCCCGGCGCCTTTGGGCGGCGCTCAGGGAGATCCTCGGCAACCGGATGGCGCTGGGCTACACACTGGTGGCGGGCATGGTCTTCGCCGGTTTTCTCGGCTATCTCAACTCGGCGCCCCAGATCTTCCAGCAGCACTACGGCCTGGGGGAGCTTTTTCCGCTCTACTTCGGGGTCGTCGCACTCGCCATCGGCGCCGCCACGTTGCTCAACGCGCGTTTGGTGATGCGCTGGGGCATGCGCCGACTCAGCGCCGGGGGACTACTTGTTTTCAGCGTCATCACCGGGATCTTTCTGCTGATCGTCGTGGTGCTCGGCGATCCACCGCTGTGGGCCTTCATGAGCTATCTGATGATCGGTTTCTTCTTCCTCGGCATGGTGTTCGGCAACATCAACGCCCTGGCCATGGAGCCTTTGGGCCACATCGCCGGCCTGGGCGCCGCCGTGGTGGGCTCGCTGTCGTCGCTGATCTCGGTGCCACTGGGCATGCTGGTCGGCCAAGCCTACAACGACACACTCTTGCCGCTCGTGGGTGGATTTGCATTCTTCGGTGTGGCGGCGCTGGCGATCATTTGGTGGACCGAACACGGGCGCTAGCCAATTGGATCGGCAATTGTTCAGAGATCACTCTGACAAGCCCGCCAGCCTCAGAAGTTCGAGCAAATGATCGAGGTCCGCTTGGTTGCGGCAAGGCCATAACCGGGGCACATCGCCAAGGTTGAGATCTGAACTGAGTTTCAGCGCTTCTGCGACATCTGCCCGCGCGGCTTCGTTCCAGCCTAACGCCACCCGTGCCGCTGCCAGCATCAAATGCGCCCAAGGCCAACCGGGGGAGCGTGACACTGCCTGCGCAAAGACGTGCTCAGCCTCTTCGTAGCGCCGCAGCGCAAAGAAGGCGCGGCCCTGAAAATGCAGGTACCTCCCCGAATAATGGGGGTTCAGACGCATCGCCACTTCCATCTGCTGCAGTGCCTCTTCAGGCTGACCGGCAAATACCAGCGCGTTGGTAAACTGAGCTCGAGTGTCCGCATTGTTCGGGTTCAGCGCGACCGCACGCTCTAAGCTGGCGATGGCCAGATCGTGGCGCCGCTGCCAGGTCTGGCACAGTCCCAAAATGGTGTGGGCCAAGTAGTTGTGGTCATCCAGGGCCACCGCTCGTTGTACGGTCTCGTACGCAGAATTCAATTCCCGTTCGGGATCATCGGCCCACCCCGAGGTGAAGGACACGAGGTGTGTCACAGCTACGATCGCATAGGCCTGGGCAAAACCGGCGTCGAGCGCAATCGCCTCCTCGGCAAGCTCGCGCGCCTCGGAATAAAGCGTCCGGTCCAGTTCCACGATTTTGGCCGAGGCCTGAAGGCACTTGTCATAGGCGTCCATGGTGGAGGGTTTTTTGCGACGCGTATGGCGCAGATGAGCGGCGTGAATGGACTCGCCCAAGGCGCTGACGATCAGAGCGGTGATCTCGTCTTGCACGGCAAAAAGGTCGTCCAGCTGGCGATCGAAGCGCTCCGCCCACAGGTGCCCCTCCGAGGTGGTATCGATAAGCTGGGCGACAATGCGAACCCGGTTGCCAGCCTTGCGCACGCTGCCTTCCAGCAAAAAACGGACGCCGAGATCGTCGGCCACTTGTCGCACGTTGATCGCCTGGCCCTTGTAGACGAACGTGGAGTTCCGGGCGATGACCAGGAAGTCGGGATAGCGTGCCAGTTCGGTGATGATGTCCTCGGTGATGCCGTCTGAGAAGTACTCCTGCTCGGGGTCGTTGCTCATGTTGTCGAACGGCAGTACCGCGATAGAAGGTCTGTCGGACGAGGTTGGATCGGGTGATACCTCGGGCAGTTTTTCGCGGTCGGTCTTAGGTGGCTCCCCATTTGTCACCCATCTCCAAACCTGCACCGGCGCGGAAACGTGCTTGACCTCCTGTTCGCCCATATTCTCGAAGCGGTGATCCAGCCGGTTGCGCACTTGGTTGTAGACGTCCCCGGAGATACAGATGCCGCCGGGCTCGGCGAGGCCTTCGAGGCGGGCCGCGATGTTGACGCCTTCGCCGTGGATGTCTTCGCCGTCGTCGATGATGTCACCGAGATTGACGCCCATGCGAAAGTCAAGCGAACCGTTCGCCAGCCTCTCCTGCATCGAGATGGCACAGATGACAGCCTGCTGGACGGTCGTGAACTCGGCCAGGAAACCATCGCCCGTGTGTTTGACGATACGCCCGGAATGCGTGGCGATGGCGGGGTCGATGATGTCAGCACGAGCGGCCCGCCAGGCAGCGACGGTGCCGTCCGTGTCCTGCTCCACGAGCCGTGTGTAACCCGCAACATCGGCAGCAAGGATCGCGGATAGTCGTCTTTGCTGGCCGTTTTCGCCCAACCGATGCGTCCCCAAAATGCCTTGCTGGGAATACTACGCGTTGGGCGGTGCCGATGCGACACAATGAATGAAATACTATCTCCCACAAGGTAGTTGCCGCCCCTCTGGGCGGTTCCCACCGCCGACCGTGGAGGTTCCGGACGAACAGCGTTAGAATCCCACGGTGCATCGCGGAGGTACGTCATGATCGCGGCAGCCGAAACCTTTGACGGCACGTGGCCCTATACACCCCGGTACTTCGAGGGTGCTGGTTTTCGCATGCATTATGTCGACGAAGGCGAAGGCGAGCCTATCGTCTGTCTGCACGGCGAGCCCACCTGGGGATACCTTTACCGCAACTTCATTGGGCCGCTCTCGCAGAACCACCGCGTCATCGTCCCCGACCACATGGGCTTCGGAAAGTCGGAAACACCCCAGGATCGGGAGTACCGGCTCAAGACTCACGTCGAGAATCTGGCGGCGTTGCTTGATCATTTGGAACTCACCGACATCAATTTCGTCGTCCAGGATTGGGGCGGCCCCATGAGCGGCGCCTATACGGTGCGAAATCCCGAACGGGTGCAGCGGCTGTTTCTCATGAACACCATTTTGGGCTATGGCGGCGTTCGCCCGGCCGAGATGTCGCCCTGGTTTACTTGGATCACCGCGGCTCACAAGGACGGACGCCTCGGCGAAGTGGTGGGAAACCTCGGCATCACGGTGCTTTCGGTGATGAAGCTCCTGGGCTTTCAGAACACGGCCGCCGTCGACGACACCTGGATCCGCGCTTACAGCACACCCTTTCCCGACAAGGCATCGTGCATCGGCGCCATCGAGTTCCCCCTCGATGCGGCCCTGGGCCGCATTGCCGACTACGTCAAAGAGGGCTTCCCGGGTGTCGAGGCCCTGAAGCAAAAGCCGGCGATGCTGGCCGAAGGAATGCGGGACCAGGCCATCCTGCCGGACTACGCCTTGGCCGACTTTCGCGCCCTCTATCCCGATGCGCCGATCGTCGAGCTGCCGGACGCCGGACACTTCTGCCAGGAAGACGCGCCGGAGACCCTGGTGGCCCTGATCCAGCAGTTCCTGCAAAGTTGCTGAACCTATCCCAAGCCTCGATGGCGGGAGCGTCCCTATGAAAGAATCCTCCTACGTCCTCATCGGCATGCCGGCTTCGCCCTATTCGCTCAAGATGCGGGCGCTGATGCGCTATCGCCGCCTCGATTTCATCTGGGAGATGGGCTCGCCTCGCGTTGGCGCTCGCCAGATCGACGTCAAGCCGCCGCTGATCCCCGTCCTCAGACTGCCCGAAGACGGTAGCTACCACGTCGATTCGACACCACTTGCCCACCTGCTGGAGGAACGCCACCCGGGACAGCGCTCGGTGCTGCCGCTGGATCCGATGCTCGGCTTTCTCAATCACCTGATTGAGGACATGGCAGACGAATGGCTGACCAAAGCCATGTTCCACTACCGCTGGGCCTACGCCGAGTGCATCGATTATTGCGGCCGCTGGCTGGCCGGCGACATGCTGGCGGCTGGCGCCGAGGGCGACCTGGAGACCCTGGCCCAGGGAATATCGACGCGCCAGATCGAGCGCATGCCGCTGGTCGGCTGCACACCCGAAAACGCGCCGGTGATCGAGGGCAGCTACCTGCGCCTGATCGCCATCCTGGAGCGCCACCTGGCAGCCCAGCGCTACCTCTTCGGCAGCCGTCCGGCGCTGGCGGATTTTGCGTTGTTTGGCCAGCTGCAGCAGCTCGCCACCGATCCCGTACCGGCCGAGATCATGCGCCGGCAGGCGCAACGGCTCTACGACTGGCTGCGCCGCAACGATGACGCTTCGGGCGTCGAGGGCAGGTGGGCCGACGAGCCTGCCGCAACCATCGTCGAATTGCTCGGGCTGGCCGGTGAAATCTACTTTCCCTTCCTGCAGGCCAACGCCGAAGCCTTCGCCGCCGGTGCCGATACCATGTCGCTGGAGATCAACGGCCAGCCCTTCAGCCAGGGCACCTTCAAGTACCAGGTGCGCTGCTATGAACGCTTGCGCGCGCTTTTCGAAGTGCTCGATCCGGCCAGCCAGGTCCGCCTCGAGCCGCTGCTCGAGCCAAGCGGTTGTTTGGCGTATTTGATCGAGGGTTAGAGTACAAACTACCCCTCACCCAAAAGCAAAAAACACCCCCACCCCGACCCTCCCCCATCAAGGAGGAGGGAGAAAATCAGGCTCCCTCCCCCCTCGTGGGGGAGGGCTGGGGTGGGGGGTAGTGCTCTCCAATACCCGCCCCTACTCCCCCATCAGAGCCTCGGGTGGCAGCATGTAAGAGGCGGCTTCGCCCAGGGTCTCCTTGGCCTCGTTGAATTCGTAGCGGGCGATGGTGCGCAGGTGTACTTCGGTGGGGCCATCGAGGATCTCAAGCGCCCGGCCCCAGGTCCAGAGGTAGGCGAGCGGCGTATCGGGGCTCAGGCCCATGGCACCGAAAACCTGGATGGCGCGGTCGATCACCGTGGTCTGCAACTTGGGCACCAGCACCTTGATGAGCGCAATCTCCTGGCGCGCCGCCTTGGCGCCCAAGTTGTCGATCATCCAGGCGGTCTTGAGCACCAACAGGCGGGCCTGCTCAATCTCCAGGCGCGAGCGCGCGATCCACTCGGCGATGTTGGCCTGCTCGGCTACCG
>NZDS01000188.1 GCA_002690215.1 Rhodospirillaceae bacterium | reverse complement strand
CCCTCCTTCAAGCCAACCCAATCCTAACATCCGGGCTGGACCAGTTTTCGGGGGGCAGGCCAACAAACCGCCATGCGAAGCATCCGAGCAGTTTCACTCGAAGGCACTCAGAGTGGCCGCCAGGCGCACCAGCGCCTGCGCCCGAGCCCAGGGATTGGCAATGCCGCGAACCGTTTTGAGAGCCAAATCGAAGGCCCGTTCGGCCAAGCCCTGGACGCCCGCATTCAAACCCAAACGGGCGCCATTGCACGAAGTCCAGGCGCGATCGAGGGCGCTGCCGATAGAGCGGGTCAGATCCAGCGAAAGCCGCTCGGCCTCCGCCGCCCCTGGGGCGCCCGCCTGCGCCGCCGCCGCCGCCAGACGCCAATGAGCATCGGCACGCAGACGGGCATCGGCGATGGCGGCGGCCGTCCGCTGGGCCTGCTCGCGCTCCCCAGCGTCGACCAGGGCATGCACCAGCCGGTTGCCGGCGTCGGCCCGGGCGTAGGTGAATTTCGCCGCGATCTTGTCGATCTCCGGCAAGGCCCGAACAAGAACGGCGCGTGCCGCGCCGCGGCGCTCGGCGGCGCTGTGCAGATTGGCAATCCGGACCAGAGCGGCAATGCGGTATCGCGGCAGGATAATTTGGGCGACGCTGGCTGCCGCCGCCCGGTCCTGCCCCCGTCGCGCCTGGGCGAGGGCTATGTCGGCCATCAAGACATCCCGTTGGTCGATCTCGGCCAACCCCTCGGCAAGCTCCAGGGCGGCGCTCGGCCTGCCGCGCCGGGCCATCAAGACGGCCACGCGTCGCCGGACACCGGGCTCACCCCCCTCAACCGCGGCCAGGGCGCGAGCCGCGAAATCTTGCGCCAAGGCCCTGAGCACAAGCGGCTGCTCGATCCCGGACTGTGGTTCCAGGGCCAGCACCAGATCGCTCAACAGATCCAGACGCGCTCGTGCCGCCGGAATCCGCTCGAGCAAGGCTGACGCAGCGCGAGCCGCATCGTAGGCTGCGGCCGGTCGCTCGGCCTCGACCAACGCCGCCACCAACCGCACCAACACACCGGCCTGCACCCGAAGATCGGGGATGAGACGGGCCGTCGCACCGGCTGCCTGCCAGCGCCCTCGTCGGGCCTGGGCCCGGCCAATTTTGCCCAAGGCCGCCATGACCAGACGCGGATCATCGATGCGGGCAGCCGTTTCCAAGGCGGCGTCATCGCGGCCCAGGCGGGCCTGCAACTGCAGGATCTCGCCCAACACCCAATCCCTGAAATGCACCCGATGCACGGCCTTGGCTGCTTCCAGGGCTTCCTCGAGCAGGCAGGACACGTTGGGCGCGGCCAAGCAGGCGGCACTGTCGCGGGTCGGGTTGGCGGATTCGCTGGCCGCCCGGCCGACCAGCAGGTTCCGCGTTTCGGGTTGGGCGGCCAGGGCGGCCCGCGCCCGGGCAACCTGCTCGCCCCGCACCTCGCTCAGCCGCTCGACCAGGCGTTCGGCCTGACCGGTGAATTCCAGATGGTCGACTAGCTCTTCGCTGATCAGCCCGTCGACCTCGAGGTTTGTGCGACGCTGATAACGTTTGACGGCGACGCTGGTGGCCTCGTCCAGTAGGCCGTTGACGACCCCCCGGTAGTGACCCAGGTCGCGCAGCAATTTTTGCGCCTGGAACACCGTTGGGCTCGGCGGCACCTGGCGCAGTCGCGCCAGACCGCCCGAACCCTCGTCGCTGAGTGCTATGTTCATGATCGCCAAGGGAGGACGAACTTGGCTCGGGCGGGATGGCCCCAGCACACCCGCCGTAGCGTCGCCGCCCCGGCCCAGGGTAAGACAGGCGGCCAGGACTGCCACGACGACACCCGGCCACCCTGCGCACCACACCGTTCGCCGCACCGCCGAAAGCGAATGACTGTCGCTAATGCCCATGGCCGGCCTGCCACTGCCTTCATCGCCGCCCCAGACGACAGTATCGCCCCGCCCCAGAACGGTTGCAATCGGCGCTAGTCGAATCTCATCCTGGACGAATCCCAGTGGGCTCCGACCGAACGACGGAAAACAAGGCCGACCATCGAGTTGTCCACAGTATTCGGCGGGCCGGACCAGGCAATGGGACAGGAAAAGATGGCGCGCCCGGGAAGATTCGAACTCCCGACCCCCAGATTCGTAGTCTGGTGCTCTATCCAGCTGAGCTACGGGCGCCCCGACGCCGTCCACCTTGGACGGTCGTAACGAAGGGATGCGACCCTAATGAAATCGGCCGACGCTGACAAGAGGAGTCATGCCCCAGAATCGCTAAAACGGACTATAAACGACGGAAGCACAACGAAAATCCCGCTTGTGACAGCTAATGCCATTGGCTAAGATCACCTGCGGCGCGGACCTCCTGAGGTATTCGGCAATTTTTTGCTTGGGAGATTTGAAGGGGAATCGGTCACTCGCTAGTCGAATTCGAAAGTCGAACTCGGTAGTCGTACCCGGAGGTCGTAGCGGCGCGAGTGAAGAAATACGCGAGTGGTAACATGCGCGAGACGGGTGCGCGAGACGGGCGTTTTGAAAATTCATCCACGTTGATGGTGTTGGCAGGCATGACATTTCGAAAGTCGCAGGTTGCGGTCCTGGGCGGGGCGCTTCTCTTGGCGGGGTGTTCCTTTGCTTCGGATACCCTGTGGCCGTCGCTGACCGGCGATGAGCCGGCAGCAAAAAAGAAGCCGGCCGTGGAGATCGCGGCCTCTGCAGGTGAGCGGTCGCAATCCCCGACCCTGACCCCGGCGCCGATGACGCCGCCGCCGACGCTCGGCACAACCAATTTCGTGCCGCCGGCCTCAGCGCCCAACCAGATGACGGGAACTTTCGTCGGCCAAAAGGTGGCGCAATTGCGCCAGGAACTGAATTTGCTCAAGCAAAAGCTCGGGGCACACAACGTCACGCTGCAGCAGATCCGCCAGACCACGACGGCAAACGCCCAGCGCTACCACGGTACGGTGGCGGCGGTAAATGCCCGCCTGCAGGTCGGCACCACGCCCGGCAATCCGGTGCTGGTCAGTCAGTGGAACCAGTCCCAGGCGCAACTCGACCGTATCGGCGCCGATATCGCTTCGATGAACAGCCTGGCCAACGGCGTGGCCGGCGATTCGGCCATGGTGAGCTATCTGTTGGAGACGCTCCGGGCCGCCTATGGATTGCAAGGCGCAATTGATGAAGACCACCGCCAGCTGGCCATCCTCGAGGATGAAACCAACCGCACCGTGGTCCTGATCGATCGCCTGCTCAACGAGTTGAGCGAGGACATCTCGCGCCAGACAGCATACGTGGGCAATGAGCGACGCACATTGACGACCATCTCGCTGGCCATCAAAAACGGCGAATACTATGGCCAGAGTCTTTCCAACCGGGCCTATCTCTCGGCCACTTCGCTGGCCAGCAACAGCCAGCGTCCGGCCGGCGGCATAGCCGGTCAAAGCCGCCGGCCGTTGGTGGTGATCCGCTTCGACCGCCCCGACGTGCCTTATCAACAAGCCCTCTACACAGCTGTTTCCAAGGCCCTCGAACGGCGACCCGAAGCCTCGTTCGAATTGGTCGCGGTGGCGCCCGGCCACGGCACCTCGGCCCAAGTAGCGATCAACTCTTCGAAGGCCAAAAAGCATGCCGATGCAGTGCTGCGCACGCTGACCGACATGGGACTGCCGGCCAGCCGGATCATGCTGTCGTCAACCACCGCGCCCGAGGCCTCGACCAACGAGGTCCACCTCTACGTTCGCTGAGGTCTTTATGTAGACCCTCGCCGGGCGCGCGCCGCCACAGGCGGCTTTTTATTAGACCCTCACCGGGCGGGTGCATCCGCGCCCTTGGCCTCCGCTCCCCGTCCCGGGGAGCGGCTTAGAGCCACCGCTGCAACCGTTTTTTTGTGCTTTGTCATTTTGTGCAACAGGAGCGACCGCGACCCGCCGCTACTGCGGCGCGCCCGCGCAGGCTGCGGACCTTCAGGGCCGCCGCCGTGAGCGATGAAATAGTAGAGCGGATCTCATCCCAATGAGATCCGCTCTACGACTTAAAGAACGATTCGGCGTCGCCGCGGTGTTCCTGTTTGGCGGCAATGGTCTGGCGCGCCCGTTCGATTTCCTGCTCGAGTCCGGCAATACGCTCGTTCAGTTCACCCACCGACATGAGCGCCAACTCGTCGTCGCTCAGGCGTTCCGGCGGCGGCGGAATTTCGTCGTCGTCGAAGCTCAAGACCCTGCCTCCCGAAGCATTTTCTGCCGGCGCTATTAATCCGCACCTGATTGCAGTATGTCACCCTTTGCCTTGAACGTGGAAACCTCTCAATCCCCGGCCGGAGAACAGACATGAGCGATCCTCTGCCCCAAAACATGACCGCCATCGAGATCAGCAAACCCGGCGGGCCGGAAGTTCTGCAAGTCGTGTCGCGCCCGCTGCCCGAGCCGGCGGCCCAGGAGATCTTGATCAAGGTGGCGGCGGCCGGCATCAATCGTCCCGACGCCATGCAACGTGCCGGCGTCTATCCGCCCCCGCCGGGCGCCTCCGACCTGCCGGGGCTCGAGGTGGCAGGCACCGTGGTCGCCAGCGGCAACGAGGTCACGGCCTGGCAGGTCGGTGATACGGTTTGCGCCTTGGTTTCGGGCGGCGGCTATGCCGAATATTGTCTGGCGCCAGAAACCCAGGCACTCCCCGTACCGGCATCCTTGTCGATGGTTGAAGCGGCGGCGCTGCCGGAGACCGCCTTTACCGTCTGGACCAACGTCTTCGAGCGCGGCCGCTTGCAGCCGGGTGAAGTGCTGCTGGTACATGGCGGATCCTCCGGCATCGGCACCATCGCCATCCAGATGGCGACAGTGCTGGGTGCCCGGGTGCTGACGACCGCCGGCAGCGACGAGAAATGCCGCGCCTGCGAGAAGCTGGGGGCCGTACAGGGTATCAACTACCGGCAACAGGATTTCGTTGAACAGGTCAAGGAAGCGACTGACGGTAACGGGGTCGACGTTATCCTCGACATGGTGGGTGGCGACTACTTGGGGCGCAATCTGGCTGCACTGGCACCCGAGGGCAGACTGGTTCAGATCGCTGTTCAGAAAGGGGCGGAGGTGACGCTGCCGTTGCTGACCGTGATGGTCAAGCGCCTGAGCATTACCGGCTCGACATTGCGGCCGCAAAGCGTGGCGGCCAAAGCGGCTATGGCGCAGGGTTTGCGGCAAAGCATCTGGCCGTTGCTGGAATCCGGCCGCATCAAGCCGGTGATAGATTCGAGCTATCCCCTGGCCGCCGCCGCCGAGGCCCACGCCCGCTTGGAGAGCGGCGACCATATCGGCAAGATCGTGCTGACAAACTGAAGACGAGACTGTATTGTCGCGAACTTCGCTCGCCCTGGCGGAGGTGCAGCGACCGGGTGGGGCCGCCGCTTGCACCACGCCGGAGAGTATCGGCCCAAACAACAACTCCGTTTGATGGTTCCGGCCGCGACCGGAACCGCGCTCGTGAAGGAGAGCAGCCAATGGTGACGCCACTAATGCCCAAAGCCACGGCCGTCTGGCTGGTCGACAACACAGCTTTGACGTTCGAACAGATCGGCAGTTTTTGCGGCCTCCACCCGCTCGAGGTGAAAGGCATCGCCGATGACGAGGTCGCGGTCGGCATTCAGGGCCTCGACCCCGTCTCCAACGGCCAATTGACGACAGAAGAAATCGAGCGCTGCCTGGCCGACACCACGGCCCGCCTGCAACTCGCGGAATCCAACATGCCCAGGCCCCAGGCGCGCACTTCCGGACCGCGTTACACGCCGGTCTCCAAGCGCCAGGATCGGCCCTCCGCCATCATGTGGCTGCTGCGCTACCACGAGGAACTCTCCGACGCCCAGGTCTCGAAACTGGTAGGGACCACCAAACCGACCATTAATTCAGTGCGCGAACGCACGCATTGGAACATCGCCAACATCAAACCCATAGATCCGGTGTCGCTCGGCATGTGCACCCAGGCCGAACTCGACACCGCAGTAACCAAGGCCCAGGCACGGCGCCGCGCCCGCGAAGAAAAAGAGCGCAAGAGCCAAGGCGGCAAGAGCGCGGTCGCGGCAACCGACTCCGCCGCGGTAGCGACCGAGCCGGCGGCGCCTGAGGTTGCGCCCGAAAAGGCACTGCCGGACTTGTCGCCGGGGCTGCCGGTGAAAGAAGAAAAAGCCACGGCCGAAAGCGTCTTCGGCGCTGCCGCAGAGGCCCCGGAGAGCGAGGCGGAGCCGGCGCTGGATCCCGATGCGATCTTCAGCCGTCCGGCCACAGAACCCAAGGATCCCGCATCCGCCGAACCTGCAGCGGCCTCCCCCGCAGCGGAAGTGGGAGATGAAACAGAGGAAACGGAAGCAGAGGCCGAGGCCGAGGCCTAACCCAACAAAAATAAAACGCGTCAGGCGCCAGCCGCTGGCGTGGTTTCGGCTGGGGCTTCAGCCCCGCCTTCTTCCTCAGCTTCCACCGGGCCACGCTGCCGTGCTCGCAGCACCAGGAAATTGAAAGCCGCCCGCGCCCGCACCTCGGCCGTGGCGTCGCGCAACAGGCGATCGAAGAAGTGAAAGCCCTGATGAATGGCGATGATGTCGAAAGCGACCTGGGCGGGGTCGATGTTGGCCCGGAACTGACCTAGCTCGATGGCTTCGGCCACGGCGCCCTCCAGATTCTTGAGCCAGTCTTTTTGGATGCGGGCGAGAAAATAACGGCAGATGCCGGGACGATCATCCAACTCGACCGAAGCGCTGACGAAAATGCATCCCCCGGGCAACTCCGGTAAGCGAGCCCAACGCAACCAGCCCTCGAACAGCACCCTGAGCCTGGCTTCCCCCGGCTCGGCGCGCTGCGAAGGCACGATGATGCGGTTACCGAACATACCCGCGGCAGCCTGCAGCACGGAAAGCTGCAGCGCCTCTTTGGTGCCGAAATGAGCGATCAGCCCGCTCTTGGATATCGCCAATTCCTTGGCCAGACCGCCAATGGTCAACCCCTCCAGGCCGACCACACTGGCCAGACCGATGGCGTGCCGCAAGATCGTGTCTTTTGTTTCCGCGCCCTTGCCCATGCTGCGATATATACCGACCGACCGTTCGTTTTCAAGAGTGATCGAAGTAAAAGCTCGTAGAATCCAGCACTTTCCCTGGTGAAAACCCTCAGGCGGATCTGCTCATGCGGTTTGTCACCAGGTCGTCGACCACCGCCGGATCGGCCAGAGTCGAGGTGTCGCCCAGATCGTCTGATTCATCGGCGGCAATTTTGCGCAAAATCCGGCGCATGATCTTGCCCGAACGCGTCTTCGGCAGGCCCGGCGCCCATTGGATGTGGTCGGGGGTGGCGATGGGTCCGATTTCCTTGCGCACCCACTTCGCCAGCTCGTCGCGCAGGGTCTCGGTGGGCTCATGACCGACGGTCAGGGTGACGTAGGCATAGATGCCCTGCCCCTTGATGTCGTGAGGAAAGCCGACCACGGCGGCCTCGGCGACCAAAGCGTGGGAGACCAGCGCGCTCTCCACCTCTGCCGTACCCATGCGGTGGCCCGAGATGTTGATGACGTCGTCGACACGGCCGGTGATCCAGTAGTAGCCGTCCTCGTCTCGACGGCAACCGTCACCGGTGAAGTACTTGCCCTGGTAGTTCGAAAAATAGGTTTGTTTGAAACGCTCGTGATCGCGGAAGACGGTGCGCATCTGGCCCGGCCAGGCGTCGGCGATGACCAGATTGCCCTGGCCGGCACCCTCGAGCACCTTGCCGTCAGCGTCGACGATCTCCGGCACCACGCCGAAGAAAGGCAGGGTTGCCGAGCCTGGCTTGAGATCGATGGCGCCAGGTAGCGGCGTGATCAGAATGCCGCCGGTCTCGGTCTGCCACCAGGTGTCGACGATGGGACAGCGGCTGTCGCCGACCACCCGGTGATACCACAGCCAGGCCTCCGGGTTGATCGGCTCGCCAACGGTGCCCAGCAGCCGGATCGATTGGCGGCTGGTCTTGGCCACCGGCCCGTCGCCCTCGCGCATGAGTGCCCGGATTGCGGTCGGCGCGGTATAGAAGATGTTGATTTGGTGCTTGTCGCAAACCTGCCAAAACCGCGACGAATCGGGATAGTTGGGTACGCCTTCGAACATCACCGTGGTGGCGCCGTTGGCCAGCGGACCGTAGACGATGTAGCTGTGGCCGGTGACCCATCCGACGTCGGCGGTGCACCAGTAGATGTCGCCATCGTGGTAGTCGAAGACGTACTGGTGGGTGATCGAGGTGTAGACCATATAGCCGCCGGTGGTGTGAAGTACGCCCTTGGGCTGGCCGGTGCTGCCCGAGGTATAGAGGATAAAGAGCGGATCTTCGGCGTTCATTTCCTCGGGCGGGCAGTCTTCGGAGGCCGTCTCGGTGATGTCGTGGTACCAGACATCACGCCCCTCGACCCAATCGATGTCGCCGCCGGTGCGCTTGACCACCACGCATTTTTCGATGGTCGGGCAGGATTTTAGCGCCGCGTTGGTATTGGCTTTGAGCGGAATGGGACGGCCACCACGCAGGCCTTCGTCCGAGGTGATGACTATGTTGGAATCGCAATCCTGGATGCGACCGGCCAGGCTGTCGGGTGAAAAGCCGCCGAACACCACGGAATGAACGGCGCCGATGCGGGCACAGGCCAGCATGGCGATGGCAGCTTCGGGGATCATCGGCAGATAGATGGTTATCCGGTCGCCCTTCTTGGCGCCGATCGACTTGAGGCCGTTGGCGAAACGGCAGACCAGGGCATGCAGCTCGCGATAGCTGATGCGTTTGTCTTCGGCCGGGTCGTCACCCTCCCAGATGATGGCGGTCTGGTCGCCGCGGCTGGCAAGATGGCGGTCGAGGCAATTGGCGCTGGCGTTTAGGGTGCCGTCTTCGTACCAGCGGATATGGACGTCGCCTGAATAGGAGACGTCTTTGACTTTGGTATAGGGCTTGAGCCAATCGATGCGCTTGCCCTCTTCACCCCAGAATCCTTCGGGATCCTCGATCGAACGACGGTACATGTCCTGGTAGCCGGCACTGTCGCACCAGGCTTTGTCTGCCCAATCCTGGGCCACGGGGAACACCGAATTGTCGGTCATGAGGGGTCGGCCTCCATCGTTTTTTGTTGGCACCGCCGCCCTAGCGGGCGGTTGGGAGCATGGCATAGTAGCAGCCGGATTATTGATTCAATTGGGCGGCGGAACAAGATGCCAGCACGGCACTCCGCCCGATGGACAAATCCCGGTCGATCAGGCACAACCAGCGAGCACGACGGAGGACTGCCATGCAGCTGCACCATTGTACCTGGAGCGAGGTCGAGAGCTATCTCGACGGCGCCGACGGCATCGTCATTCCCATCGGCTCGACCGAACAGCATGGTCCCAATGGCCTGATCGGCACCGACGCCATTTGCGCCGAAGGCATCGGCGGCGCCATCGGCGAGGCTGCCTCGGCCCTGGTGGCACCGACCATCAGTGTCGGCATGGCGCAGCACCACATGGCCTTTTGCGGCTCCATGACGCTCAGGCCATCGACCCTGATCGCGGTGATTCGGGACAACGTGATTTCGCTCAGCCGCCACGGCTTCCGGCGCTTCTATTTCGTCAACGGCCACGGCGGCAATGTGGCCACCATCCAGGCCGCATTTTCGGAGATCTACAGCGAATCCAGCCTGGCCCGAGGCGGCGGCAACGGCGAGCTGCGCTGTATCGTGCGCAATTGGTGGATGCGACCCAAGACGCGAGAGTTGGCGCGTAATCTGTTTGCCGACGCCGAGGGCCACCACGCCACGCCCTCCGAGGTGTCCCTAGCCCAATACCTCCGCCCCGATTTCATCAAACAGGCCGAAATGGCTCCGGCCCCCAAAGCGGCGCCCAGTTTTGCCGACAGCGAAGATTACCGCCGCCGTTTTCCCGACGGCCGCATCGGCTCGGATCCCTCACTGGCCAGCCCCGAAGCCGGCCGCCAGCTCTTCGACGTAGCGGTCGAGGAACTGAGCGCCGACTATAAGGAGTTCATTGCCGAGAGCTAAGCGGGGGACAGCCGCCGGGCGATGCTCTAGGCTTCGACTTCGCCCACCAGAATGGCGCCGTCGCGGACCTCCAGGGGTACCGGTGTCAGACGGGCACCGGGGCAAGGGCCAGCGATGCAGGCGCCGTCTTCGATGCGGAAGAGGGCGCCGTGGGTGGCGCAGAGGATCAGCGACTTGTTGACGTTGAGGAACTGATCGGGCTTCCAGTCGAGCGGTCCGCCGGTATGAGGGCAGTCGTTTACATAGCCCTCGATGCCGCCGCCATGGCGCACCACGAAGAAATCGAAACTCTCTGGCCCCTGACCGAAGCTGAAGCCGCGGGCGCCCACTTCATCGATATCGTCGAGGTGGCAGATCTCGGTGCCGACGGCGGGCGCGTTGGGGCGGAGCAGCACCGACACGGCCATCAGTCCCATTCGCCTTTGAAGGGGCGCGACAAGAGCCCGGCGATGGCCTCGTCGACCGAGGCGTCGTGATGCAGGATGGCGTCAACGGCGGCGGCGATGGGCATTTCGACGCCCAGCCGCCCGGCCAGCGCCAACACCGCCGGGGCGCTGGCCACACCTTCGGCCACCGAGCGGCGCTCGGCCAGAATATCGGTCAGGCGAGCGCCACGACCCAGCTCCAAGCCCAGGCTCATGTTGCGCGATTGCTCGGAGCTGCAGGTCAGAACCAGATCGCCAAGCCCCGAAAGCCCCATCAGGGTTTCACGGCTGGCTCCCTTGGCCAGCGCCAGGCGGATCATTTCGGCCAGGCCGCGAGTGATCAGGGCGGCCCGGGCGTTGTCGCCCAGCCGCCGCCCGCTGACGATACCACAGGCGATGGCCAGCACATTCTTGACGGCGCCGCCAATCTGGGCACCGACGACGTCGGACGAGAGGTAGGGCCGGAAGTGCGGGCTGCCCAAGGCCTCGACCAGGGCCGCGCCCAGGGCGTCTTCCTCGCAGGCCAAGGTGACCGCGGCCGGCAATCCCTTTGCCACCTCGGCGGCGAAGGTCGGCCCCGAAAGCACGGCCAGCCGCGCCCCTGAAAGCTCCGCCGCCACCACTTCGCTCATCAGCTCGCCGCTGTGTTGCTCGATGCCCTTGGCGCAGATCAGCGCAGGGGTTCCGGGCCGCCAGTGGGCTGCCAGTTCACGGCACAACGGGCGCAGGAATTGAGCCGGCGCCACCAGCATGACGGCGTCTGCGTCGCAGACGTGGGCCAGTTCGGCGATGGCTTTGATGCCCGGGTCGAGCGCTACGTCGGGCAGGAACATGGTGTTGCGGTGGCTCTCGTTGACCGCCGCGACGACCGCTGCCTCGCGCGCCCAGAGCACCACCCGGCGGCCCTGCTGGGCGGCATTGGCAGCCAGCGCCGTGCCCCAGGCACCGGCTCCGACGACGCCGATTCTCTGGATGTTAGCCGTCATCGCGAACCGTAATCGCGGACCACCTCGGCCACGCGGATGCGGAAATCGGCAAAAAACTCGGCCTTGCCCAGTGCCTGCGCCTCGCCGTGGCCGGCGTGCTCACGCCAGGCCGCAACGGCCTCGGCGTCGCGCCAAAACGACAGCGAGAGGTACTTGCCCGGCGCGCTCCGGCTTTCAAAACGCTCGACCGAGAGAAATCCGTCGACGCCCTCGAGCTCCGGTCGCAGTTCGGCCGCCAGATCGAAGTAGCGATCCGCCATGCCGTCCCGGGGCGTGACTTCGAAAATAACTGCGATCATGAACTCCGGCCTCGTCGGGGCGACACTATCCGACCGGCCGCCGCGGCGTCGAGGGGCCAGCGCGCCCGGGCCGCCACATCGAGGGGATCGCTAAGACCCAGCGCCAGGCGCTCGACCCCGGCCCAAGCGATCATCGCCCCATTGTCGGTACAGAGCGCCGGCGGCGGCGCCACCATGGCGATGCCGTGCGCGGTCGCCAATTCCTCCAACCGGCTGCGGACAGTGGCGTTGGCGGCGACGCCGCCGGCCACCACCAGGCTGCCGCCGCCATGTTCCCGCTGCAAAATGGCGATGGCCCGGGCGCAGCGGTCGGCCAAAACATCTCCCACTGCGGCCTGGAACGAGGCGGCGACGTCAGCCACTTGACGGGTCGAGGGCGCGCCCGGCCCCAAACCTTCGACCAAATGACGTACCGCCGTCTTCAGGCCGGAAAACGAAAAATCGCAATTCTCCCGCCCCAGCATCGGCCGCGGCAGGTCGTAACAAGCCTGGCCCCCGGCAGCCGCCCGTTCGAGGGCGGGGCCGCCGGGATAGCCCAGCCCCAAAAGCTTGGCCGTCTTGTCGAAGGCCTCGCCGACGGCGTCGTCGATGGTGCTGCCCAGGCGGCGGTAGCGTCCCACGCCCTCGGCCACCAGAAGCTGGCAGTGGCCGCCCGAGACCAGCAGGCAGAGGAAAGGAAATTCGACCTCCGCCACCAACCTCGCCGACAGCGCATGTCCCTCAAGGTGGTTGACGGCGATCAGCGGCCGCCGGGCGGCGGCCGCGATGGCCTTGGCCGTCACCAGCCCGACCATGACGCCGCCTACCAGGCCGGGCCCGGCAGTGGCCGCAATGGCGTCGAGATCGGCAAAGCCCAGCCCGGCCTCATTCATGGCCCGGGCTATGATGCCGTCGAGTTGCTCGACGTGGGCCCGGGCGGCAATCTCCGGCACCACGCCGCCATAGGGCCGATGATCGTCGAGTTGCGACAGCACGACGTTGGCCAGCACTTCTCGCTTCCCCGTGACCACGGCGGCGGCGGTTTCGTCGCAGCTCGTCTCGAGGCCGAGGACGACGCGGTCGGGAGATATGTTCCGGGGCTCTGGCATGGCGAGATAACTTGGTCAAAAATACTTGCGCTTCGCGGCTTCAGGCTCTAGCACCACGACCATGCTACCGCAACCGAGCAGTCCCACCCCATGACCGGAGCGTCGAGCTTACGCATCGGTACCCGCGGCAGCCCGCTGGCCCTGGCCCAAGCCAATGAAGTGCGCGATCGATTGGCCGATGCCCATACCGCGCTGCCTGCCGACGCTATCGAGATCGTCGTCATCAGCACCACCGGCGATAGGGTGCAGGACCGGCCGCTGGCTGAGATCGGTGGCAAGGGCTTGTTTACCCTGGAGATCGAAGAGGGGCTGTCGTCAGGCGATATCGATCTGGCGGTCCATTCCATGAAGGACATGCCGACCGAGCTGCCCCATGGCCTTGACATCCCCTGCCTGTTGCCGCGCGAAGACCCGCGCGACGTGCTGATCAGCCACAGCGCCGCCGGGCTCGCCGATCTGCCCCAGGGCGCCGTCATCGGCTCGGCTTCGCTGCGCCGCCGGGCCCAGCTGCTGCATCGCCGGCCCGACCTGGAGATGGTCAACTTCCGCGGCAACGTCCAGACCCGGTTGCGGAAGGTCGAAGACGGCGAGGTCGACGCCACGCTGCTGGCGCTGGCCGGCCTCAAACGCCTGGGTCTAGCTGGGCGCGGCGAAATCGCGTTGCCCCCCGAAGTCATGCTGCCTGCCGTCGCCCAAGGCGCCATCGGTATCGAATGCCGGGCCGACGACGATCGTATCCTGGCTCTTTTGGCGCCGCTCAACGATGCCACGACCGCCACCTGCGTGGCCGCCGAGAGAGGCTTGTTGGCGGCGCTCGACGGCTCCTGCCGCACGCCCATCGCCGGCCATGCCGTATTGGAAGGGGAAGACCTGCACTTGCGCGCCCTGGTGCTGCGGCCCGACGGCAGCGAGGCGCTGGAGACCGAACGCCGGGGCAGCGCTGCCGATGCTGGAACGTTGGGCCGCGATGCCGGCCAGGAACTGCGCCGCCGCGCCGGCCCCGACTTCTTCGTCGAGACCTGAGCCCGGCGTGCGCATTCTCAACAGCCGACCGCTCGAGGACGCCGCGGCACTCGACACGGCGTTGCGGGCTCGGGGCCACGAGGTCGTGGCGGCGCCGCTGCTGGAGATTCACCAACTGCCGGACGCCGAGCTCGACCTCGTCGGCGTGCAGGCCCTGCTGGCCACCAGCGCCAACGGCGTGCGGGCCCTGGCGGCCCGGATAGCACGCGGAAACAAAGCGCGCGAACTGCCGCTGCTGGCGGTCGGTGACGCGACGGCGCACTGCGCCAAGGATTTGGGATTTTCGGACGTGAGCAGTGCCGGCGGCGACGTTGACGATCTCGCCAACTTGGTGCGCCGGCAAATCGTGGCCTCCGCCGGGCCGCTGCTGCAGGCCGCGGGGACGGCGCAAGCGGGTGATCTGGCGGGCCTGCTGGGCGACGCCGGTTACGAGCTGCGCCGGGCCGTGCTTTACGAGGCCCGCACCGCCGAGACCCTGCCGGCGCTGGCGCAAGAGGCGCTGGCCGCTGGCACACTGGATGGCGCGTTGTTTTTCTCTCCCCGCACCGCCAGGACGTTTGTTAAGTTGGTCCGGGCCGCGGAGCTGGCAACAAGCTGTCAGGATCTTGGCGCCTATTGCCTCAGCAACGCAGTGGCCGAGGCGGCCGGCGAGCTGAGCTGGCGCCGGATTGGTGTGGCGGCGCGACCGGAGCAGGCGGCATTGCTTGAATTGATCGACGCCGGGGCGGCGGGATGACGGCAGACGACAGAGACAACAACGACGACAGCCAACAGAACGACACCGGCACGACGGAGGGTCGGCGCTGGGGAATCTGGTTGCCGCTTGCCACGCTGGTTCTGGCGATGGTGCTGTCGGCCTTGATTTCGCTCACCGCGCCCCGGCTTGCCGAGATGCTCCCCGGGCTGCTGCCGGATCAGCGCGATGCGCAACCCTCGCCCTTGGAGCAAAAGATGGCGGCGCTGAGCACCCGCCTGGACCGGCTCGAGGCGAAAGCCCTGGAGAACTACGAGCGAGCCCAAGCAGCGGCCGTCGAACAAACCGCCCTGCAGCAACAATTGGCGACACTGCGCCCCGAAGTGGCGGATATCGGCAGGCTGGCGGAACGCCTATCGGCGCTCGGGCAGCGAGTCGACGAAGCCGAGGCCCAAATTCAAGCCCAGGCCCAGGCCGCCCAAAGCCGCGCCGCCACAGAAACGACAGAATCCACAGAAACTAGCGACCAGGCCACAGCAGCACTGGGCACGCGCCTGCAAGAACTCGAGGCCACACTGGCCGGGCGCGGCGGTGAGGACGACCGGCAAGACCGCGAGAACGCCGCCCTCAAGCAGCAACTGGCGGGGCTGGAAAGCCGCGTGGCGGCCATCCGAACCCAGCTCGCCGCACTGGCCAAGCAGCGCAGCGAACTGGGCTCGGGCAGCAACGGCGCCCTGCTGGCGCTGGCACTGGGTCGGCTGCGCGATGGCGTCGGCAACGGGCCGTTCGCCGACCAGTTGGCGGCGCTGGTCAAGCTGATCCCCGAGCCCACCGCCGCGAGCGGCTTGCCCGAGATCCTGGCCGAGCTGGAGAAACGCGCGACGGGCGTCGTCAGCCGTTCCGATCTGGCCCGCCAGTTCGCCGCCCTGGCCGGCCCGGCCGTGCGGGCCGGGGCTAGCGGGGACGGTGGCTGGCTGGAAGCCACCCGGCGGCGTCTTTCGGGTCTGGTTTCGCTGCGCCGCACCGGCGAGCCGGCGGGCAACGGCATCGAGGCCCGGGTGGCCCGCGCCGAAGCCGGATTGGCCCGCGACGATCTGGCAGCGGCCCTGGCCGAGGTGTCGGCGCTGGTTGAGCTTGGGGGCGGGGCGGCGGACATCCTGGCGCCTTGGCATCGGGCAGCCGGCGACCGGCTGGCCGTCGAACGGGCGCTGACGGCCCTCGAATCGCGCCTGCCCGAATTGCTCCAGGCGACCGGGTCGCCCTGATGGCACGCGCCATTGCCGTTTTCGTGTTGCTCGGCCTGGCTGCCCTGCTGGCGGCCTGGCTGGCCGACCATCCCGGCGACGTGGCCATCGACTGGCAGGGCTGGCGCATCGAAACCTCGGTCGCCGTGGCCGCCATAGTCCTGGCGCTCATGGCCTTCGGGCTGGCCGCCGGCTACCGCTTCTGGCTCTGGCTGCGGCGCGCCCCGGCCAGCATCACCCGGGCCCGGGCGGCGGGCCGCGAACGGCGCGGCTACGATGCCCTGGCCGAGGGCTTGGTGGCCGTGGCGGCCGGCGACGTCGGCGAGGCGCGGCGCCTGGCGCAGCGCACCGAGGTGTTGCTGGGTAGCCCACCGCTGGCGCTGTTGCTGTCGGCCCAGTCGGCGCAGTTGAGCGGCGACGAAGTCGCCACCGAGCATCACTTCAAGGCCATGCTGGAGAAGCCGGAGACCGAGTTTCTCGGGCTGCGCGGCCTGCTGGTCCAGGCCAGCCGCCAGGGAGACCGCCAGGCCGCGCTGAAGTACGCCCGCCGCGCCCATGCGCTAAAACCGCAATCGCCCTGGCTGCTGGATACGCTGTTTTCCCTGCAGGCCGAGGCAGGGCTGTGGGGCGAGGCCGAAGCGACGCTGACAGCCGCCCAGCGCCAACAAACCCTGGACCCGGCGCTAGCCCGGCGCCGCCGCGCCGTCACGCTGCTGGGCCAAGCCCAGGATTCCGAACGCCAGGGCCAGGCCCGCCAGGCCGCCAAGCTGGCAGCCAGCGCCCACGACGCCGCTCCCGACCTGGTACCGGCGGCCCTGATGACGGCCCGTCTGGCAGCCGCTGCCGGCCAGGCCCGCAAGGCCTCCAAAACTTTGGAGCGCACCTGGCGCGAGACCCCGCACCCCGAGCTAGCTGCCACCTGGTTGGCACTCTGGCCCGGCGACGACGCCGCCCGCCGCCTGCGCCGTTTCCGCCGCCTGGAAGAGGCCCAACCCGAACATCGCGAATGCCGCCTGGCCCTGGCCGACCTGCAAGTCGCCGCTCGCCGCTTCGACCAGGCCCGCCAGGAATTGGACCCCCTGATCGCCGCCGCCGAATCCCAAAACGCCCTGCCCGAGACCCGGATATGCCGCCTCATGGCCAGCCTGGAGGAGGCCGAGAACGGCCAGAGCGAGATCGTCCGGGACTGGCTGGTGAAGATCGAAACGGCGCCTCCGGAGGCCACTTGGGGCTGCCATGGCTGCGGCCGCCCGGTGGCCGAATGGACGCCCAACTGCAGCCACTGCGGCGCCTTCGACAGCCTCCATTGGGCGCCGCTGGGCGCCCATCGCGTCCCAACCGACGCGCCACCGGGCAGCCACCGCAGTTTTCCCGCCGAGAGCGGGGTGGCCGCGCCGCTGACTCCGGCCGCACCGGCCCGGCCGGCGCCGGGCGGCGCCAGCGAGCGACAGCAAGACAAGATTGACGCGGGCTCGCCAGCGGAGTAGCGTCGCGCCGCCTGGCCAGCCGGGCCCAACCCGCCATCGCCGCAGTAGCTCAGGGGTAGAGCAACTGATTCGTAATCAGTAGGTCGGGGGTTCAAATCCTCCCTGCGGCACCAGGGTTTCTGCGGGTTTCAGCAGCATCGCACTACCGCTGCTTTTTTGTCAAGTCGCATATAGGTCGCATTCGGAACCTAAATCCAGCGTATTGGAGCGCGCTTGGTGCATGTGAAACAACACCGTCCCCACCAGGCTTCGGATCGGGTGCTCGGCTCGCTGACAAATCAGAAAGCCCGCTGGGCCACGTAGGCGCTGTCATCAGAATTGTGGATAAAGAGCCTCCCCTCTAGCGTCCCTGCCTCTGAGATCGCACCCCAGCCCCTCCCACTAGCGTTGTCGCCGTCGCTCAAACCTTCCCACGAGAACTCGACACGCCGTTCAGCGAACCGGCAATCGATCCAGCCCT
>NZDS01000187.1 GCA_002690215.1 Rhodospirillaceae bacterium | reverse complement strand
TCAACACCATCCGCGAGGAGGTGGTGCCCGACCAGATGTTGCTGGCCGCCGCGGAGGCAACGGCCGGGGCCCTGGGAGCGCGGCACTGCTGGATCTTCCGCCGTACCCCATTGGGCCAATTCACCAAAGCCGTCGAGCACGACGAGCCGCCAGGCTCGACGCCGGAAGCGGCGGTACGGGCGGCCCAGGAGCTTATCGTCCACGGCGATCCTCAGAACGTCGTGGAAAGCAAGGTTGGCAACACCCTCATGCTGACTTCGGTAGCGCGCTACCGGGGTGAGATCAACGGTGCGATTTCGGCCTGTCGCGACAACGACCAGCCGGCCTGGAACGCCGCTGACCGCAAGCTGCTGGCCGGTGTCGCCGACCATCTGGGCATCGCGCTGGAGCAGATCGCCAACCATGAGGCTCTGGAGCGGCTGTCGCGCACCGACGAGTTGACCGGACTTTCGAACCGGCGCGCCTTTTTCGACGACCTGGAAAAGCGTTTGGCCCACCAGCGCCGCACGCAACGGCCGGGCGCGCTTCTCTACGTCGATCTTGACAATTTCAAACCGGTCAACGACGTACACGGCCACCACACCGGCGACGCCGTGTTGATTGGGGTGTCGGAACTTTTGGCCGGCGGCACCCGCGTCGGCGACCTGGCAGCGCGGCTCGGTGGCGACGAGTTCGCGCTCTGGCTCGAGGAAAGCGACGAACCGGCGGCAATCGTCAAGGCCGAGACTTTGCTTGATCAAATTGCCACTCTTTCCGGCTATTCTGCCGATGCCGCCCGGCCCTTGGGTTTTTCGATCGGCATCGCGCTGAGCGACGCGGCGGTCGAGGAAGGCTTCAAGGATCTGGTCGGCCGTGCCGACGAGGCCATGTATCAGGCCAAATACGCTGGCAAGGGAGGCTATGTGGTCGGAGCCTCAGCCTCAAAAGTGACGGAGCGTGAATAATGTTGGCTGGACTGTTTAGTTTCCGCGAAGATCGCAAGAAGCAGAAGAAGAAATCGCGCAAGAAGAAGCGCAAGGCAATCTCCTACGAGGATTCCAAGAAGGTCGCGCGCCACAAAGACAGGAAGGTGCGGGCCGACCTGGCCTCACGAGAAGACGTGCGGCCGGAGGTTCTCTATTTCCTGGCCGAGGACGACGATCCCGAGGTCAGGCGCGAGATCGCAGCCAACGAAAAGACGCCGCGCCAAGCCGATCTGATCCTGGCCAAGGACGGCGTCGACGAAGTGCGCTGCGACTTGGCCCTCAAGATCGGCCGCCTGGTGCCCAACATTTCGGAACGCGAGTCGGTGGTGCTGCGCGAGCTCACCTTCCAGGTCCTGGAGATCCTGGCCAAAGACCAGCTTCCCCTGGTGCGCCAGTTGCTGGCCGAGGAGATCAAACACTCGGCCCAGGTGCCGAAATCCATCGTCGGCGGCCTGGCCCGCGACATCGAGCTCATGGTAGCAGCTCCCATCCTGGAGTATTCGCCGCTGCTCGACGACCAGGACTTGCTCGAGATCATCCAATCGGATCCCGTCCAGGGCGCGTTGAGCGCCATCTCGCGCCGGCCCGAAGTCAGCACCAAGATCTCCGACGCCATTGTCGCCGCCAAGGATCTACCAGCCGCCGCAACGCTGCTCAATAACGACAATGCCCAGATCCGCGAGGAGACCCTGGACCGGATTATCGACGCCGCCTCCGAGACCGAGGACGAGCCGGATTCGGAAGCCCATATCCTGCACGAGCCCCTGATCAAACGGCCCGAGCTTTCGCAGCGCGCCATTCGGCGTGTCGCCGGCTTTGTCACCTCGTCGCTGCTCGATCTGTTGCAGACCCGCCACCAGCTCGACGACGACACCAAAAAGACGGTGCAAGCCGCCGTCAAACGCCGGCTCAAGGAAAAACCGCAGGAAGAAGACGATGTGGCCAAGCGGGCCGAGGAGATGCACAACCGGGGCAAAATCACCGACAAGGGCCTGGCCAAATCCATCAAGGACGGCGATCGGGAGCTGATCATCCACGCGCTTGCGCTGAAGGCCGAGATCGACACGTCGATCACGCGCAAGATCCTGCTGTCGCGCGATGGCAAGACCATCACGGCACTGGCCTGGAAGGCCGGTCTCAATATGCGTACGGCCCTGGACCTGCAGCGTAAGGTGGCCCATGTGCCGCCCGCCAAGGTGATCAACGCCCGCGACGGCGTCGACTATTCCCTGAGCGAGGACGAGATGTCCTGGTTCCTGGAGTTTTTTACCGGCTAGAGCGGATCTCAATCCGCTCTAGCCGGTTATTGTCGCTCACGGCGGCGGCCCTGCGGTCCGCTGCCTGCGCGGGCGCGCCGCAGTAGCGGCGGGTCGCGGTCGCTCCCGTTGCACCAAGACCAAACAGCAAAAAACACACTTGGTATCGGCAGCGTTAAGCCGCCCCCCGGATGGGGGGCGGAGGCCAAGGGCGCGGAGGCGCCCGCCCGGTGAGGGTCCAACAAAAAGCCGCCTGCGGCGGCTACCCCACGATCATGGTGCCGACGCCGTGTTCGGTGAAGATCTCCAGCAGCAGCACATGCGGAATGCGGCCATCCAGGATGTGGGCGGCGCAGTGGCTGGCGGCGATGGCTGTCAGGCAGGTTTCGACCTTGGGAATCATGCCTCCCGAGATGGTGCCGTTGCGCATCAGCGTGCGCGCCCGCCGGGCCGTCAGCTCGTGCACCAGCTTTCCCGTCTTGTCGAGCACCCCGTCGACGTCGGTCAGCATCACCAACTTGCTCGCCCCTACCGCGCTGGCAACGGCACCGGCCACGGTATCGGCGTTGATGTTGTAGGTTTCGCCGCGCTGGCCAACACCGATCGGCGCCACCACGGGGATGACGTCGGAGCTCAGGAAACTCTCCAGTACATGCGGGTTGATCTGCTTGGGCTCACCGACGAAGCCCAGGTCAAGGGCACGCTCGATATTGGAGTCGCTGGCGCGGCGACGCTTCTTGAGTTTGCGAGCCTCGATCAACCGGCCGTCCTTACCCGAAAGGCCAACAGCGGTACCGCCGGCACTATTGATGGCAGTGACGATCTGCTTGTTGATCGAGCCCGACAGCACCATCTCGACGATCTCGACGGTAGCCTTGTCGGTCACTCGCAAGCCATCGACGAATGAGCTTTCGATTTTCAGGCGCTCCAGCATGGCGCCGATCTGCGGGCCGCCACCGTGGACTATGATGGGGTTGATGCCGACTTGCTTGATCAGCACCACGTCGCGGGCGAACATTTCGGCCAGCTCGGGGCTGCCCATGGCGTGGCCGCCGTACTTGATGACGAAGGTCTGGCCGGCAAAACGGCGCATGTAGGGGAGCGCCTCGGAGAGCGTCCGGGCGGTCTTCAGGCGTTCGCGTTGCTGCTTACTGTTGCCGGTCATGCCGGCTTATAGCCCAATCAGGCAGCCGCCGCCAGTTGGGCCAGGCCAGCCCGCAGCTCAGCGATACCCAGGCCCTGCTGAGCGCTGGTGACGACGATACGGGGATGGCATGAGACATGTCGGGCCAGCTCGCGGGCCAGACGTTCGAGATTGGCGGCGAGCTCGGCCTCGCCTACCTTGTCGGCCTTGGTCAGCACCACCTGGGCCGACACGGCAGCCTTGTCGAGCACCGTCAGCGCCCGGTGGTCGCTGTCCTTGAGGCCGTGGCGCGCGTCGACCAGCAACTGCACCCGGCGCAGTGTCGGCCGCCCCGCCAGATAGGCTTCGACGAGACCGGTCCAGGCGGCGATCTCCGACTTGGCGGCGCGGGCGTAGCCGTAGCCCGGCAGGTCGACCAGATGCAGCCGTTCGGCCAGGCGGAAGATGTTGATCTGGCGCGTGCGCCCTGGCGTCCGCGAGGTGCGGGCCAAGGTCTTACGCCCCGTCAGCGCGTTGACCAGGCTCGACTTGCCGACGTTGGAACGCCCGGCAAAAGCCACCTCGGGCAGCTCGGCCTCGGGCAAAGCCGAGCGCTTGGCCACACCGGCCACGAATACACAGGGCTGAGCGAAAAGCAGCCGTCCCGCTTCCAACGCCTCGGCGCTGACATCTTCGTCCGGGTCGGCCCCGCCGTTCACGGCGGCTAGGTTTTCTTGGCGGCCGCCGGCGCCGTTCCGACACGCTTCTGGATGACCCATTGCTGAGCCATCGAGAGCACGTTGTTCCAGGTCCAGTAGATCACCAGCCCGGCCGGGAAGTTGGCCAACAGGAAGGTGAAGACGATGGGCAGCATCATGAACACCTTGGCCTGCACCGGATCGGCTGGCGGCGGATTGAGTTTTTGCTGCAGGAACATGCTGATGCCCATTGCCAGCGGCCAGACGCCGAGATGCAGCATCTGCGGCGGATCCCACGGGATCAACCCGAGCAGGGTGAAGAAGTTGGTGGGATCGGGCGCCGAAAGATCGTGGATCCAGCCGTAGAACGGCGCGTGGCGCATTTCGATGGTGACGAACAGCACTTTGTAGAGCGCGAAAAACACCGGGATCTGCAGCGCGATGGGCAAGCAGCCGGCCATGGGATTGACCTTCTCCTTTTTGTAGAGCTCCATCATGGCCTGGTTGAGCTTGGCCTTGTCGCTGCCGAAGCGCTCCTTCATCTTGACCATCTCGGGCTGCAACTTCTTCATCGCGCCCATTGAGCGGAAGGATTTGTTGGCCAGCGGGAAGAAGAGGATGCGCATGAGTACCGTGAAGAGCAGGATCGCCAGCCCGAAATTCCCCAGCACACGGTTGAAATAATCGATGGCGATGAAGATCGGCTTGGTCAGGAAGGGGAACCAGCCCCAATCGATGACCAGGTCGAAGCGCGAAATGCCCAGTACCTCTTGATAGCGCTCAAGCTGATGCACTTGCTTGGCGCCGGCAAAGAGATGGTTGGTCACCTCGACCGAGGCGCCTGGCACCAGCGCCCGGGCGGCTCCCAAAAAGTCGACTTGATACTTGTCCTTTTTGTCCAGTAGCGAGTGCCGGAAGCCAGCCTTCATGGCCTCCTTCTGATTCGGCACCAGGGCCGCCAGCCAATATTTGTCAGTTATGCCGATCCAACCACCGGTGCTCTGTTCTTCGACGGTTTCGTCATCCACCAGATCGTCGTAATCCACTTCCTTGAGGGTTTCGTTGAATACCCCGAGCAAGCCCTCGTGCAGGATGTAGAAACCCAGGGTATCGGGCGTGCCGGTGCGCGCGATGATGCCCCAGGGATAGAGCGTAACGGCCTTGCTGCCGGCGTTCACAACGCGCTGATTGACGGTGAACATATAGTTGCGGTCGATGGCGATGGTGCGCGTGAACTCGAGCCCCTGGTCGTTCTGCCAGGTCAGCGTTACCGGTGAGCCCGGCGTCAGCTCGCGACGGTCGGCTTGCCAAGGGGTGTCCGGACCGGGCAGCTCGAGACCGGTCTCGTTGGCGGCCCAGCCGAACTCGGCATAGTAGGGATGCGAGCTGCCGGCCGGTGACAACAGCACGATCTCGGGGCTCTCGGTATCCAGTTCCTCGTGGTAGCCGCGCAGCGTCAAGTCGTCGATGCGGCTGCCGGTAAGCGCGATCGAGCCCAGCAGGCTGGGCGTCGTGATGGAGACGCGGGGTGACTTGTCCAGCGTTGCGGCTCGCACCGCCGCGGCCGATGGGCCGCCGCCGGGGACAAGCGCGGTGCCGGGGACTGCGCCGGATGTCGGTGCGGCACCCGGAACCGACGGGGCGCCAGGGACCACAACACCCGAGCCCGGCGCTGCAGGTTCGGTCCCGCTTTGGGCCGTCTGTTGGCTCTGCTCGGCCAACTGCTGCTGGCGGGCCTCTTCGCGATCGCGCTGGGGCTTGTTGATGAAAAGGTCGAAGCCCAGCAGGATGGCCACCGACAGGACGATGGCGAGAATCAAATTGCGTTGATCCGACATGGCTGGGCGACCTAGGAACGTTTGGCCGTTGTCGGCGGCAAGACCGGCGGCAGTGCCGAGGGCAGTGCCGGAGGCACAGGGTCATAGCCCCATCCGGCCAGCGGGTGGCAGCGCAGGATGCGCCGCAAGGCCAGCCAGCCGCCCGCCACGCCACCATGCCGGGCCAGCGCCTCGAGGGCGTATTCCGAGCAGCTCGGGGCATAACGGCAACTGGCCGGCAGCAACGGCGAAAGCAGATAGCGGTAGGCCGTTACCAGGCCGCGCAGGAAGAGGGCTAAGGGGCTCATCGTAGTATTATTCCTTCGGCCTCGACCGCCGCCTTGCGGCCGAGCCGCTCCATTGCCATCTCCAGGTCGTCGACCAGATCCCGATAGGGCCGGGTCAGAGTGCCCTGCCGCCCGATCAGTACGTAGTCCCTACCGGCCACGGCCTTCCCCGGCAGCACCTCGGCGGCGGCAGACCTGAGGCGTCGCCGAGCCCGGTTGCGGGCCACCGCATTGCCCACCTTCTTGCTCACCGTGTAACCGACGCGAAAGCCGGGCTCGAGCCCATCCGTACCCGCGGGCTCGGGCCGGCGCCGGCGCATCTGCACGATGAGACCTGGGGCAACCCACTTCTGGCGGGCGGCGGCGACGCGCAGGAACTCGGAGCGCCGCTTCAGCCGCCCCAGCCTGGCCGTCATGGCCTCAGGCCGAAAGGCGCTTGCGGCCCTTGGCGCGGCGCCGCGCCAGGACGCGGCGGCCGGCCGCGCTCGACATCCGCTGGCGGAAGCCGTGGCGGCGCTTGCGCACGAGATTGCTGGGCTGGAACGTCCGCTTCACTGCATAACTCCGGGAATTCGCCTGAGCCTGGGAAGGCTCGAACACGGCGGCTGTATACGGTTTTGGCCGGCGTAAGTCAATTGCGCTTTGGAGTCCGCATCACAAATCCCAGCCCAGCCATCACACATTGGTGACTCGCCGGTCAATTCGCCCCGGTGATACACAACTTAGGTTCTATGAAAACGTCGGCGGCAATTGGGTCTGATGTGGGATCGGTTGTGGGGACTGCTGTGAAGGACCAGAAAGCGGCAGGTGGAGGTTACCGGGGAGGACATTTCCAGACCGTCCTCAGGATGCTGCCGGTGGCCTTGCTGCTGGCCGGACTGGCGGCCTTTTTTTTGGCCGACATGGGACGCTTCACCAGTTTCGAGTTTTTGCGCCAGAACCATGAGGCCCTGATGCACTGGGTGGCCGGCCACCGGGTGCTGGCAGTGGCCAGTTTCGCTGTCCTCTACGCCACGGCAGTGGCGTTGTCACTGCCCACTGCCACATTCCTGACCATCACCGGCGGTTTCCTGTTCGGCACGGTGCCGGGCGCGATGTGGGTGGTGCTGGCCGCTACCTTGGGCGCTACGGCCGTCTTCCTTGCCGCCCGCACCGCCTTCGCCGAGCCCCTGCACCGCCGCGCCGGGCCGACGCTGCAGAAAATGGAAGCCGGCTTTCAGGCCAATGCCTTGAGCTACCTGTTGGTGCTGCGGCTGGTGCCGCTGTTTCCCTTCTTCCTGGTCAACCTGGCGCCAGCCTTCCTGGGCGTGCCGTTGCGCACCTACGTGGTGGCGACGCTGATCGGCATCGTTCCCGGCAGCCTGGTCTATGCCAGCGTCGGCAGTGGTCTCGGAATGATCTTCGAGCAAGGCGGCACGCCGCCGCTGGACCTCATCTTCGAGCCCCGCATCCTGCTGCCCATATTGGGTCTGGCGGCCTTGGCCTTGATTCCCGTAGCCTATCGCCGGTTGCGCAGCCAACAGGATTAGGCGAAAAACCGATTATGGAGCGGATCGACAGCGATATCTGCGTCATCGGCGCCGGCGCCGGCGGCCTCACCGTGGCAGCCGGAGCGAGCCAGATGGGTGCCACTACGGTGCTGGTGGAAAAGGGCCTTATGGGGGGTGACTGCCTCAACTACGGTTGCGTCCCCTCGAAGGCACTGATCGCCGCCGCCCGAGCCGCCGAAGCAGTGCGCGGAGCGCATCGCTTCGGTGTCACCGCCGGCCCGCCCGAGATCGATTTTGGTCGCGTCAACGACCACGTGCGCGGCGTCATTGCGGCCATCGCACCGCAGGATTCAGAGGAACGCTTCCAGGGTCTGGGTGTAACTGTGATCCGGGAAACTGCCCGCTTCATCGGACGCGCCGAGATCGAGGCCGGCGGTAAGCGCATCACTGCCCGGCGCTTTGTTGTGGCCACCGGCTCTCAACCCCTGGTGCCGCCAATCCCGGGCCTCGATGGCGTACCCTTTTTGACCAACGAGAACATCTTCGAACTGCGCCACGCACCTGACCATCTGATCGTCATCGGCGGCGGCCCCATAGGCGTCGAACTGGCCCAGGCACATCGCAGTCTGGGCAGCCGCGTTACCATCATTGAGAT
Source organism: Rhodospirillaceae bacterium (assembly GCA_002690215.1). Taxonomy (GTDB): domain Bacteria; phylum Pseudomonadota; class Alphaproteobacteria; order UBA2966; family UBA2966. The sequence continues at coordinate 6,237 of NZDS01000187.1, read as the reverse complement.
GTTCGGCATCCTCGGCCGCGACGATCCCGAACTGGCCGCCGTGGTCGCCGGCCGGCTGCGCCGCGACGGCATCAAGATTCTGGAAAACGCCCGGGTTACATCAGTAAGCGGGGTCAGCGGCGGCGGAGCGCTAAGCGTTACGGTCGAGCGAGAGGGCCACACGGTCGGACTTGTGGGCTCGCACCTGCTGGTTGCCGTGGGCCGCCGCGCCAACCTGGCCGAGCTCGATCTCGAGCGCGCCGGTATCGAGCACAGCGCCGCCGGCGTCGCCGTCGACCGCCGGCTGCGCTCCAGCAACCGGCGGGTCTACGCCATCGGCGACGCCGCCGTCGGGCCTCAGTTCACTCACGCCGCCGCCTACCAGGCCGGCATCGTGCTGCGCAACGCGCTCTTCCGCCTGCCGGCCAGGGTCGATTACCGGGCGCTGCCGCATGTTACCTACAGCCAGCCCGAACTGGCGCAGGTGGGCCTCAGCGAGGCCGAGGTCAAGCAGCAACAAGGTGGGGGCCACGTGCTGCGCTGGCCTTTGGCCGAAAACGACCGTGCCCACACCGAGGACGAGCGCGATGGTCTGATCAAGATCCTGACCAACCGACGTGGCCGCATCCTGGGCGCCGGCATCGTCGCCCCCCAGGCCGGCGAGTTGATCCAACCCTGGGTGTTGGCCATCGGGCAAGGCCTGAACATTAGCGCCATGGCCAGCTTGATCGCGCCCTACCCGACACTGGGTGAGATCGGCAAGCGCGCCGCCGGCAGCTACTACACCCCCAAGCTATTCTCCGATCGCACCCGCAAGCTGGTCCGCTTCCTGGCCCGCTTCGGCTGAGCCGAACGCTTCGCCGAAGCACGCGGACCGGGAGGCTTCTTTCAACGGTCACGTACACGTGACAGCACGTGAATGGACTGCGCTGCAATTTGGAACCATTCTTTTTTGCGGAAGGCCCGATCGCCTGGCGCCAAAGTTTGGCGGGCAGCACCTAGCGGGTCAGCGGAGATGGATCTGATTGGAGGAGACTTCGTTATGGTGAGAAAATTGCTGGCAGTGATCGGAATAGCGGCCCTGGCTTCGACGGCCATGATGCCGGCGGCAGTAGCGGGCTGCGCCCCCAAGCGGGCTTGCAATCCCTGTGCGGCCAAAAATCCGTGTGCCGCCAAGAACCCCTGTTCGGCCAAGGCCTGCAACCCCTGCGCGGCCAAGAACCCCTGCGCCGCCAAGGCCTGCAACCCCTGCGCCGTGAAAAAGAAATAGCGTCGCGACAACACCACTCGAATTCAGCGCTAGAAGGCGAGGGCCGGCCGGGCCCTCGCCTTTCGTTTGGCCACAGGCCTGCACGGGCGTAGACTCTGGCTATGGCAGCGGAAGGTGGCGACGATAACGCCTATAAACTGCCGCCGGCGGTGACCAGCCTGTCGGCGCGTCTTTTGATGTTGACCGTGGCCTTCGTGATGCTCGCCGAGGTGGCCATTTTCGTACCCTCGATCGCCCGCTTCCGACTGGTCTTTCTCGAGGAACGCCTGGCCAAGGCCGATCTTGCCTCGCTGGCCCTGGAGGCGACGCCCGACGGCATGGTCAGCGAGGCCCTGGCGCGGAGTTTGCTGGAGCAGGCCGACTCTCGGGCCATCGTCATCCGCGGCGCCGACTGGCGCCGTTTGATCCAAGGCAGCGCCATACCGGGAGAAGTGGGCGCCGCCTTCGACCTACGTCGGACCTCGCCCCTGGTGCTGATCGGCGACGCTTTCGCCGCGCTATGGCCCCATACACGACGCCTGATCCGGGTGTTCGGTGCCTCGCAGCAGGACCCCGGGCTGATCGTCGAGACCATCATCGATGAGCAGCCAATGGTTGAAGCCATGTATGGCTACGCCCGGCGCATCCTCAACCTCTCGATCGTCATCTCACTGGTCACCGCCATGCTGGTCTACTTCAGCCTTTACTGGCTGATGGTACGGCCTATGCGCCGGGTCACCCAGAGCATGGTTGAGTTCCGCCACGATCCCGAGGACCCGGCCAGCGCCATCGTGCCGAGCGCGCGCAGCGACGAGATCGGTACGGCCCAGCGCGAGCTCGCGGCCATGCAGTCCGAACTGGCGCAATCGCTGCGTCAAAAGACGCGGCTGGCCGAGCTTGGCACTGCCATGAGCAAGATTAGCCACGACCTGCGCAACATCCTGGCCACGGCGCAATTGGTATCTGACCGCATCGCCATATCCGACGATCCCGAAGTCAGCCGCCTGGCGCCGCGCCTTTCCGGCGCCATCGACAGGGCCGTCGACCTGACCAGCGATACCTTGAAGTTCGTGCAAACGGACGAGATTCCCATCCGCCGCAGCCGCTTCGCCCTGGGCGCCCTGGTCGAGGAGGTCGGCGCTTCGGTGGGCCGGCCCGAGGACGGCCGCTTGGCGTGGCACAACGAGGTGGCCGACGACCTCGTCATCAACGCCGACCGGGAGCAGCTCTTCCGTGCGCTCATGAACCTTGGCCGCAATGCCGTGCAGGCCATTGTCGGCCAGACCGGCCGGACCGAGAAGTCGAGCGGTAGCGTCGCCATCAGCGCCGGCCGCAACGAGGGCCGCTTGTGGATCGACATCGCCGACAGCGGGCCTGGCTTGCCCGAGGACATCCGCGATGACCTCTTCAAGGCATTCGGTTTTTCGTCCACCAGCGGCGGCATGGGACTAGGTCTGGCCATTGCCAATGACATCGTGCGCGCCCACGGCGGTGGCATCGAGGTGGTGGCCACCGGTGCCGAAGGTACACGCCTGCGTCTCCGCCTGGCTGAAATCTAGTGGCGTTGGAGAGTGCAAGTGTTATACCTTTGTTCTTCTGAATCTTTAGTTGTTGGCCTGGCGGCGGGCCGGGAAGACCGATGAACGGCATGCGATCCCTGGTGCGACTACTCATCGCCCTCAGCCTGACCTTGGGCTTGGCACTGGCATTGACCGCCTGCGGCTCGGTTTCCGACACTGCGGTCTCGCAGTCCCTGGGGCTCGACTGCGACCTTTCGCGCCTGCTCGGCGACGAAGCCATGTGCAGATCTGTAACTGCGCCCAAACATCCGTCCAAGGTCTTCTGCTACCGCACGCTGGGCAGCATCGACTGCTACCGTGAGCCCAACCCCGAAGGCGGTCTGGCGTTGCGCCCCGAAGGCGTGGCGCCGGCGGACAACCAGGCGGCAGCGGCGTCAAGCCGGCCTCCCACCAGCGGTGCAGTGCCGCGGCACAAGCCGGTGGCCGATGCCGAGCCGATGGCGGCGGCCGAACCAGCCGAACCAGCCGAGCCGACCGAGAAGCCGGCAGTCGGGAGCAAGATGGAAGCAACCGACGAGACCGAAACGACCGACCAGACCGAGGAGACAGAAAGGACCGAGGAAGCGGACAAAACTGAGGAGACTGAGAAGGCAGACGACGCAGATGAGGAAAAACCTGCTGAAATGGAGAACCCGGACGCCACGGCGGCGGCCGAGTCGGCCAAGATGCCCCTGCCGACCAAATTGACCAAACCTCAAGCTGATAGTGGCGCTAAAGACAGCGCCGCCGAGGAGCAGCCTGAGAAGGCTCCGGTGGCCAAGGCCCGGCGATTGCCGGGGCGCAAACCCAAACGGCCGCTGGCCAGCGGCGACACCGACGACACCAACGACGCCAACGAAGCCAACGACGAAGCCAAGCAGGGCTGAACCTCTGAACTGGGACCCCACCAGCTACCTGGCTTTCGCCGACCAGCGCCTACGACCGGCGCTCGACTTGCTGGCCCGGGTGCCGCTGACGGAGCCCGCCCGGGTCTACGATCTCGGCTGCGGTGCCGGCAACGTCACTCGGGCGCTGCACCGGCGCTGGCCCGAGGCGGAGTTGACCGGCGTCGATTCGTCCCCCGAGATGCTCGAACGCGCGCAGAGTGAACTGCCGGCGGCGAACTGGCAGCAGGCCGACCTGGCCCAATGGCGCACGAAGGCCGCCGACGTCATCTATTCCAACGCCGCGTTGCACTGGCTGGGCAATCACCAAGAACTATTCCCGGCCCTGTTCCGCATGTTGACCGAGGACGGCGTGCTGGCCGTGCAGATGCCGCGCATGTTTGATGCGCCATCGCACCGGGCCATGCGCGAAACCGCCCAGGCCGGACCTTGGCGGCACCGGCTGGAGGCCCTGCTGGGTCCGCCCCAGGTGGCGCCACCCGAGTTCTATTATCAACTGCTGGCACCCCACGCGGTGGAGCTCGATATCTGGGAGTGCGAATACCTGCAGATCCTGGAAGGCCCCAACCCGGTGCTGGCCTGGACCCAAGGAACAGCGCTCAGGCCCTTCCTGGCGGCCTTGGAGGAGCCCGAACGCAGCGCATTCGAGGCCGACTTCGCGGGTCGTTTGGCGGCCCTTTACCCGCCGGCAGCAGACGGCTGCACGCTGTTTCCCTTCCGCCGCCTGTTCATGGTCGCCAGGAAATAGCCCAACGCCGTGTTGCACTGCGACAATTTGGCCCAAAATTCTTCATTACACCTTTGCCCCGGCACTGCTATATCCCTGGAAGCAACGCACCGCGACCACAAGAATTCATCGCCAGCGACGCCAGCTATGGACCATTTGAACGAAATTCTGCTCAAGTACGACGCCCGCGTGCCGCGCTATACAAGCTATCCCACGGCGCCCCACTTCGAGGCCGCGGTGGATGCCGACGTTTACCGTGGCTGGCTGGCCGGGATCGCGGCGGACACGCCACTTTCGCTTTACCTGCACGTGCCGTTCTGTTCGCAACTCTGCTGGTTCTGCGGCTGCCAGACCGGTGTCGTCAACCGCTATGAACCGGTAGCTTCGTACCTCAAGCTGTTGGAGGCGGAGATCGAACAGGTGGCGGCGGCCCTGGGTCCGAATCGGCCGGTCAGCCACGTGCACTGGGGCGGCGGCAGCCCGGACATCGTTCAAGGCAGCGACTTCACCGCCATCATGGAGCGACTTGGTGAGCGTTTCGTCTTTGCCGATCAGGCCGAGGTGGCGGTCGAAATCGACCCCCGCATCTTCAGCCCCGAACAGGCCGGCGCATTCGCTGCCGCCGGCGTCAACCGCGCCAGCCTCGGCGTGCAGGATTTCGATGCCGCGGTGCAGGTGGCAATCAACCGCGTCCAGCCCTACGAGATGACGGCGGCAACAGTGACGGCGTTGCGCCAGGCCGGCATCGACGACCTCAGCTTCGACCTGCTCTACGGCCTGCCGGGTCAGACCGCGGCAGGCCTGATCGCTACCGTCGACCTGGCGCTGGAATTGCGTCCCGACCGCATCTCGCTATTCGGCTACGCCCACGTGCCCTGGATGCGCAAGCATCAGGCGCTGATGGACGAAAGCGCACTGCCTGGCGCCGCGGCCCGGCTCGAACTCTACCAGGCGGCCGCCAAGCGGCTGGTCGAGCGGGGCTTCAGCGCCATCGGCATCGATCATTTCGCGCGCCCGGGCGACGATCTGGGCAAGGCCGGCGAGAGCGGCCAGTTACATCGCAACTTCCAGGGCTACACCACCGATCAGGCCGACACCCTGATCGGCCTGGGCGCTTCAGCCATCGGCGCCCTGCCTCAAGGCTACGTGCAGAACGCCACGCTGGTACCAGACTACCGCCGGGCCATCGAGGCCGGCCAACTGGCCACCGTGCGCGGCCTCGAACTCGACGACGACGACCGCCTGCGGCGCGACGTTATCGAGCGCCTGATGTGTGACCTCAGTGTTGATCTCGGTATTGTCAGCGCCGACCACGGCAGCGATCCGGCAATCTTCGCCGAGGCCCTGACGGCACTGGAGCCCATGCAACAGGACGGCCTTGTAACCATCTCAGGCGACCGCATCACCGTGGTCCCCGCAGGTCGCACCGTGGTACGTTTGGCCTGCGCCGCCTTCGACCGCTATCTGGCCGCAGGCAAGGCGCGCCACAGCAGCGCCATCTAGGGCCCCAGGGATCGGGCAACGCACAATGTCCGATTTCGGCAGCAGAAGGCAGAACCCACGTACCGCCGTGGCGCTGAGCGCGGACGTGATCTCCGACAGCGGCACCGAACATTGCAACGTGCTCGACATCTCGGCCGGCGGCGCCAAGATCGAGATTGCCCAGACGCTCGAGCGCGAGGCTGCCGTCGAGTTGAAGCTCGGCAACGCCGGGCGGTTTCCTAGAGCGTTCTGTAATTAGATTGAAGCATACCCGGAGTTTCTGAAATAGTTGGCGCATTCCTGTGGCGTGAATTCGTCGAGGAGGACGCCGATCCG
>NZDS01000186.1 GCA_002690215.1 Rhodospirillaceae bacterium | reverse complement strand
CCCAGAAGGTTGAGCAAATAGGGCGTCCCCTCATCCGATTCCAATCCGAGGAGATCAAGACCCCGACGCAACTGGTGTTCAACCGCCGCTTGTCTCGTGTCGTCTGCAATGTCGAACGAAGAGCGCACCACTTCGATGAAGGGCAGGAACGGGATACCTTGGCCACTGGACATGCAGTTACCTTGCAGCCACATGACTTTGTCGGCCGCCAGGCGTTGCCGAAATTCGTGCACTAGCCGTGTTTTGCCCAACCCTGCATCGCCCGAGATATCAATAACCTGGGCCTTGCCGGAGTTGGCAGTGTTCAGAACATCGAGCATTTTTTCGAGTTCGCTGCGCCTGCCGACGAGGGTGGTCAGGCCATGTCGCAATGAGGCATCGAAGCGACGAAAGTCGGATTCGAGTGCATTCACTCGCCAGGTGCGTAGTTCCTCGATTTTGCCCTTCACTTTATGCTCACCGGCGAACTCAGCGTCGATGTAGTCCTTGAGCTTGTGTAACCTGACGTCTGGAAATTCTTTTGGAGTTTGCGCTTTGTCCCCCACTGAGGGGCATGCCCCTCAGTGGGGCGATCCGTTTTCTTGGTATTCCATGAAAGAGACCAATCAACCATGGAGAACCAAATATGCGGAACGGGCAGGATACGGCGATTGAGGCGTTGATGGAACAATTGATCGCAAATGGATCAGAGGACATGGGCGTGGTTTTTGCCAGCCTGTTCGATCTGGCCATGCGGATCGAACGCGAGCGCTTCCTCGGCGCTGAACATTATGAACGCACGCCAACCCGCCGGGGCTATGCCAACGGCACCAAACCCAAGCGTCTCGACACACCTGCCGGCAGCCTCACCGTGAACGTGCCGAAGACCGCCGGTCACGATGAGCCATTCTATCCGGCTTCACTTGAGCGCGGTCGGCGCTCCACCCGCGCGGTGCTGCTGGCGGTGGCGGAGATGTACATCAAAGGCGTCTCCACCAGGGGGGCCGAGGCGGTGATGAAGCAGTTCGGCATCGAAAGCCTGTCTTCAAGCCAGGTCAGCCGTGCCGCCAAGTTGCTGGACGACGAGTTGGCGGCTTGGCGCAACCGACCTCTGGGCGAGATCCGCTATCTGATCGTCGATGCCCGTTACGAGAAGGTGCGTCTGGGTGGCGTGGTGAGGGATGCCGCCGTGCTCTCGGCCATGGGCGTTGGCCCCGATGGGCGCCGCCGTGTGCTCGGCCTCTCCTGCGCCCTCTCGGAGGCCGAGGTGCATTGGCGGGTCTTCCTTGAAAGCCTACTTGAACGCGGCATGCGCGGCGTTCAATTCGTGGTCTCCGACGATCATGCCGGACTGCGCGCGGCCAGACAGGCGGTGCTCACGGCGGCGCCATGGCAACGCTGCCAGTTCCATTTGGCGCAGAACGCCATCCATCATGCGCCCAACATGGCGATCCGCAAGCGTATCGGAGTGGAACTACGGCAGATCTGGAACGCCCCTAATTTGGTGGCGGCGGAGGAAAGCCTGCGCCAGTTGGTGGCAGGTTATCGCGACAAAGCCCCGAACCTGGCGCAATGGCTTGAAGACAATATCCCCGAGGGTCTGGCGGTGTTTATCCTGCCCGAGCATCACCGCCGGCGCCTGCGCACCTCCAACCCAATCGAGCGTGCTATCCAACAAGAAATCAAGCGCCGCACGTTCAAGGTGCGGGTCTTTCCAAACGAAGCATCACTCGAACGCCTGGTCAGCGCCGTCCTGGTCGAAATCGACGACAAATGGGCCACCGCCGACAAGGTCTACATCAATTGGAAATGCCAGGATGATTGATCAGCGGAAAGCCGAAAGTCCATACTTCGTGTTGCACAATCCGTTCATGACTCCGGCATCTTATCCCAAAGTCTTTGGTATTAGAGCCCTTTACATACTCGGCTCGTTGTCGCGGCGGCAACCCACACCGAATGCCGGCGGCGGACACCAAGAGCGCACCACCGCCTGGCGGCGTCGTTCGGCCAACCGAGTGAAGAGGCGCACAAGCAATGACAGGACGAGAATCACCCGGCATGGCGTCACAGCCGGATTAACGATGGAAATCGGGCATTAGGAACGGGCCGCCGACCCGGCGGCCCGTCATAACCAAAAGTCCAGTTGGCGGTCTTTAGTTGGTCGAAGTCGAAGTCGACGTGGACGAACTGGTGCTGACCGCGTCGCTGTCATCGGAGGCGGCCGAGACGGCGATCGCGATGGCCGCGGCGACAGCCACGCCGGCGGCGATGGCTCCGGCGGTGAGACCGGCGCCGGCAGCGGCCTGCTCCTGACCGGCCGTTAGCCCGGTGGCGGTGCCGCTACCGGTCTTGGCAGCTTGCGACTGCCCATAAGCCAAACACGGCGCTGCCGCGAGGGCAATAACCAAACCAAAAGCAATCAGAGTTTTCTTAACGACCATTGCCGAGGACCTCCAAATAGGTAAACTCTTTCTAGACCTTAGCGGGTTTGCCGACCCCAAGCAACCGCAAACGACACCGGCAAAAACCGCTTCCACCCCCACGCCAGATCCGGTTCAAACCGCCAGCGGAAGAATGCACTTAATCACAAACCAATGAATTCCATTCGCAAAATACGGATTCCCTTCACTGTTCGCAACCCCATTTTCATGAGCGCAGCAAGAAAATCACATATAGTTGCCCGAAGGCAACAGACGAAGGACCGACTCTGGTACAGTAACAAAGTCCATTTGCCCGAATACCATGCCGCTAATGTATTGCCAATCCAATAACGCATGGCCAAGTGGAGAGATCGATTACCGTGATGCTGAACATTCCAACGCTCATCGAACGCCAGCCGGCGACAGGATGCCGATATCTAGCAATCGGCCGCATCCGCGTGGTCGCATCCACGTCATGAGAGCCGCCGTCATAGCCCTTGTTTGCATCGCCACCTTCCTCGGCAACGGAGGCGTGTGCGTGGCGGCTGAGTTGCTCAAGACCGGTCGCATAGCTTTGGCCTACGATATCTATCTCGGCGGATTTCTGGCCGGCATGGTCGATCTCGAGGCCAGATTGAATGGTACCGATTACATGATTCGAAGCGAATCCCGCACCCTGGGGATCCTCGATTTCCTGGTCGGATTCGTCGGTCAGGCGGAAGTGGCCGGCAAAGCCAACGACGCGGTTATTCGGCCGACCCGCTATCGCACCGAAAATCTCTGGTTCGGCAACAAACGATTCGTCAGCAACGACTATCTGGCCGACGGCACGGTCCGATCGAAAGCACAACCGACAGCCGCCCAGGACGACCGCGTACCGGTGCCCGAGTCCTTGACCCGTGACACCATCGACCCGTTGAGCGCCTCCTTTCAGGCGGCGCTCAACGCCGCCGGCAAGGACGGCTGCCACGGCACCCTCGACGTATTCGACGGCCGCCGACGCTACAACGTAACCTTGACCTCGCTCGGCCAACAGCACCTTGACGGCCCGTTTCATGACGGGCCGACGCAATTGTGCCGCGTCAAACGAAAGAGGATCGCCGGGTTCTCAACCCGGGTATGGCTGCCCGGCTTGAAGGGCCCCCCATGGATGGATATCTGGATGGCGACCCTGCGCCCGGGATATCCGCCGTTACCCCTGCGGGCGGAGGCCGATATCGGCATGGGCGCGATGGTGGTCCATCTGGTCGCGGTCGACGGCCGCAAGCTGCCCCCCGGCAACCTCCCCTAGAAGGCAAAGCTGGAGCGAATTCGGCATCATCGGCCGGGCGCGCGAAGCAACTCGTCGCGCAGAAAATCCCTTATCGCCCGCATCGCCCCGGCGTTGCCGTAGATATCGTGGTGATCGTCGCCTTCGACCAAGAGCGAGCGTGAGCGTGGCCGCTGGCCGATGAATTGACCGCAATGCCCCTCCTGCGCGGCGGTGCGGGAGGGGTGGTACCAGGGATCCCCCCGACGCACGATCGCCAGGACCGGTTCGTCGGGCGGCGCGGCGAGGCCGCGGATGAAAGGCGCGCCATTGCACGTCCATTGCGTGATCACCCGGGCCAGGAATTCGTCCCCCCGGTAAAGCGCCGCCGCCACCCCGCCCTCGCTGGTACCAACGAGGAAAAGCCTGTCCAAATCCACCCAGGGAAGCGCCGCCATGCGGTGCAGGGCGTAGCTTATTTCGACCAAGCGGAACTCGAACACGAAGACGTTTTCGCCGCCGGTTTGCCTTGACGGCCGGCATTGCAAGGGCCGGAAGCGCCGGGCGAAACTGTTGGGGGCGATGATCGCGAAACCGTCTTGGGCCAGGGTCGTCATCGGTTCGATCCGGCCCAGACCGGTGCAGCCATGCAAGTACAGAATGGTCGGAAATCGCCAACTCGCGGGCAGGCCGGCGAGATGCCGGTGCAACGCATCGTCGCCCATTCTGGCGACCAGGGGCGGCTGGCCGCGGCGTCGGGGCAATACCACCCTCGCATCGTCGAACGTTCGCGCGATGTCGCTGGCCGGTTCGGTCAGGGCACTGGGATTGAGCGTTTCGCTGCGGTTCAGCGTGCTGGCGTCGCAGGCGGCCAAGAAGCCGGCGAGCACAAGCCACGCCATGCGCCAAGCGATATCCATCACCCGGTACCCGCCACAATCGCGGCCCGCAGCCACCATCGCTTTTCGGCCTCCGCCAACGCGGCGGCGGCAGCGCCGGCCGCCGCCAGGTCATCGAACAGACCGAAACAAGTGGCCCCCGACCCCGACATCCTGGCCAGCCGGCAACCGGGCAAATCGCCCAACCGGCCGATCACCCGGTCGATGCTCGGCACCAGCCGCCGCGCCGGCGCTTCCAGATCGTTGCCGCGCGCCTGCAGGTCCATCGCCAAGTCAGCGACCGAGTCGTACGACTGGCGCGGCGGCGCGGCGGCGCGGGACACGGCATCCAATTGCTGGAATACCGCCGCCGTCGACACAGTCAAGCCGGGATTGGCCAGCAGCAGGGCAAAGGAGGGCATCGGGCCGATCGGCCGCACCCGATGGCCGATGCCGCCGATCCGGGCCGGCCGGCCGCACAGGCAGACCGGCACGTCGGCGCCAAGGCGACCGGCCAGGCCCTGCAGGGTCGCCGCATCGAATGGCAACCGCCAGTGCGCCGCCAGGGCCCGCAGCGCGGCGGCGGCGTCGGCGGAACCGCCGCCGATGCCGGCGGCGACGGGCAGGTTCTTCCGCAACCGAATGGCGGCGTGCGCCGGTACGCCGGCGGCATCTGCCAACAGCGCCGCGGCCCGCAACACTAGGTTATCGCCACTATCGGGCAAGCCGTCGGCGAACGGACCGTCGAGCGTCAGGCGCAACTCGTCCGCCGCGGCCACGTCGAGGACGTCACCGAATTGAGGAAACACCACCAGGCTGTCGAGATCGTGGTAGCCATCGTCCCGGCGGCCGAGGACATGCAGGTAGAGATTGACCTTCGCCGGTGCTGTCCAACGCTTGGCCGCGGTCATCCCCTAGCCGCCGCCACCGATGGTCTGCGGCGGCCCGAGGCCGTCGACCAACTTCGCCTGGATGGCCGGGACGCGGTCGGCCTCGGCGCCCAGGGCGATGGCATGGTTCCACTGAAAGCGCGCTTCCAGGCGGCGGCCGGCGCGCCAATAGGCGTCGCCCAGATGATCGTTGATGATCGGATCCTCGGGCCGCAATTCCACCGCCCGTTCCAGATGCTTCACCGCCTGGTCGTAGCGCCCGAGGCGATAGAAGACCCAGCCCAGGCTGTCGACGATATAGCCGTCGTTCGGCCGTTTGGCGACGGCTTTCTCGATCATCTCGCGAGCCCGGTTCAGTTTCACCCCCTGCTCGATCCACGAATAGCCGAGATAATTGAGCACCATCGGCTGGTCCGGCACCAAATCCAGCGCCTTGAGGAAATCGGCCTCCGCCTCCGGCCAGCGCTTGGAGCGGTCCAGCGATATGCCACGACCGTACAGTACCCCCCAATGGCGCGCCTGCAGGGTTTCGATGCGGGCCAGCGCCCGCTGGTATTCCGAGGCTGCCTCCTCATAGCGTTCGTGCGAACGCAGGATATTCGCGGCGGTGATCAGGGCATTGGTGTCGTCCTGGCGCTCCTCGGCCATGCCGCGCAGCAGGCGCACGGTATCGTCAATCCGCTCCAGGCTGTTCATGTTGGCGGCGGTCCGGATCCGGGCATCCCAATGATAGGCCGAGGTTTCCGGTATCTTGGCGTAGGCAGCGATGGCGTCCTCGAAGCGCCGCTGGCTCTCCAGCACTTCGGCCAACAGCATATATGCCGCCGGCAGGTCGGGACGCAGCATCAGGGCCAGGTTCAGATAGATCCGCACCGCCTCGACATTGCGCCGCCGGGCGAGGACGCCGGCGGTGGACAGAAACGCCTCGGCCGCGCCATCGGCCACCGACCGGAGGTTCGGCGCCGGAACCTCGCCGTCCCGCAGTCGCTGCTTGGCCTGCAGGATGACCGGATGCTCCGGCGAGGTGCGGAGGAATTCATCGAACAGTACCCGCGCGTCCTCCTCCCGGCCTTGCCCAATCAGGAAATTGCCGTAGTTCAGGATCACCCGGGCGGCCGGACGCGAAGCCCGCGACAGGGTCTCCTTGAACGCCACCTCGGCCTGTTCAGGACGGTCCAACAGGCTTTCGACCAGTGCCGTGTGGTGCGCGCGGAACGACTCGAAAGCGGCCGGCTT
>NZDS01000185.1 GCA_002690215.1 Rhodospirillaceae bacterium | reverse complement strand
GCGAAATTCTCGAGCACAGCCCCATTGCCATTTCCATAATTCGCGACAGCGGTGCCGGCGAACGGGTCTACAGCAACCAAAACTATCGCGACATGTTGACACCAGCCGAGATTGCCCAAGCCAGCGGCCCGGCCGGAGAACTGTCGGAGGTTTTCTTCGAGGACGGGCCACTGTGGGGAAAGGCTCGTTTGATGACCGCCCTGATGAGCCGCCTGCCGGTTCTCCAGAGGGCATCAGCGCCGGCCTCCCGCCGCCTCTGGCAAGACGCCGTCGGCCCGACCCTCGAGCGCGCCGTCCCGGCCGGCGCCATATCCGACACCCGCGCGGTGCTCGACGGTTGCCGGACGGCGATCGAGAACGGTACCGCCTACAACCTTCGCTCCTGCTTGGAAAGACGTCACGGCACCATCATGCGGCGGCGCAACGAAGAGCTTTGGAAGGCGCAACAAGCGATCTGGTAGAGCGTCCGTTCAACGCCGCCAATCAAAGCGCTCCAACAGATCCGCCGGCACGAGATCTTCGGTCAGGGCCAATTGGCGGGGCGACAGCACGCGGCGCCATTCGTCAACTTCACCGGCCCGGAATGAGGGGGTCTTGAGGTGCGCCAGGGATTCTACGAATTCCAGCAGATCGCGGTATTCCTCGGGCGGCGCGAAGAAATCGAAGACCTCCGTGAAAACCCGCCGGGGATCTGCCTTCAGCGCCTCGTAGCTGACAAAATGAACCGCCGGGGGCGCCGCGCTGGCGGCCACACTTAGCCAATCCTCGATCCAGTCCACGACTTGGCCGAGCAGTGCTGACACTGTCTCGTCAGCGGCTTCACCGATCGGTCGGGCGTTGGCGTGCTGGGGAGCCAGTTGAGGCAGCAAACCGCGGCGTCCATGATCATTTTCAAGGTTTAGATGATGATAGAGCGAGACCATGGCCTGCCTTGGATCGCGCACCTGAACCACGACCTTGGCGATGTTGCACTCCCTCAAGACTCCAAGGTTCTCATCGTTGGCCGGCAGGTGGTCGTGGCAGGTGGCGCCACCCTCGGCGATACGTGCCACCCAGCCGGGCACGGCCTGCAAATCGGGAAAACGACCAAAGCACATGCGACCGATGGGCAGGTCGAAAAGCCGGGCGAATATGGCCACGAACCAGCCACTTCCGGAGCGTGGCAGCGAACAGATCGGAGTCACCGGCCAGGCCCGCGCCAAGGCGGCGCGCTGGCCGGCAGCGAAATCCACCGACGCCGCCTGCCAACGCTCCAGGTCGGCCAGCGAGGGGCGGTCGAAATCCACATCGATGCCCGGGGCCAGACCAATCTTCTGCAGCCGCTCGACGGCCTGCTCGCTGCGTCCGGTGGTGTGCAGCAAGACCGTCGCGAAATAGTGCGCCCTTGCATCGGCGGGCTCGTCTGCCAGATGCGCTTCAATGAAGTCCGAGGCCTCGTGCAAGCGCCCGCGGTCGAAGCAGTCGAGGACGTTTTGGGGAAATTCCGGCATCACCCTCGGAGGGTTTGCAGACCAAGCTTTCGCGTCCGGGCGCGGGCCGCGCCGCCAGCCAGACCGGAGAGCTTGGCCATGTCTGCGCTGAAGGCATCAAGAATGGGATCGTTTATCTGCAAAACCGCACAAACTTCGGTAAAGCTGGTTTGGAACCGGCCGCAGAAGTCGCGGGCGACCAACAGCAACGGGACCAGATCGTCCTCACCTGCCCCGCCATCGAGGTCGTGGGCCAGGCGCTCCGCCAGCACGGCTACGCCGGCGATGCCGGCAGTCAGAGCGCCAACGGTTTCGGCCTGTTCGCCCGCCACCTCGACCCCGCTTTGACTCCGGGCCGCACCGAGCAATGACAGCTGCAGGCGCATACCGCCCAGCAAAGGCCCCAGCGTGACAACGTCTTCGATCAGCCGGAAGCGGCGGAAGATGGCGTTCAGCGCACTGCCCTCCTCGCCCAGCATACTGTCCCCGGGAACCGCACAATCGCGCATGACGATGCCGCCATGGGGCGAGGGCCTGAGAAAGTCGATGTGGGCCCCCGCCACCAGCTCAAGTCCGGGCCGCGGCTTCTCGACGATGAAGCCGCTGAATTGCTTGAGACCGTCTGCTTCACCAGTTACCGCAACGACGACAAAGAGGTCGGCGATGGGCCCATTGGTCAGGTAGGTCTTTTCGCCATCCAACACGTATCCCCCGTTCGCCGCTGTGGCCCGCGTCGACAGACGCTTGGGGCTGCCACCCATGCCGGGCTCGGAAACGGCCAGCGAGATGGCAAGTTGGCCTCGTGCCAGATCCGGTAAATAGCGTTCCCTCTGTGTCTCGCTGCCGAGCTGCCCCAACACATAACGCCCGACCAGATTTTGCACCGACCACGACAGCACGATGCCCAGGTTGCGACCGTGTTCGACCAGGGCAGCGCCGGCCTCGATCAATGCCGTTGCGTCGCAGCCCGAACCGCCATGGGCCGGCGAAAGTCCCAGCCCCAACAGTCCCGCCTGGCCCATGGCGCGCCAAAGATCGTGGGGAAAAGCGGGATCCGCCCCCAGTTCTGACCGCGAGGAAATGTGGTCGACGGCAAATCGTTCGATCTCGGCAAGCGTGGGCACGGATTGTTCCTCCAACTGTGACGACGTGGCGGCAATCTAGCACGGCCGCGACAAGACGCTGCAATCCGCGCTATCGTGGCGCGATTTCGAAGCTGCCAGGACACCAGGAGCGAAACCACAGATGGACTTCACACTTAACGACACGCAAGTCGAGATCCGCGATGCCGTGGCCAAAGTTTGCGCCGCTTATGATCTTGACTATTGGCTTGATCACGATCGCACGGGGGAGTTTCCCGCCGACTTCGTGAAGGACATGACCGAGGCCGGCTGGATCGGCATCGCCATGCCCGAGGCCCACGGTGGCGCCGGCCTGGGAGTTCTGGAAGCCGTGGTATTGATGCAAACCGTGGCCGAATCGGGGGCCGGCTTCAGCGGCGCTTCGGCCATCCATCTCAACATCTTCGGCCCCAATCCCATCGTCGTCCACGGCAGCGACGAACAGAAGGAGCGTTGGCTGCCGCGCCTCGTCAGTGGCCAGGACCGCACCTGCTTTTCGGTCACCGAGCCCAACTCGGGCCTCGATACCGGGAGCATCGAGACCCGCGCCGTGCGCGATGGCGCGCGCTTCATCGTCAACGGCCGCAAAGTCTTTACCTCGGGTGCCCAACGCGCCAACAAGATTCTGCTATTGGCCCGCACCAAGCTGCGGGAAGAAACCCCAAATCCTCTGGACGGGCTCTCGCTATTCTATACCGACCTTGACCGCGACTACGTGGAGGTGCGCGAGATCGAGAAGATGGGCCGCAAGGCCGTCGACACCAACATGCTGTTCATCGACGGCCTGGAGATCCCCGAAGAGGACCTGATCGGCGAGGAGGGAAAGGGATTTCGTTATTTGCTCGAGGGCTTCAACCCGGAACGTATTCTGGTCGGCGCCGAGGCCGTGGGGCTGGGTCGGGTGGCGCTGCAACGAGCCGCGACTTATGCCAGCGAACGGGTCGTCTTCGGCCGGCCCATCGGCCAGAACCAGGGCATCCAGCACCCTCTGGCGGCCAGTTGGGCCGAGCTCGAGGCCGCCAACCTGATGGTCTTGAAGGCGGCCGCGCTCTACGATGCCGGGCAGTCCTGCGGCGCCGAGGCCAACGCCGCCAAGTATCTGGCGGCCGAGGCCGCTTTTCGGGCCTGCGAACGCGCCGTAATGAGCCACGGCGGCATGGGGTATGCCAAGGAGTACCACGTCGAGCGCTTCATGCGGGAAGTTTTCATCGCCCGCATTGCACCAGTTAGTCGCGAACTTATTCTCAGTTTCATCGCCGAACGCGTGCTCGGCCTACCGAAATCCTATTAGATCTGCATTTCCCCATCATTCGATCTCAACTAACCGAACCCTCCGTTCCTGCCAAATACCTAATCGTGTCGGTAATCCTGTGATTGGATGGCAGGGGTGATTTGCCATAATTTGTAACAATCCGACACAATTCTCATACTCGCCAGACAAACTGAGAACACTTCAGTGCCCTAGTTTGCCCCTCGAATGCTAGTGAAATCTCGATCCATAGTTCGATTGAAATCCGGCCGAGGAATTCTGGCGAAAAATGGCGATTGCGAATAGCTACAAGAATTCTCGAGCCTGCAAGTTTGCGTCTTGTTTACTGCCGCATTCCGGTTGTTTTGTAATCCACCATTTGCTGTCACTGACCTGCCAGCCTTCCGCAGTTCAGGCGAAACACGTAATTGCAGTTACAAATGAGTAATTCGGATACGTGCGCGCCACCGGGAAGCCGCAGATCGAGAAAGGGAACCAACCATGTCTATTAATGCCATGTCTATCAAACTGAAAGTCACACTGATGTTGTCGGTGCTTGGTTTCGTCAGCATCGGGGCAGGTGTGTATCTGTTCTGGGCCATGTCCGTGGCGGCGAACGACTCCAACATCATCGAAGTCTTGGGCCGGCAAAGAATGCTGAGCCAGGCGATGGCGAAGGGCGTACTGGGTACTGCGACGGCCAAGGATATCTTTGCCAACGTCGAAAAACGTGTCGCCTTCATCGACACCTACATCACCAAGATGCGTGGCACCTACACCAAGTCGGTCATCCCCACCGCCAAGAAGTCGGGAATCCCCATATCCATGAACCCCGCGGCTGAAAGCCATCCCGCCGTGCCCTTTCCGGCAACGTTCCTGCGAGCCGTAAATGCCGAGAATTCCAAGGTTGCGAAAGACTTCACCGTCGACACGATTTCCGACAACCCGATCAATCCGGATCAAGGCTACAAAACAGAGATGGATCGGAAAGCCGGTGCTTACCTGGTGAAAAATCCGGACAGCACTTATTACGAGCCGGAGAAAACGGACGCCGGAATGTTCCTCAATTTCTACACACCCGATAGGGCGGTGGTGCAGGGCTGCGCCAATTGCCATACGACGATGGAAGGACGCCCTTACAAAGTCGGCGACCTGCTCGGTATCCGGAAATACAAGATCCATCTCTCGAAAAGCGGCCCCCTTGGCGAGAAGATGCTCGACCCGTCGCTGGTCGAGTACGAAACCGCCAAGAATATCTTTACCAAAACATTGGTGGCGATGAAGCAGGGCGGCAAGTATCCCACCGATCTGGCTCTGAAAAACTACGCAACGGTGCCGGCGATTGCGGATCGGGCCTCGCAGGAAATCATCACCGTCATCGAAGCGAAGTTTGTCGAGATGGAGAATGTAGTCGGAACGGTCCTGAAGGCGGACAACAGCGAAAGCCGGTTTGAAAGCGTTATGGCCATGCTCAGCGTCTCGAACCAGCTACGCAAAGTGAGCAACGACCTGGTGGTCCAGTACACCAAAGTCGCCAACGAGCAACAGCAGAGCATCTCCATCGCCATCGTCGTCTCGACCATCGTCATCTTGCTGACGATCGTGGCCGTCTTCCTCTTTGTTGCCAGGTCGGTTCTGGGCAAATTCGCTTCCCTTTCCGAGGGAATGGCAGTGCTGAGCGGCGGCGATACCGATGTTGAAGTCGCCTTTGTCGAGGACACCGACGAGGTCGGCGACATGGCCAAGGCAGTTCAGGTCTTCAAGGACAACGCCATCGAGAAGATCCGCCTCGAGGAAGAGGAGAAGAAAGCGTCGGCCGAACGTGAACGCGTCGAGGCCGAGCGTGCGGCCGAGGAGAAGCGGCGCGAAGACGAAGCCCGTCAGGCCGAAGAAGAGAGCCGAGCGCGTCAGCAAGAACGCGACGAAGAGGAGCGGTCCCGCGAACAGGCCGAGGCCGCCGAGCGGGCGGCGCGTCAAGAGCGCGTCGACAGCCTGACCTCTGGCTTCGGAGATTCCGTCGCCAGCATCCTCGATGCCGTGTCGTCCTCGGCCCAGGGCATGGAGCACACCGCAAGCTCGATGAGCGGTGTCGCCCAGCAGACCCAGGACGAAAGCGCGACTGTCGCCTCGGCGGCCGAACAGGCCACCGCCAACGTGCAAACCGTGGCCTCGGCGGCCGAGGAGTTGGCTTCGTCGGTGTCGGAGATCAACCGCCAGGTCAACCAGTCGGCTGAGATCGCCCAGAGCGCGGTGCGCGAGGCCGACGAGACCAACCAGACCATCAACGAGCTCTCGGGCAGTGCCCAAAAGGTCGGCGAGGTGGTTGATCTGATCAACGACATCGCCGAGCAAACCAACCTCTTGGCGCTGAACGCTACCATCGAGGCGGCTCGGGCCGGCGATGCCGGAAAGGGCTTTGCGGTGGTGGCCTCCGAGGTCAAGAGCCTGGCCACCCAGACGGCCAAGGCGACGGAAGAGATCTCGGGTCAGATTGCGGCCATTCAGGGCACCACCGACAATGCCGTCAAGGCTATCTCCAGCATCGGCAAGACGATCAACGAGATCAGCGAGATCACCACGGCCATCGCCTCGGCGGTGGAGGAGCAGGGCGCGGCCACCGGCGAAATCAGCCGCAACGTGCAGGAAGCCGCGGTTGGTACGCAAAGCGTCTCGGAGAGCATCGTCAAGGTACGTGGCGCTTCCGAGGAAACCGGCCAAGCCTCGGGCCAAGTCGTCGGTGCCGCCAAGGAGCTGGCGGAGAAATTCGGCCAGCTCAAGGGCGAAGTCGAGACCTTCCTTACCGACATCAAAGCAGCGTAACATCGTGGCATCGTCCCGCCCTTGGGCAGAAAGCCCGGGGGCGGGTTTTTTTTTGCCACGAGTGGATCCGTGATGCGGTCGTCGCCAGATGCCTGCGTCTGGCCTCAGGCGCCCATGACATGGGCGCGGATGGTTTCGTTTTCGGCCTCGAGTTCAAGCAGCCGGTTATTGACCACGTCGCGCATGCTGATGACGCCTACCAGTTCTCCCTCCTCCAGCACCGGCAAATGTCGGATGGCGTGCTTGTTCATCAACTCGACGATTTCCGCCACCGTACTTTCGGGTCTGCAGGTAATGACCTCGCGGGTCATCAGGTCGGCCACTGTGCACTGCATCAGCTCAGGGCCATGGCCGTGAATGCCGCGGGCCAGGTCACGTTCGGAAAGGATACCGACCAGCGCGCCGAGGTTGTTGGTGACGACGATCGAGCCGATACGACGGTTGGCCAGCACTTCGGCTGCCTGGGGAACGGTAGCCTCGGGTGCGATGGAAAAGATGCCTTCGGATTTGGCTTTAAGGATCTGTGCTACGTACATTTCGAGGATACCTTGTATTACATAACAGTAGTTATTTATAGCATATTACGTGATAATTTGGAAGAATTCTTATTAACAACAATTAGCCGCGAAGCCCCGCGACGCTGGTCGAGCTGGCCAAATCCTTCGAGCGCTTCGAAAGCCTCAAGAAATGGTTTATCGCCGCCATAGGAGGCAATCCCGACGACCCCGGAAACAAGAACTCGGGTCTGCAGTTCACCAGCGAACAGTTCTATGGCGTGATGGAAGCGCTCTACACGGAATTCCCGGCACTGCCTCCTGGTGCCCGCGAGGCCTACGAGACGAACTTTTCGGAAGAAGGGCGCGAGGCCGTGCAGAGGCTGATCGAAAACTTAGGTAATACCGAAGAATAAGGAGTCAAAAAAAGGACCCCGGCCGCTGGGCCGGGGTCCGTCGTAATCTGGTGAGATCTATGAGCTGACGTTGATCGAGCCGATCGAGGTCTGGTCGGTCACATCGCCGCCCGCGGCCCCGGCTCCGGCGCCAGCACCGGAATAGGAGCCGGCATGGGTGTCGGCTTCAGCGCCGCGAGCGCCCCACTGGCTGGTCCCGGCCGAGGCACCTGAATAGGAACCCGCGCCCGCACCTGCTGAGGCATCGCCGCCGGACTTGCCGCTTTGTTCAATACCTGCACCACTTGAATCACTCATATTGCCCTCCGTTGTTACTCGGTTTTTTGGGATCGAGTTGCGTAGGAGCAATATTGTAGCGACATGTCATTAGGCAAGCCTGAATCAGGCTCAACCCCTGAGCGCGTCGAATTGGGCGGCGTAGGCGGCAGGGTCGATAACGGCATCGACCAGGGCCGGGCCCTCGGCGGCGTAGGCGGCAGCCAGGGCGCTCTCCAGCGCTGCCGCATCTTCGGCCCGCCAGGCCTGCCAGCCAAGGCCACGAGCCGTGCTGGCAAAGTCCGTGCGGGGATAGCGCAAGCTCCCCAGATGGCGTTGCTGGCGCTGCTGTTTGACGTCGATCATCGACAGCGCGCCATCGTTGAGCACCACCAGCACCAGACGGCTACCCAGTCGGGCCGCCGTGGCCAGCTCGCCCAGGCACATGATCAGACCGCCGTCGCCGGTAAAGGCAGTAACCGGCCGCAGGGGATCGTCAAGCGCTGCCGCCAAGGCCGCCGGCAGTGCGAACCCCATGGTCGAGAGGCCGTTCGACTTCAACAACGAAAAGGGTGCTTCTGCGGGACAAAGCGCCATGGCGGAAAACATATGGGCACCCGAATCGACACAATAGCGCCCACCCGCCGGCGCCGCCGCCACGGTCGCCGCCACCACGCTGGCGGCGTTCAGATCCTGACCCGGCGCCATGGCCACGCGCGCCGCCAAGGTTTGGCGTATGTTGGCGATCTCGTCCAGCGTCCAGGCGAAACCGGATTGGCCGTCCAGAACCTGATTAGCGATTTCCGGCAGCGCGCCAACGAGCGTCACGGCGGGTTCGACGGGATAGGGCTTGTCGAGGCTTTCAGCCAGCACCAATAGCGGCGCATCGAGGCGCCAAGGCCCAGGAATGGGTTCGACCGGATCAAGCCCCAGCAGCACCAGCAGATCGGCCTCGGCCAAACAATTCACTTCGGAATTGGCACCGGTGAAGAGGCCGCCATAGTGGGGCTCGTCTGCCGCCACCACGCCACGCGCCTGATAGCTCAACATGACCGGACAGCCCAACGGTCGCAGCAGTTCGGCAAGGGCGGCGGCCCAGGGCCGGGCCTGCAGACCGACGATCACCAGCGGCCGCCGAGCTTTTGCCAGCAGGTCCCGGGCTGCGGCGCTATCGCCTGCCGCAACGGCGAGCGACGGCGGCTCCATCCCCGATGTCCCCTCGCCCGCCGCCGCTGGTGCTTCGGCATCGGCCGCATCCATCTCAACGAAGACCGGACCCTGTGGCGGCGCCAGGGCGGCCGCCACCAGGGCCTCGGCAGCAGCCTCTGCACCTTCGGGCCGCAAGCGATGGCGGGCCTTGGCCAATGGCGCAAAGATACCGCTTTGGTCGAACACCTGATGGCGGCTGCGTCCTTCCGCTTCCGCTCCGGCTTCAGCAGCATCGGCAAGCAGCAACAGTGGTGCCCGCTCCAACGCCGCGTAAGCCATGCCGTTGACGGCGCAGGCGGCACCCGGGCCGACGCCGGTCATGACCACGCCAGGGCTGCCGGTGAGCAGTCCGGTGACGGCGGCCATGATGGCGGCCGGGGTCTCGCCGGCGGTCAGCACGAAATCGATGCCCTGGTTTTCGAAGGCCGACATTAGGGCCAAGCTGGAGCCGCCACCGGGAATTCCGAAGGCGCGTTCCACGCCATGTTTGCGCAGCGCCGCCACCAAGGTCTCGGCCAGGTTCATTGTCGTCGTGTTCATTGCGTCAGTCATGGCGCAGCACTTTATAGTTATTGCCACGAAGTGGGAATCGCTTACGCTATGCCGGTGAATAGGTACGAACCAGGCCGCGGAGGGCAACCATGAGCGAGATCACGGCGGAGCAACAAGTCTCCCGTATGTGGCAACATATCAAGGGATTTCACGTCGTTCATTTCGTCAATATCGGCGAAAAACTAGGATTCTTCGACCAGCTCAGGCAGGCCGAGGCGGGCCTTAGCGTCGCCGACCTGGCGGCCGGCAAACTTCACGATCCCTACGTCAAGGTCTGGTGCGACACCGGCATCGGCTATGAGATCCTCGAGCCGGTAGGCGAACGCTACCGCTTGGCTGCCAATCTCGATGTAGTGCTGGCCGATCCCGGCGGCCCGCGCAACCTGACGCCCTACTTCGCCTGCGCCGTCGACTATTTGAGTCACGACATGGAACGCTACCCGGAGTTTTTCAAGAGCGGTGACACCTACACCTTCCAGGAACACGGCGACGAGTTTTCCCGCGCCATCGGCGACATCACCGGCGGCCTGCACATCGTCGTCGCTAAGCGGCTACTGCCGGCCATCCCGGGCCTCAAGGAGGTTCTCGATGCCGAAGCCCGGATCCTCGACATGGGTTGCGGTGCCGGTGGTCTCTTGGTGCGATTGGCCAAGACTTACACCACGGCCATCTGCGTCGGCGTCGACGTCGATGCCCACGGCGTCGCTGCGGCACGCGAAAGAGTGGCCGCCGCCGGCCTCGACGAACGTGTCAGCATCGAACACCTGACGGGCGAAGCCATCGAGCACCACGACGCTTTCGATCTGGTGACATTGTTCGAGGTGCTGCATGAAATCCCGGTGCCTGTGCGGTCCCAGGTACTGGCCAATTGCTTCCAGGCACTGAAACCCGGCGGAGCGCTCTTTATCCTAGACGAAACCTATCCCTCCGAAGCCGCCGACCTGGCCAAGCCGGAATACGCCTTCGCCGTCCAGACCGCCTTCAACGAGCTGATCTGGGGCAACGTCGTGCCGACCCGGGAGGAACAGGAATCCCTGCTGGGCGAGGCCGGCTTCGTCGATCTTCAGCGCACCCAGATCGGTGATATCTTCACCATGATCACAGCCCGCAAAGCCTAGCACCAATTTTCGCATAAGGATGACAGGTTTGACGGCCAAACGCTTTTGCGTGGCCAGGATCGGGAAGCTGTGGCATATGCAGGGGAAGGTCGTGCGATTGCGGCCACGTGAAATGGGGACCGGATTCACCTTTGTTTAGCGCCGAATGGTTTACCGCCCTCGGTTCGGTCATCGTCATCGATTTGGTGATGTCCGGCGACAACGCCATTATCGTCGGCCTGGCGGCGGCGGGCCTGCCGCCCCAGTTGCGCCGCAAGGCCATCGTGGTGGGCGTCGCCGCCGCTACCGTGTTGCGCATCTTCTTTGCCCTCATCACCTTTCAGCTCCTGCAGATCATCGGCCTGACGCTGGCTGGCGGGCTGCTGCTTCTTTGGGTGAGTTGGAAGATGTGGCGGGACATCCGGCAGCGCAATGCCGAACAGCGCAAACAAGCCGGCGAAGAGGTCTCGGAGCAGAGCCGCGGCAGCAAGACCTTTCGCCAGGCTCTGATCGCCATCGTCATCGCCGACGTCTCTATGGCGCTGGACAATATCCTGGGTGTCGCCGGGGCAGCCCACGACCACATCGAAGTGCTGGTATTCGGGCTTGTGCTGTCGATCGCACTGATGGCGGTAGCGGCCAATTACATCGCCAAGCTGATCGAACGCCACAACTGGATCGGCTATGTCGGCCTGGTGGTGATCGCCTGGGTGGCCGTCGACATGATCGTGCGCGGCTATTCCGAAGTGGCCGCAGCCACAACGGTATGATTATTGGTGACCGGACAACGCTTCGGTTTTAGCCCGCCGCCAGCGCCCGTTCGACGAAGTCGAGTCGGTCCTGGCCCCAAAATATTTCCTCATTGACGGCATAGGTCGGCGCCCCGAAGACGTGGCGCGCCATGGCTTCCTCGGTGTTGGCTTGCAAGGTGGCGGCAGCTTCAGGTTGGTCCGCCGCAACCAACAGGGCATCGCCATCGAGACCACAGCCCGCGGCCGCCCGGAGAAGCGTTTCGGGATCCTCGATATCCTCGTTCTCGGCCCACAGCGCTGCCATGATGGCGTTGCTCAGCGCTCCTGCACCGGGTCCGGCCTTTTGGGCCGCAATCACCATCAGACCGGCGCGGGCACCCGGCGTGGGGAAGTGCGCCGGCTGCAACACCAACGGCATATCGAGATGAAGGCTCCAGCGCTCCAGCTCTACCAACCGATAGGCCTGACGCTGGGGCGCCCGCTTAGCCACGGGCAGGCCGCCGGACTGGGCGAACACCTGGGCAAAATCGCAGGGTTTGTAAGCGATGGCGGCGCCTTGCCGCTGGGCGATGGCCTCGAGACGAGGGCCGCCCAAATAGGTTCACGGCGAAGATAGCCCGTAATAGTAGTCAATTATTTTACTCATATCGCCTCCCGATTGTGAGCTGAGGAAAAAGCCCGCCCTATCTTGCCCTCTGCTGTCGGCCACCGTCGATTCGCTTTTCCGTCCCAGCCCGGAGACGGGTAAGATCATGCCAAAGGAGATTGCACCACCATGGTTGCTCCTGACTTTGATGATGGCAATGAAGCCAAATTGGTTATGGGCGTCGATGACGAACCGACCATCCTACAGTTTCTGCGCGCCATCGTGAGCCAGGCCGGCTACGACTTCGCCGACGCTTCGAGCGGCGAAAAAGCTCTGACGCTGGCGCGCGCTTTGAAGCCCGACCTGGTCTTCCTCGACGTCACGATGGACGGCATCGACGGCTATGAGACCTGCCGGCGGCTGCGGGCCGACATTCCGGACTTCACGGCGCCGGTGATCTTCCTCACCGCCCGGCGCAACAAGGAAGCGGTACAGAAAGCCCTCGATGCCGGTGGCAACGACTTCATGATCAAACCCTTCCAACCCCGCGCCGTGCTCGAACGCCTGGCCCGTTGGCTGCCGGAAGAATAGCTGGGCAATCGGCACCACGTCATGGAACAACGTCCGATCTCGGCCCTGGTGTTCGGCTATTGGGCGGTGACGCTGGTGCTCGCCGCGCTGGCCCTGACCGCCTATTTCATTCTTGACCAAGTGATTACCAGCGGCGAAAACAGCGGCACCCTGGTAAACGTGGCGGGACGCCAGCGCATGCTGTCGCAACGCGTGGCCTCGCTGGCCGAGCAGTTGGTGCATCAGCAAAGAGCGGCGGAACGCGACATCATCCATGATCTGCTGACCGCTTCGATCGATCTCATGGAACGCTCACACCTTGGTCTAACCCGCGGTGATCGCGAACTAGGCTTGCCGCAAACCATGTCGCCCGAGTTGCACGCCATCTACTTCGGCCCCACCTACCAGCTCGATGGCGACTTGCGCAGCTTCCTGGCAAAAGCTCGCGGCGTGGCAACCCGCTCGATCGACCAACTTGGCTACGGCGACAACGACGTCATCTTTCTCAAATCAGCCGCTCGCGCCGGCCTGCTGGCGGCTTTGGACATTGCGGTCAGCCAATACCAGCTCGAAGGCGACCAAACCATCGCCAGGTTGCGCGCAATCCAACGCTACGTCCTGATCGCCACCCTGGTCGCCCTGGCGCTCTCGATCTTCGCCGTCTTCCGGCCGCTTTCGGGACGCATACAGAGCTACCTCGCCGCCATCGCCCGGGCCAACGAGGAGCGCGAAAGAGCAACCCAAGAAGTGATGCGACTGAACCAAACACTGGAGGCCCGGGTGCAGCAGCGCACGGCTGAATTGGAGGCTACAAATAGCGAGCTAGAGGCCTTCACCTATTCGGTTTCGCACGATCTGCGCTCGCCATTACGCAGCCTCGACGGTTTCAGCAAAGTGCTGCTGGAGGATTACAGCGAGGGTTTGACCGAGACGTCGCGCGGTTACCTGGCCCGCATCCGCAAGGCCTCACAACGCATGGGCCAACTGATCGACGATCTGCTGACGTTGTCGCGGGTCTCGCGCCGCGACATGAAGACCGCCAGCATCGATCTCAGCGAGCTGGGACGCCATCTGGCGGCCGGCCTGGCCGAACGCGATCCCGAACGCCGGGTCGAGTTTACCATCGCCGACGACCTGCAGGTCGAAGGCGATGCCGGTCTATTTCGGGTGGTGCTGGAAAACCTCTTCGGCAACGCCTGGAAATTCACTCGCAACGAGACCATGGGTCGCATCGAGTTCGGCTGCGAAGCGCCCAGAGAGGCCGCCTCAGGGACTGATTCCGGGGCTGAGCCCGAGATTTGTTTTTTCGTGCGCGACAATGGCGTCGGCTTCGATATGGCCTATGTCGATAAGCTGTTCGGGCCTTTTCAGCGCTTGCACGGGATCGAAGAATTCGAAGGTACCGGCGTCGGCTTGGCCACGGTTCAGCGCATTATCTTGCGCCACGGCGGCCGAGTCTGGGCGGAAGGCCAAATCGACCAGGGCAGCATCATACGATTCACCCTGCCGGCAGGCCCCCGCACCCCCTCCGCGGACGGAGATACGCCTTGAGCGATATACCATTGTTGCCCACCATGGGCGTCGGCAGCTACGCGGCACCCGGCTGGTTCGTTGCCGTGCGCGGACTGATGCGCAAGGGAGAGTTGGGTCCCCACGACATAGCCGAGGCGCTGGATGACGCTACCCGGGTGGCGGTAGCGGACCAGATCGAGGCCGGACTCGACATCCTCAGCGACGGCGAACTGCGCCGCCAACGCTTCGTCTTCGAGATGTACGACAACGTGGACGGCCTGGAGCGGATCGCACCGGCCCGGCGCCTCGGCGTACCGGGCTACGACATGGCCCCGGCTTTCATCGCCCGCGGCCCCATCGCCGCGCCCCGGGGCTTCGGCGTGGTCGAAGACTTCCTGGCGCTCAAACACTTGGCCCCTGACCGTCCCTTGAAGCTGGCGCTCCCCGGCCCGCTCACCTTCGCCCTCGCCGTGCAGGCGGGCGATCGTGACGAAGCCCAGGTAATGGACGAAATCATCAACATGGTGCGCCACGAGCTCAAGGCCCTGGTGGCAGCCGGAGCCGACTACATCCAACTCGACGAGCCGTCTTTCCCCTCACCACCCTTCGGGCTTTCGTTGGACGAAGGTGCAGCAGTGATCAACCAGGCGCTGGCGGGTCTGCCAGGCCGGCTGGCCGTTCATATCTGCTTTGGCAACAATGCTGGCCGGCCCTTCGCCGATCGTAGCCTGAGCCGCCTGATGGCTGCCGCCGAGAGGCTTGAGTGCGGGCAGTTGGTCCTCGAATTCGCCAACCGTGAAATGGCCGAGGTCGAGGTACTGGACCCTCTGGCCAAGCATTTCGACATCGCTGCCGGCGTCATCGACGTCAAGAATTTCCACCTCGAGAGCGCCGAGAGCGTGGCTCACCGTATCCGCCGCTGCCTCGAACATGTCCCGGCCGAAAAATTGACGGTGACAGCGGACTGCGGCTTTTCCGCCCTGCCCCGCTACCTGGCACGCCAGAAGCTCGAAGCCATGGTCGCCGGCACCCGCCTGGTGCGCGCCGAACTAGCACCCTGACCACTAACCCCCACGAAAGGAAGATTTTCTATGTCGCTTAGCAAGGAACAGCACATGATCCAGGACATGGCGCGCCAGTTCGCGGCCGCCGAGCTGGCGCCCCACGCCAGTCGCTGGGACGAAGAACGCGAGATCCCCATCGAGGTCTACCGCGAGATGGGCCGTCTCGGGTTACTCGGTATGTGCGTGCCCGAGGAATGGGGCGGTGCAGGCTGCGACTTCACCTCCTACGTGCTGGCCATGGAGGAAATCGCCGGGGCCTCAGCCGCCGCTTCGGTGGTCATGAGCGTCAACAATTCGCCGATCTGCTCGGCCCTTCTGGCTTACGGCAGTGAAGCGCAAAAGCAGCAGCACTTGCGTCCGCTGGCAAGTGGTGAACACCTCGGTGCCTTTTGCCTGACCGAGCCCCACACCGGCTCCGACGCCGCCGCCATTCGCACCCGGGCACGCAAGGTGGGCAACCGCTACGTCCTCGACGGCACCAAGCAGTTCATCAGTCACGGCTCGATCTCCGATCTGGCACTGGTTTTCGCCGTCACCGATCCGGACGCCGGCAAGGCAGGCATCAGCGCTTTTCTGGTGCCCACCGAAGACCCGGGATATGTCGTCGCCCGGGTCGAACACAAGCTTGGGCAACGCGCCGCCGATACATGCCAGATCGTGCTCGAAGACCTCGAAGTCACGCCCGACCGCCTGCTCGGCGAGGAGGGCCAGGGCCTACGCATTGCACTCGGCAATCTGGAACCCGGACGGGTCGGCGTGGCGGCCCAGGCCACCGGCATTGCCAACGCCGCCTTCAAGGCGGCCAACGCCTATGCCGGCGAGCGCGAGACCTTCGGCACCGCTATCGCCAACCATCAGGCCGTGGCCTTCCGCCTGGCCGACATGGCAACGCGGCTCGAGGCAGCACGCCAGCTTACCTTGCACGCTGCAGCGTTGCGCGACGAGGGAGTGCCTTGCCTGAAGGAAGCCAGCATGGCCAAGCTGTTCGCTTCGGAAGCGGCCGAGCGTATTTGCTCGGATGCCATTCAAATTCACGGCGGCTACGGCTATCTCAGTGATTTTCCGGTCGAGCGCTACTATCGCGACGTCCGGGTCTGCCAGATCTACGAGGGTACCTCCGACATCCAGCGCCTGGTCATAAGCCGCTCGCTGCGCTAGTCCTCTTCGTCATCAAAATCTTCGTCGTCATCATCATCTTCGTCGGATGCTTTTCGCCGCCTCATCAACATCACCAGCGCGACGCCCCCCAGTACTAACAGCGCGATGGCCACGCCGCCGCCGATCCAGAGCCAGACCGGTGTCTTCCAGGTTTTGTCCTCGGGGCGCTTGCCCGCTTCCGTCGGCACCCTCCCGCGGCGCGACTGCTTGGCTAGATTCGGCACCGAAAAGCCTTTTTGATCCTTTTCTACCTTCGGCTCGTCCTCGACCTGCAAAGCCTCGTCGATCGGCTCGCGAAAACTGACGCTGCTGGGGCACATGCGGCTGATCAGTTGCTCATCGGCCAGGCGCAGCTTTGGAAAGTCGGAGGCGGAAAGTTTTTTGCCCCTGATGCGGTATCGCAAGGTGCGGTCTTGGCCCTCGTCGCTGCGCAGCCTGAAGCCAATGTTGTCGACATGGCCGTCGCCGTCGAGATCGAGCGTGAAGACCTTGGCCAGCCAGTACTCGGCACCACCGATTTCCAGCGTCATGGCGGTCCAGAAATCCCGTGGGTGTTTGTCGCAACGAACGGAGCGATATCTCTTACTGCCGCTCCTGTCATCGCTTGACGAATCATCGCCCAAGCCGGATGTTTCGTCGCCGCGAGCCCAGTTTGGATCCAGTTTGCGGCGTGAGAATTTCTCCAGAGATTCGGTGCAACGCCAGCGCGACGTCATCAAGGTAACCGTGGCCCTGGCAGAAGAGATCGAAATACCCGGCGATTCGCCGCTGCGCGCGGCGTCTTCGAGCAACTGGTCGCAAGTCACGCTTTGGGCCCGGGCGGGCGACGACAGCAGCACTACCGACGCAGCCGCCAGCAAACCTGCCGTCAACCAAAATTTGCCTGACCGCATCGCTCTTCCTTCTGATTTTAGTAACAATATCATAGATTTGTGCTTTTCCCTAGTCGTGCCGGGCAATGACGCCAAGCCCTCGCCAGTGAGGTCTGGCTTCAACGTCGGTGGAGCCACAATCTCCACAGCGCAGCTCATGGCGCAGGGCCGGCATCGGCGTCTCGGGGCCAAAACGGCGAAGCAGCAGCGTCAACGGCAGCACGGCGTGGTGGCTGCAGGCATTGCACCAGGCCCAAACGTCGATCCGCCGGGCTCGCAATTGAGCCAAGGTCGCCGGTTTACTACAGGTTTCCTGGGCGCGGATTTTTTTCCTACTCATGATAATAGGATATTAATCCTATTATCATGATCTTGCCATCATATGCTTCTTCGGCGAGAGCATGCCCGAAGGTAATTCCGACAAACTAGGGTATTCCCTATAAAAAGGTCTTGACCTCACAGGCCACAAGCACTGTGATGGTGGTGTATTTCGCTCATAGGGGTGGTGGCCATGGTTTTTGGTCTTTTCGGCGGCGTCAAGAAACAGGAAAAGCAGCTTCGGGACGCGCTTTCGAGCGACAAGTTCGTCGTCGAATTCGATACGACATTGAGCAAGTTCAAGCTTTTCCCGAAATTGCGCCCGGGCAAGTCCGCCTCTTATGGCGAAGTCGAGGCGGCAGCACGCTTCATGCTTGAGGGCGCGATGAGCCAGGCCAGCAAGAAGGGGCTGCTGAAGTCGCCCAAGGATCTCGATGCCATCACTACTTTTAACATCTTGCTGGTCGAGTTGCTGGGCGGTCACACCAAGTTACCGGACAAGGAGCGCCGGGAACTTCAGGGCACGATACCTGGCTACGTCTTCCCCCGCACAGTGCCAAAACTGCTCGGCGCCAAGCCAAATGATGTGGTCGGCAAAGCAGTCTCGAACGGCATCATGAGGCACATGAAGCTGAAGGGAAAAAAGAAGTTCAAGCAGGCCGCCGCCGAGATGGAAAAGGAACTCACACAGTTCGTCCTTCAGCGCGATGAGAAATATCTGGGCGTGCTGGCGCGCCACATGGAAAATTTAAGGTAATCCCGCCTTCAAACTCATTTCAGCTCTTGGTCTAGAGCCAGGTCGATGACATCGGCGCCACGGCCTTGCAGGCGGTGGCGTTGTACTTTGTGGGTCTCGGTCTTGGGAATACGCTCAACGAATTCGAAGTAGCGTGGCACCATGAAAGCAGCCAGGCGGCCGCGCAAGAAAGCCGCTAGATCCTCGGCTTCGACGCTGCCCTTCGGCACCACGGCGGCCTTGATCTCCTCGCCCATGATGTCGTCAGCCAGACCGACCACGGCACAATCGCCGACCAAGGGATGTTGGCTAAGCGCCCTTTCGATCTCACCCGGCGAGATCATCTCGCCGGCCCGGCGGATCAGGTCCTTGGCCCAACCCTCGAAATAGAGATAGCCGTCGTCGTCGAGCCTTCCCAAGTCGCCGGTATGGAACCAAAGATTTCGAAAGGCCTCGAGGGTGATGTCAGGTGCCTCGAGATAGCCGCTGAAAAGCACGAAGGGCTGTTTCGGGCGCACCACGATTTCGCCGCTCTCACCGGCGCCCAGAGGGTTGTCATGTTCGTCGACCACCTGCAACTCCATATCGTGGCGTGGCCGGCCGCAGCTATGGCGGCGGTTATCAGCGGCGCGGTTGAGGGTGACGAAACCGCCGGTCTCGGTCATGCCGTAGAGCTCGCGCACGGCAACGCCGAAGCGCTCCTCGATCTGGTCCCAAATGGCCGCCGGGGCGCCGCCGCCGACGCACCAGGCCAGCGCATGGTTGCGCTGTGAGCCTTCGTGGCGCCTGGCCAGGATGCCCAGCACGGTACCGACGTAGGTAAAACAGGTGGCACCGAAGCGTCGCGCCTCGATGAAAAAGCGTGAAGCCGAAAATTCCGGGCGCAGCACCAGCGCCGCGCCGCATTGGATGGCGGACATTACGGCATACATTTGGGGATTGGCGTGAAACAGCGGCAGCACCACCATGATGCGGTCAGCCGCAGTCATCGCCATGCCGTCGCGGATACCTGCGCCGGCCGCCAGGTAGGCGGTGTGCGAGATCACCGCGCCTTTGGGAAAGCCGGTGGTGCCGGAGGTGTAAATGATGGCGCACGGGGTGCCCGGCTCGCTCGCCACCGGCGGCTTCGAATCGGGCGCTCCAACGGCCGGCAACACCGCCTCGAGCGCTGCGTCGTCGTCGAATGCAAATATTTCAAGCTCAGTGAAGTGCGTTTCGATCTCGTCCAGCTTGTCCGCCAGTTCAGCGCTTTCGGCCAGCAGCAAGCGGGCACCGCACCGCCTCAGCACGTAGCGCAAGCCTTCACCGACGAGCGCCGTATTGAGCGGCACCAGCACCGCACCGACGGCGGCCAGGCCGAACCAGATGGTCAGGAAGGAAAGATTGTTGCCACACAGCAAGGCCACCCGGTCGCCAGGCCCGATGCCGCGCCGGCGCGCCCAACCGGCCAGGCGTTCGGTGAGATCGGCCATTTCGCCATAGCTCACGATACGCTCGTCGAGGATGACGAAGTCCGCCGCGGGCGTCATTCGGGCCTGTTCGAACAGGGGATCGCCGATCATGGCTTGTTGCTGCCACGGAGCTTGCGGACAAGGTACTTGGCAATGGTGTTCTTTAGGATCTCCGACGATCCGCCGGCGATCTCGTAGGCCTTGGCGTCGCGCAGGTAGCGTCCGAAGGGTGCCTCAACGGTGACGCCGTGGGCGCCGCAAACCTGTACCGCCAGCGATGCTGCGGTGCTGGCAACACGGCTCGCCAGCAGCTTGGCCTGACTGGAATAGCGCGCGATGTCGCGCTCCTCGTCAAGCGCCTGGGCAGCGTCGAAGACCGCCAAACGAGCGGCGTCGATCTCGCTCAGGGCGTCGGCGAAGTACCACTGGATGCCCTGGAAATCGAGCACCGTCTGATCGAAGGCCTGGCGCTCGCCAGCGTACTCCAGGGCCCCGTCGAAGGCGGCCCGGGCGATACCGGTGGAAATCGCCGCCGCCATGGTGCGGGAATAGTCGAGCGTCGTCACCGCCTGGCGCACGCCCGCCCCCTCCTCGCCCACCAGATGGTCGGCCCCAAGGCGCACGTCATCCAGTACCAGATTGACGTGGGGCCCGTTGCGTAGGCCGAAAGTGTGGGAATTGTCGCCCTCGTAGGTCGATACCCCGGCCGCGTCTTTGGGCACCGCGAAAACCGAGACCCCCACCGGGGTCTCGGCCAGGATGATAAAGAGCTCGGCCGCCGAGCCCGAGGTGATGAAGGATTTTTCGCCGGCGAGCCGCCATTCCTCACCGAGCCATTCGGCCTTTGTGTCGAGCGTGCGGATATCGCTGCCGTGATTGGCCTCGGTTAGGGCATAGGAGCTCAGCAGGCCCTCGCGGAAGCGCGGCAAGTAGAGTTCCTTAAGCTGTTGATTGGCGAAGAGGTCGAGGATTTTCTGCGCCTGCAGGATGGTGATCAGGCAGATGGCCACTGCCGGACTGGCATAGGCCACTTCCTCGAACAGTGCCGCCGCCAGGGTGTAGGAACGCCCGCCGCCGCCATAGGCCGGATCCAGGGTCAAACTGTTGTAGCCCTCGCCAGCCAGCGCCTTGACGATATCGACGGGGTAGTAGTCGTGGCGATCGATGTCGTCGGCCAGTGGCGTTATGTTGGCCGAAGCGAAGCTGCGGATTCGCTGCACGAAATCGTCGTCGACGAGGCTGCGCCAACACTCCATGATGGGATTCCTACGCCGTGGGATGGCCGGATTTGAGGTCAATGGTAGCGACGAGACTGCGGCAAAGGTAGGGTTAACCTGTCATTTCCGCAATGATCGGGGGTCGAATTGAGCATCGAAAAACGAAGCTTCGGCCGCACCGGACACCTCAGTTCAGCCGTGCTTTTCGGCGGTGCTGCGTTCTTCAAAGTCGACCAGGGGACGGCCGACAGGGTGCTCGACCTGCTGCTCGAATTCGGCGTAAACCATATCGACACGGCGCCCGGATACGGTGATGCCGAGTTGCGCATCGGCCCCTGGATGGCCCGCCACCGCAAGGATTTTTTCCTCGCCACCAAGACCCGTTTGCGCGACTACCAGGGCGCTCGGGAGGAAATTCGGCGCTCGCTCGAGCGACTGCGCACCGACCACGTCGATCTTTTGCAATTGCACGCCCTGATCCATCCAGATGAATGGGATCAGGCGCTGGGCCCGGGCGGCGCCCTGGAGGCCGTGATCGAGGCCCGCGAGGAAGGCCTGGTGCGCTTCATCGGCGTCACCGGCCACGG
The DNA here is from genome assembly GCA_002690215.1 of Rhodospirillaceae bacterium. Classification (GTDB taxonomy): domain Bacteria; phylum Pseudomonadota; class Alphaproteobacteria; order UBA2966; family UBA2966. The sequence goes on along the minus strand of NZDS01000185.1, from coordinate 10,298 downwards.
CTGGAACGCCGCCGCCATGCACCGGCGCAGCCTGGAGCGTTTCGACTTCGATAGCGTGCTGATGCCTTGGAACTGGTTTGCTGCCAACCACCCGACCTACGCCACCGATTTCGAGACCACGGCGGCGCTGTGCCAGAAGCGCAACATCGCCGTGCAGACCATCAAGGGCGTGGCCCGCGGCCCCTGGGCGGCCGGCGCACAGCGCAGCCACCGTACCTGGTACCAGCCGTTGGAGAACGAAGCCGATATCCGCCAGGCCGTGCATTGGGTTCTGGCCCGGCCCGGCATCTTTCTCAATTCGGTGGGCGATGTCGAGTTGTTGCCTGCCGTGCTGCGGGCGGCGGCCGACCTGGGCGCGCCGCCAAATGACCAAGCCATGGCGGACCTGAACGATCGAACCGGGCTTTCGTCCATATTTGGTTTGTGAGGAAACATGAAAATAGAGCGTCTCGACGTCGATACCTTTCGCATTCCTCTGCCCGAACCCATCGAGGCGGCGGCGGCCGGGGTCATGACCGGCTTCGACATGGTGCTGGTTCGTATCACCGACAGCGACGGCGCCAGCGGCAGCGGCTACACCGTTTGCCACCTGGGCCAGGGACCGGCTATTGCGACCATTGTCGATCAGCCCTTTCGCGACCACCTGATGGACCAGGATCCGCGACTGATCGAACGCCACTGGCAGCGGCTTTGGCACACCCACCACTACGCCGGCCGCGGCGCCCCGTTGAGTTTCGCCCTGGCGGCCGTGGATACGGCGCTGTGGGATCTGCGCGGGCGCACGCTCGGCGAGCCCTTGTGGCGCCTGCTCGGTGGCCATGACCCCCGGGTCAAGGCTTATGCCGGCAACATCGACCTCAACTTCCCCCAGGAGAAATTGCTGGCAGGTGCCAGCGCCAGCCTGGAGGCGGGACATCGTTCGATCAAGATGCGGCTTGGCCGGCCCAGCCTGGGCGAAGACATCTCGCGGGTGTCGGCCATGCGCGAACACCTGTCGCCCGAAATCGAATTGATGGCCGACGCCAACGAAGCCTGGCGGGTCGACCAGACCGCCCGTGCCATGCACGAGTTGCAGCCCTTCGGCCTGGTCTGGCTGGAGGAGCCCATCCGGCCTGACGACTTCGCCGGCCACGCTTATCTGCGATCGCTGGGCAAGGTGCCGCTGGCCAGCGGCGAAAACCTGCACACGGTGGCTGAATTCACCCAACTGATCACCGCCGGTGGTGTCGATTTCCCCGAACCCGATCTGACCGTCTGCGGCGGCGTCACTGCCTTCATGAAAATCGCCCGACTGGCAGAGGCCCATAACCTGCCCCTGATCTCGCACGGTGCTCATGACCTGCACGTGCAACTGCTGGCGGCCTGCCCCAACGCCGCTTATCTCGAGGTGCACGCTTTCGGGCTGGAGAAATTCATGGCCGAGCCACTGACGGTCAGCGAAGGCTATGCCACGGCCCCGGATCGCCCTGGACACGGCATCGATCTGGATATGGAGGCGCTGCGCGCCCATGCTGTGACGTGAACGGCGCGTTATTCCCTCGTTCAGACAAATGTGATTAGCTTTCGGGACAACGAGGGGGAACCGATTTGGGCACGTCATGGCCGAGATGATCTACGCCAAACCGTTCGCCGCCGGGGAAGAAATCTTCCGCATCGGCGACCGCGGCCGCAACGCCTACTTCATTGAAAGCGGCGCCGTCGAAATTTCGGTGCCGCGGGACGGCGAAAACGTGGTCATCGCCAAACTCGGCATCGGCGAGATCTTCGGCGAGATGTCGATGATCGACGATGCGCCGCGCTCGGCAACCGTCACTGCCGCCGAGGATACCGAGGTCATCGTCATCGAGCGCTCGCGGATCATGAAGCCGTTGCAATCCGCCAACCCGATGATGAACCTGATCCTGCGGGTTATCCTGGCGCGGTTGCGCGACGCCCAGCATCAACTCTCGGGCCTAAGCGGCCGGCGCGGAGAGATCGATTCCTCGCTTGGCGAGATTCGGGCGCTGGCCTTCGACCGTATCAACAGCGAACGCGATCTGCGCCGCGCCCTCGAGGCCGAGGAATTCGAGATGCACTACCAGCCCATCGTGGCGCTGGACCGCGGCCACATTGCCGGCTTCGAGGCGCTGATGCGCTGGCGCAAGCCCGACGGCGGTTTCGTATCCCCCATGGAGTTCATTCCCTTGGCCGAGGAGACCGGCTTGATCATCGAGCTCGGCCGCTGGGCGTTGGAGACCAGCCTCGGCGAACACCTTCCCCTGGCCCAGGCTTGTACCGCAGCCTATGCCGATCAGCAGCCCCCTTTCATGAGCGTCAACGTCTCGGCTGGGCAATTCACGGAACTGGCCGAAATCGACCTGCTGGCCGGTATCATCGAACGAAGCGGCGTCGCGCCGGCAACGATCAAGCTCGAAATCACCGAAACGCTGATGGTCGAAAACTTCGCCCATGCCACCGACGCCCTGGCCAAGCTCAAGGCCCTCGGCGTGATGCTTGCCATCGACGATTTCGGCACCGGTTATTCGAGCCTGAGCTATTTGCATCAGTTCCCGCTCGACACGCTCAAGATCGACCGGGTCTTCGTCAATAACATGGACAAGTCGGACAGCAGCCTGCGCATCGTCGCCAGCATCGCCCATCTGGCTCACGAACTGGGCATGAACATCGTCGCCGAAGGTATCGAGGAGGCAGCCCAATTGGAGGCGCTTCGCGACTTAGGCTGCCAGCTCGGCCAGGGCTATTTCATGTCCAAGCCCCTGCCCGCCGCCGAGGTCCTGGCACTGATCGAAGGTACGCCGCGCTGGTAGACGCGGCAACCGTCACCCCTTGCGTGAGGCCAAAAACGCATCAATGACGGCCTGTGGCTCGCCCTTGGCAAAGGCTTCTTGCTGGCCCAGGACGCCGGCGCGGAAGGCCTCGTCAAAGCCGGCCAAGGCGATTTCGCGAAAGCGCGCCTTGGTCCGACGCCAGGCAGTAGCCGGTTTTTGCGACAATTCTTCGGCGACCTCACAAGCTTTGGCGATGAGCCGGTCGGGCTCCACCAGAAAATTGATCAGCCCCAGCTCCTGGGCCTCGACCGCCAGCATCAGCCGGCCGGTCAACGAAAGCTCCTGGTTCTTGGCCCAGCCCAGGTGCAGACTCATCCAATAGGACCCCATGATGCTGGGAATACCGGCGTTGATCTCGGGCTGGCCCAAGCGCGCTCCTTCGTGGGCAACTCGCAGATCCGAAACCAGGGCCATCTGGAAACCGGCGCCGGCGGCGATGCCGTTGATGGCCGCCACTACCGGCTTTTCCGTCTGCAGGATGGTGCGGTAGATGTTGCAAACCGTGCCGAACCAGGATTCCACCTCGGCCACCTCGATCTCCTTGGCCTCGCGCAGGTCGACGCCTGCGCAGAAGGCACGCTCGCCGACGGCGCTGAGGACGATGCCCTCGACGTCGGCGTCGTTGTCCATCGCCAGCAACTTCTCTGTCAGTTCCCGGGCCAGCTCCAGGCTCACGGCGTTGAGGGCATCGGGGCGGTTGAGGCGCAAGACGGCTATGGCGCCCAGGCGCTCGACGGTGACGACGTCGCTCATGTCTCCACTCCTATCGCAAGCTTCGAGCAAAAACCCGTATGTCTTCGGCCAGCAACTCGGGCTCCTCGAGGGCCGCGAAGTGGCCGCCGCGCGGCATCTCGGTCCAGCTTCTCAGATCGAATAGCCGCTCGGCATAGCTCCGCGGCGGCCAGAGTATGAACTCGGCGGGAAATAGCGCTGCCGCGGTCGGCACCTCGACGCGCTTGCCGCCCGGCGGCATCTCTCGACCGCCTTCCTGGCGCCGGCCGTAATAGATCCAGGTGGCGGTGTTGAAGCTTTCGCTGACCAGATAAACCATGATGTTGGTCAGCAACTGGTCCTTGCTGTAGACACTTTCGATGTCGTCCCCCTGGGTGTCAGACCAGGTGTTGAACTTCTCGACGATCCAGGCGGCCACACCGACGGGGCTGTCCATCATGGCGTAGCTCAGCGTCTGGGGCTTGGTCGACTGCTGGTGGTTGTAGCCGGCCTCGGCCTCCAGCACACGCTCGCACTCGGCCGCCCAGGCCTCTTCTTCAGGCCCCTGCGGGCCGCCCGGGTCGCGCACCGGCAGCATGTTGATATGGACGCCGCGGCACAGCATCGCGTGGTCGTAACCAAGCCAAGTCGAAATGGCGCTGCCCCAATCGCCGCCCTGGGCAAGAAAGCCGTCGTAGCCTAATTGTTCGCGCATCAGGTCGGCGAACATCCCGGCGATGCGGCGCGGCCCGATGGGCCGTGCCGGCTTGCCCGAGAACGCGAAGCCGGGCAGCGAGGGTGCGACCACGTCAAAGGCGTCGTCGACACTGCCGCCGAAGCGTTCGGGATGGGCCAGCGGCTCGATGATGTCGACGAATTCGCTGACTGAGCCGGGCCAGCCGTGGCTGATCACGAGCGGCATGGGCGCCGGTCCGCTGCCTTTCTCGTGGATGAAATGGATGTCGAGGCCATCCACTTTCGCCGTGAACTGAGGCAAGCGGTTGAGCGCTGTTTCCTGAGCCCGCCAGTCGAATTCCTCCAGCCAATAAGCGCAAAGCTCCCGCATGTAGTCCAGATTGGCGCCATAGGCCCAGCCGCCGTCGTCGGGCATCTCGTGCCATTGGTAGTCGGCGACACGGGCACGGATGCGTTCGAGGACCTGATCAGGAACGGCGATGCTGTAAGGCTGAACGGACGGCATGCTGGCAATTGCTCCTTGGGTGGGATGGATGCGCCCGATGCTATCAGTTAACAACGTGACACCAAATGGTACTGGACGCCGACCTGAAGCGACCTAGTGTTCCCTGCAGACATAACCTGGAAAGAGAGCCTCATGCTTTCCGATTCCCAACTTGCGCGATATCACGAGGACGGTTTCGTGATACCGGATCTCAGGGTTCCAGACGAGGTGCTCGACGACATCAAGGCGCGGCACACCCGTTTCGTGGCAGCAAAACCCGAATACAGTGATTACTGTCCGGCACTTTTGGATATCGAGCCGGGATTCCGCGCTTACTGCAATAGACCTGAGATTCTGGATATGGTGGAGCAGGTTTTGGGTCCCGATTTTGCGCTCTGGAATGCCAGCTTTTTCGCCAAGCCGGCCCACATCGGCACCACAACACCTTGGCACCAAGACGGGGAATACTGGCCCATCCGACCGCTGGCGACCTGCACGGTGTGGCTGGCGGTCGACGATTCAACGCGAGAGAACGGTTGCCTCAGGGTGATCCGCGGTTCTCACAAGGATCGCCGCCTGCGCCCCCATCTCACCAACGATGGCCCCGGCCTGGCCCTGAACCGCGAATTGGAAGCCAGCGAATACGACGAAAGCGAGGCCGTCGATATCGTTCTGGAGCACGGCCGCATGTCGCTCCACGACGTTTACTTGCTGCACGGCTCGGAGGCCAATCGTTCGGCCCAATCGCGCCGCGGTATGACCATGCGTTTCATGCCGACGACCTCGGTTTTCGACCGACAGGTCGCCGCCGAGCAGGCCCGCAGTTTGAGTTTTGACCACTCCAGGCGTCAGGTCTACTTGATGCGGGGGCGCGACCTTTCGGGCAAAAACGACTTCACCGAGATTTAGTGCGTGGGTGCATTCGTGCTAGCATGACGCTGCCCGCGGCAAGCCATGAGAGCCCAAGGAGGTGTCATGAGCCACGTCAGATACATCGACAAGACGCGCGAATACTATGCCAAGGAGGGCTACGAAGAGCCCTACAAATGGGCCCATTTCGATGACGTCCCCTTCACGCCGCTGAAAAAGCCGCTGACCGAAAGCCGGGTCGCCCTGGTCTCGACCAGCGAGGTCGAAATTCGCGTCGAGGAAGGAGCACCCGATGCCAACGAGGCGCCGGTGGGAACCGTCTATTCGATACCTGCAGACATCGATCCGGAGCGACTGTTCTCGAGCCACGATGCCTACGACCGGGTGGCCACCACGCTCGATGACCCAAATACTTACTTTCCCATCACGCGCCTCAACGAACTGGTCGCGGCCGGCCGTCTGGGCAGCATGGCACCGCGGGCGCACGGGTTGCACAACCAATACAGCCAGCGCCGCAGCATGGAATTCGATGCTCCCGAGGTTTTGCGCCGCCTCATCGAAGACGAGGTCGACGTTGCCGTCATGACACCCGTCTGACCCGTCTGCCACCAGACCGTGAGTCTGGTAGCCCGCCATATCGAAGCCAACGGAATCCCCACGGTAATGATCGCCAACGCCCGCGACATCGTCGAATATTGCGGCGTGCCGCGACTTTTGTTCGTCGACTTCCCTCTCGGCAACCCCTGCGGCGAGCCCTTCAAGGCTGACCAGCAGCGCGACATCGTCAGCCGCGCGCTCGATCTCCTGGAAATGGCGACGGAACCCCGCTCCACTGTCGTGGCCCCCTACGTCTGGCCCCACGGCAACGATTGGAAGCGCTTGATTTTCAGCGACGAACAAGCGTTCTTGTCGGAAGAAGGCACAGAGCGCTGGCTCGAAGCCAAGGAGCAATACCGCCACGACAAACTGGAGGGGAAAGTTTAGTCCCCCTCAGATCGGCTCGTGGCTGCCGGCCAGGTAGGCATCACGTAGCGCGAACTTTTGGATCTTGCCCGAGCCGGTGAGCGGAAAGGCGTCGACATTGAACCACAGCGCCGGTGTCTTTTGCGGCGCCAGGTGTTCGCGGCAGTGGCGGCGGAGCTCTTGTGTATCCACCTCGCCAGCGGCTTCCGGGCGCAGGAAGCAGGCCACGATCTCGCCCCATTTGTCGTCCGGCAGGCCGACCACAGCGACCTCGGCCACGGAGGCGTGCTCCAGCAACACGTTCTCGATCTCGGCCGGAAAGAGGTTCTCACCGCCCCGGATGATCATCTCCTTGACCCGCCCGGTGACGCGCACGTAGCCGCGGCCGTCCATGGCACCAAGGTCGCCGGTATGCAGCCAGCCCTCGGCGTCGATGGTCTCGGCGGTGGCCTCTTCGTTGGCGTTGTAGCCGATCATGTTGCAATAGCCCTGGACGCAGATCTCGCCCACCGTGTCGATTGGCACGACTTGGTTTTCCTCGATGCTGCGGATCGAGATGCCGGTTTGCGGCAGGGGCTGACCAACGTTGTTGCAGATGTCGTCGAGGGCATCGTCGTGTTGGTGTTGGGTGACCACCGGCGAGACCTCGGTCTGGCCATAGACGGTCTCGAAATCACAGTCGAATGCGGTTCGAACCCGGCGCACCAACTCGGGCGCCACCATGGAGCCGCCAGAGACCACCATGCGCACCGAGGAGACATCGCGCGGCGCTTGTTCCAGCGCCTCCAGCATGGCCACCAGCATGGTGGGAACGCCGACCAGTGCCGTCATGCCTTCACGCTCCATCAATTCCAATACGCCGGCCGGGTCGAAAACCTTGACCATCAGCATGCGGCAAACCACCCGCAGGCAGCCCAGCGAGATGATGCCGCAGCCGCTGGTGTGAAACATCGGCATGAAGTTGCCCCAGGTGTCGCCGAGACCAATGAGAGCGCGTTTGGCCACCAGGCGGGCGTTGTTGGTTAGGCCGCGGTGGGGCAGAATCGCGCCCTTGGGAAAGCCGGTGGTGCCGGAGGTGTACTGTATTTGCGCCGCGTCGTCGGGCCCAACTTCGGGCAGCTCAGGCGCTCGCGCGCCCTGGCGGTGGAGAGCTTCCGGATCGTCCATGTCAACGATTTCGCGAATGGCTTCGAGGCCCTGACAGGCCTCGACGGCGATCTCGGCCATGGGATTGCCGCGATAGCTGGCTACCAAAAAAAGCGCCACCGCGCCCGATTGTTTGAGCACGTAGCGCAATTCCTCCGCCTGGTAGGCGGGATTGGCGGTGACCAGCGTGATGCCGGCAAGGGCACATGCGTATTCGACCAGCAACCACTCCGGCACGTTGGGCGCCCACACCACGAGGCGCTCGCCGGGCGCGAAGCGGGTCGACAGCGCCAACGCCAGTTTCTCGCTGTCGGCCAGCAGCTCGCCATAGGTCCAGCTCCGGCCGCTGCGAAATTCCATGTCGATTTCGAGCATGGCCGGCGCCTCGGAATGGCTGGCCGCTGTCTGGCGCAAGAGAGCACCGACGGTGGTCTCCAGGACCACGTCGTCGCTCTGGGGCGGAGCCAAGGATTCGGTTAACTGCAGTTGGTACATAGTTAGGCTTCCGGCACGGTTTGGCGGCACGATGGTATTTGGCGTCGGCGATCAGGGCAACTGCCCTGCCGTTGGTCTTCCAGCGCATATGGATTCCTGAGCAGTCGCAGCCTATTCTTCCGGTAGATGGAGGAGTAATCATGATCACCGGAGCTGAATATCGCACCTCGCTGGCCGACGGCCGCGCCACTTTTTTCGAAGGCGAACGAGTCGAAGACCTGCCGGGTCATCGTGTTCTGGGTGGCGCCGTCAATACCGTCGCCGCCTGCTACGACCTCTTCTACGACCCCAAGCCCGGAGCCCTCAGCCCGCTGATGACAATTCCGCGTTCGGCCGACGACCTCAAGGCGCGCATTCCCCTGCTGCATCAAGCCGACCTGCTGGCCCACACCACCCAGCAGTCGATCATGACCCTGATCACGGCGGCCGGCCGCATGCCCGACCTGCCCCACTACGGCGAACGCATTAAGGCCTATGTCGAAGAGCTGCAAAGCCGCGACGCCCGCGTCGCCGAGTGCATCACTGACGCCAAGGGCGACCGCAGCCTGTCGCCGGGCAAGCAACCCGACGCCGACGCCTACACCCACGTCGTCGAACGTCGCGCCGACGGCGTCGTTATCCGCGGCGCCAAGCTGCACATCTCGGGCGCCTCGCTGGCCCATGAGCTGATGGTCATTCCGACCAAGGCCATGAAGGAAGGCGAAGATGACTACGCCATCGCCTGCGCCATTCCGGTGAACGCACCCGGGGTTCGCATCGTCGACGTCAGCTATGCGCCACGTCACGACGACAATCGCGCATTCCCCATCACCTCGCAAAAACACTGCCCCGAAGGTTTCGTCATCTTCGACGACGTGTTCGTGCCCGAGGAGCGCATTTTCCTCAACGGCGAGGTCCGCTATGCCGCCGTCTTCGCCCACTCTCTGGGACTCTGGGAACGCCTGGGCGGGCTCGCCTTCATGGCCGCCGAGGCCGACGAACTGGTTGGCTTCGGCCAGTTGATCGCCGAGGCCAACGGCCTCGACCGGGCGCCGCACATCCGCGAAAAGATCTCCGACATGATCATCCACACGACATTGATCAGGGCCTCGCTGGAGGCGGCCGTGCACAACTGCAAAATGGGCCCCAACGGCGAAGCCTTCCCCGACGAGCTTTTCACCAATGCCGGCAAGTACCACGGCGCCGCCAACTACAGCCACATGGTGCGCCATCTGCATGACATCGCCGGTGCATCGACGGTAACCGCGCCGGCCATCGCCGATCTCGAAAACAACGAAGTCGGCGCCCTGGTGCGCAAATACATGTCCGGTGCCGAGGGTGTCGACGGCGAATACCGCATGCGCCTCTTCCACGCCATTCGCGACCTGACGGCCGACGCCTACGGCGGCTGGAAACAGCTCGCCAACCTGCAGTCGGGCGGCGGCCTCTACGCCCAACGTATCGTCACCCGCAAACACTACGATCTGGAGGAGGCCAAGAAACGCGCCCTGGAATTCGCCGGCATGGCGGACGGCGACGACTGACGCGTCCGGGATAACGCGGCCTCAGTCGCGTCACCGCTCGTCCGATTGCGGAGCGAACTCCGGCAGCGTGAAAGCAGCCAAGCCGTCTTCGATGCCGGCCGCAGCATGGGTCCCCAGCGACACCATTTCCTCGGGATAGACCTCGCTGAATCGCGCCGAGGCGACAACTTGGATGCCCAGCTTCTTGCATAGGTCCTCAAGGCGCACGACTTCGTTGGCGGCCGGACCGATGACGCTGAACTCCAAGCGCCGATCGGTGCCGATGTTGCCGTACATGACGCTGCCGATGTGCAGCGATATGCCGAAGCGGATGGCCGGCTGGTCGCTGTCGCCCAACGCATCGTTGCGCCGCTCGATCCGTGAAACCGCCTCGCGGGCAGTGGCCATGGCGGCCCGTGCCATATCGACCAGCGGTCTTGTTTGGTCCTCGTAGGGGAAGATCGCTATCACCGCGTCGCCGATGAAGCGCAGCACCTCGCCACCATGGTCTAGTGGATGGAGTCTAACGCTTGGTACCCCCGATTGACGGCGGCGATGATCTGGTCCGGATCGGCGGTCCAGTTGAAGGGCTTGGGGGTTTCG
>NZDS01000184.1 GCA_002690215.1 Rhodospirillaceae bacterium | reverse complement strand
GTGAGCGAAGAGGACGGTTGGATAAATTAGGAGAGGCGGACGAAGCCGCTCACCCAGGTTGGGCAGCGATCTTCTTAGGGAGGCGAGCGAGTTCATTTGAACTGGCGAGCTACTCCCTGAATGTCGGCTAAGTCATTGAAAAATATGGTGCCCACAGAAAGATTCGAACTTTCGACCTCTCCCTTACCAAGGGAGTGCTCTACCCCTGAGCTATGTGGGCGCCGGGAGCGGCGCGACATTGCCACAGGCGCGGGACCGAATTCAAGCGTCGCGATCGCTGCCTTGACTGCGGCCACCACTTGGCAAGACCATCGGCCATGGCCGCCAAAGACAATTCCTCGCCTCCTGCTGCGCAGCGCCGTCAGCGCCAGGCCCAAGCCTTGCGCGACAACCTGCGTCGGCGCAAGCAGCAGCAGCGGGCAGTGCGACGGCAACAGAACGATGCGGCCGAGCTTTCGCCGGAGCCTGAGCCACAACCGCCGCCCGCCAAAAGAACTTAGAGCCCGCGCCCGATCAGCTCCTTCATGATTTCGTTGGTGCCGGCGTAGATGCGCTGCACCCGAGCATCGGCGTAGGCCCGTGCGATGGGGTATTCCCACATGTAACCGTAGCCGCCGAAGAGCTGCAGGCACTGGTCGATGACCTTGCATTGCAGGTCCGTGGTCCACCATTTAGCCATGGCGGCGGTTTCAACGTCGAGGCCGCCATTCGTGTGCTTTGTCAGGCAGTCGTCGAGGAAAACCCGGGCGATGCGGGTTTCGGTCTTCATCTCGGCCAGCTTGAAGCGGCTGTTCTGAAACTCGGCGATGGGCTTGCCGAAGGCCTGGCGTTCCTTGGTGTATTCGATGGTCCACTTGAGCGCCGCCTCGCAGGCGGCCACGGCCGCGATGCCGACCTGCAGGCGCTCCTGCGGTAGCTCCTGCATGAGATAGGCAAAACCCTGGCCCTCGTCGCCCAGCATATTGGTAGCCGGCACCTTTACGTCATCGAAAAATAACTCCGACGTGTCCTGGGCTTTGAGGCCGATCTTGTCCAGATTGCGCCCGCGCGAAAAACCCTCACGGTCGGTCTCGACCAACACCAGGCTGATGCCCTTGGCCCCGGCTTGCTCGTCGGTTTTGGTTACCACGACGACCAGATCGGCGAGTTGGCCGTTGGTGATGAATGTCTTGGAGCCGTTGATGACCAGGTGGTTGCCATCTTTGACGGCGGTGGTCTTGACGCCCTGCAGGTCGGATCCGGTGCCGGGCTCGGTCATGGCGATGGCGCCGATGGTCTCGCCGGACACGAACTTGGGCAGCCACTTGCGTTTCAGGTCCTCGGAGCCGTGATGCAAAATGTATGGCGCCACAATGTCGGAGTGCAGCGAGAAACCCGGCCCCGTAGCGCCGACGTACGCCAGCTCCTCGATGACGATGGTGCTGTAGAGAAAATCGGCGCCGGGGCCTCCGTACTCCTCGGGCAGATTGGGGCACAGGAGCCCGGCCTGACCGGCCTTCGTCCAGGCCTCACGGTCGATCTGGCCCTGCTTTTCCCAGCGCTCGTGATGCGGCACCACTTCGCGTTCCATGAACTTGCGCACGGACTGGCGGAAAATGTCATGGTCTTCGCCGAATATCTCCCGGTCAAAAAGCATCGATTTTCCCTATTGCGCGCGGGCGAAGGCCTCGGCGTCGAGCGCCATCAGCGATTCCTTGCCTGCCGTCAGCTTGGACAGCAGCGACGACGTTTCAGGCAGAACGCGCTCCATGTAGAAACGAGCGGTAACCAGCTTGGCTTCGTAGAAGGCGGCGTCGTCGGTGCCCGCGTCCAGCGTCTCCCTGGCCACTTTGGCCATCTGGGCCCACATGAAGCCGAGCGCCACCAGGCCAAAGAGCCGGGCGTAGTCGGTGGCTGCGGCGCCGGCCTGTTCGGGGTCGGTGAGACCATTCTCGGCGATCCAGGCGGTGGCGCTTTGCAAACGTCCGAAAGACTTGGCCAACGCCATCGCCAGGTTGCCAACGCCCGGATCCGCCATGTTTTCCTGGATGAAGCGGTCGACGGGATGGAAGAAGGCGCGCAGGTTCCGCCCCATATGGGCCGGCAGCTTGCGACCCACCAAGTCGAGCGCCTGGATGCCGTTGGCGCCCTCGTAGAGCTGCGCGATGCGGGAATCCCGCACGAACTGCTCCATGCCCCATTCGCGGATGTAGCCGTGGCCGCCGTAGCATTGCATTCCGATGTTGGTGGCTTCGAAACCAGAATCGGTGAAGTAGGCCTTGAGCACAGGCGTGGACACGGCGAGCAAGGCTTCGGCCTCCTCGCGCATCTCGGCGTCTGGATGGCCGCTCAGGAAATCGATGTTGAGCCCGATCCACAGCCCAAACGCCCGGGCACCCTCGGTGAAAGCCTTCATCTGCATCAGCATACGGCGCACGTCGGGGTGCACGATGATCGGGTCGGCCGCCTTGTCGGGGGCCTGGATTCCGGCCAGCGAGCGCCCCTGCAGGCGGTCGTTGGCGTAGGTCACGGCGCTCTGGTAGGAGACCTCGGCCAGGCTCAGGCCCTGCAGGCCGACGCCCAGCCGGGCCGCGTTCATCATCGTGAACATGGCCCGCATGCCCTTGTGGGGCTCACCCAAAAGATACCCTTCGGCATCGTCAAAATTCATGACGCAGGTCGACGAGGCCTTGATGCCCATCTTCTTTTCGATGGAGCCGCAGAGGACACCATTGCGCTGGCCCAGCGTACCGTCGTCGTTCACCAGAAACTTCGGCACGATGAACAGGCTGACGCCGCCGATGCCGGACGGCCCACCGGGGATCCTGGCCAGTACCAGGTGAATGATGTTTTCCACCATGTCGTGCTCGCCGCCGGTGATGAAGATCTTGGTGCCGGTGATGCGATAGCTGCCGTCGGCCTGGGGCTCGGCCTTGGTGCGCATGAGCCCGAGATCGGTACCGCAATGGGACTCGGTCAGGTTCATGGTGCCGGTCCACTGCCCGCCGTACATGGGTGGCAGATACTGGCGCTTCTGATCCTCGGTGCCGTGGCTGTAGATGGCCAGCGCCGCGCCCGAGGTCAGCCCGCCATAGGTCTCGAAAGAAAGATTGGCCGAACACATCATCTCGGTCATGGCGGTGCCCAGCACCTGGGGCAGGCCCTGGCCGCCGTATTCGGGATCGGACGAGAGGCCGATCCAGCCGCCCTGGCGGTAGAGTTCGAAGGCCTCTTTGAAGCCCTGCGGCGTGCGCACTTCGCCGTTCTCGAAATGGCAGCCCTCCTCGTCGCCCGACTGGTTGAGCGGGAAGATGACCTCCTCGCAGACCTTGGCACCCTCTTCGAGCACGGCATCGATGATGTCGGGCGGGGCCTCGGCGAAGGCCGGCAGGTTCTGGTACTTGCCGACCTGCAGCAATTCGTGCAGCACGAAGCGGAAATCGCGCAGTGGGGCTTGGTAGGTGGGCATTTGGATCTTCCTCAGTTACGTAGCGGTCGGCCGGTCTCGAGCATGTGCTCGATGCGGGCCAGCGTCTTGCCGTTGCGGATCAAAGCCAGGAAGGCGCTGCGTTCGAGCGCCAGCAGATCCTTTTCGCTGACGCTCTCGGTAATGTCGGTGTCGCCTCCGGTGACGACGTTGGCAAGCTCGGTTGCCACCACGCGGTCGTAGGCCGTGGCCTTGCCTTGCAGCACGAAGCCCTCGACCGCCAGGTCGACGGCGGCCCTGCCCGGGGCTCCGGGCAGCACGATCTCGACCGGCTCGGGCGGCTGGTATTCGTCGACCAAGGCCAGCGCCCGGGCTTTGGCATCGGCAAGCAGGCGGTTGCGGTTGGGCGTAATGGCGTCTTCCGGGCGCAGGAACAGAAGATCCCGGGCCTCGGCCGCCGAACGCGCCACCTTGGCCGTCGAGATGGTCTCGAAGGCCTGGCCCACCGGCGGCATGGGACCTGCCGGACGCTTCTTGTTGAGGGCCGCCCGTGTGATCAGCTCTTTACTGCCGCCCCACGACGGGATGATGCCGACCCCAACTTCGACCAGTCCGACGTAGCTCTCGGCGTGGGCCTGCACGGCATCGGCATGCAGCACGATTTCGCAGCCGCCACCCAGCGCCATGCCGGCCGGCGCCGCGACCACCGGAAGCGGCGCGTACTTCAGTGCCATCATGGCGTCTTGACCGGCCTTGACGCCTTGTTCGAGCATCGGCCACATGGCCGCATTGGCGGCAAAGAGCGCCACGCCGACGTTGGCGCCGACCGAGAAATTGTCGGCATCGTTGCCCACGATCACTGCCTTCCAGCCTTCCTTGTGCAACCCTGCGGCCTTGCCGATCATGGCCACCACGTCGGCGTCGATGGCGTTCATCTTGGTGTGGATCTCGAGGCAGGCGACGCCGTCGCCGACGTCCCAAAGACTGGCGCCCCGGTTGCCGGCGATGGGCTCGCGACCGCGCTTCTTGTCAGCCAGGCGCCAGGCATCATCGGGCACCGCTATCTCGACATAGTCGCCGGCCGGCGTGAACTGCAACGCCTTGTCGCCCTCTTCCTTGTAGAGCGGGCCGTCACCGACCTTCTGCAAGAGCTCGGGGACTTCGAGGCCTTCGGCCTGCAGGCGTTCGGCAAACCACCTGGCGCCAAGCTGGTCGATCTGTTCGAAGGGGCCGTACTTCCAGGCATAGCCTGTCTTCATGGCGAGATCGACGTCGCGGATGCTACCGGCGATTTCCGGCACCAGCGAAGCGGCATAGGCAAGCACCCGGCTGAGCACCCGCCAGGCGTACTGGCCGCCGCGATCCTCGTGCTCGACCAGGGCCCGCAGGCCCTTCTTGGCCGCCCGCACACTTGCGAGCCTGGCCTTTTTCACCGGGCGGTAATCGCCGCTTTCGAAGTCGAGGACCTCTTTCACACGCTTGCCGTCGAGCTTGGTGCGGCGATAAAAGCCGCCCTTGCCTTTGCGCCCGGTGTAGCCCTCGGCGATCATGCGGCCGATGGTGGTGGCCAACTTGCCTTCGGGATCGAATTCCTGGCAGAAGGCGTCGTCGGCCGGCAGCAATCTCAACATGCTTTCGTTAACATGGGGCGCCAGGTCGATGCCGGTGAGGTCGATGAGGCCGAAGATGCCGGTACGCGGGATACCCATGGGCTGGCCCACGATGGCATCGGCTTCTTCGATGCTGAGGCCCAATTCGATGGCCTGGCTCATGGCCGTCGAGCTCCAGTAGATGCCGATGCGGTTACCGATGAAGCCGGGCGTGTCCTTGGCGCCGACGACCTCTTTCCCCAGCCGCACATCGCAGAAGGCCTCCAACGCCGCCAGCGCATCGGGCCGCGTGGCGGCACCTCCAACCAGTTCCAAAAGCCGCATGTAACGCGGCGGATTGAAGAAGTGGGTGATGGCGAAGTCGGCGCAGAATTGGTCCGACATGCCGCGCGTGAGTTCGGCCAGCGGGATGGTCGAGGTGTTGGAGCTGACGATCGATCCCGGGCTTCGCACGGCGTCCACGCGTTTGTAGATGTCGTGCTTGATTTCCAGGTTCTCGATCACCGCCTCGCAGATCCAGTCGCAGTCGGCAAGCTTGTCGAGATCATCTTCGAAATTGCCGCACTCGATGAGGCGGGCGTTGCGCCGGTGCATGAAGGGCGCGGGATTGTCCTTCAACATGCGCGCAACAGCGCCTTCGGCCACTGTGTTTCTGTTTTCCGCCCCTTCGGGAACGATGTCGAGCAGCACCACTGGCACTCCGGCATTGGCGACGTGGGCGGCGATGGCCGCGCCCATGACGCCGGCGCCGAGAACGCCGACTTTTTCGATGTCGGTCATGATGTAGTCCTCCGGGCCAGCCGCTAGCAGGCTTCCATCACCGTGGCGATACCCTGGCCGCCCCCAATGCACTGGGTGGCCAGCGCCAGGCTCTTACCCTCGCGCTTCATGAGCTGGGCCGCCTTGCCGGTGATACGAGCGCCGCTGGCACCCAGGGGATGACCGAGCGCGATGGCGCCGCCGTCCAGGTTGATGCGTTGCTGGTCCATGCCGGCTTCCTTGATCACCGCCAGGGCCTGCGCCGCGAAAGCTTCGTTGAGCTCAATGACGTCGATGTCAGCGAGTCCGATACCGGCTCGTTCCAGCGCTTTCTCAGTGGCGCCCACCGGGCCGATGCCCATGATTTCGGGCGCACAACCCGATACCGCGATCGACTTGATACGGGCTAGCTTTTCCAGGCCTTGGGCGTCGGCGTAATCCTCGCTGCAAACCAGCACGGCTGCGGCGCCGTCGGTCAGCGGCGACGAGGTGCCGGCGGTCACCGTGCCGGCCTGATCGAAGGCCGGATCCAGGCCGTCGAGCCCCTCTGTGGTGGTTTCGGGCCGAATGCAGCCGTCCTGCTCGACGCGAAGGTTGCCATCGACGATTGTGACAATTTCGTCGCTGAGCTTGCCCCCGTCGCGCGCCGCCGCCGCCTTTTGGTGGCTTGAGACGGCGAACTCCTGCTGTTCCTGGCGTGAGAGGTCGTATTTCTTGGCTAGGTTCTCGGCCGTGATGCCCATACCGACGTAGGCCTCGGGATAGTCCCCGTATAGCCCAGGGTGGGGCGAGGGATTGAAGCCGCCCATGGGTATGCGGGTCATCGATTCGACACCGGCGCAGACGAAAGCCTGACCGGCGTTCATGCTGATGGCTCCGGCCGCAATGTGGATCGACTGCATGGACGAGCCGCAGAAGCGGTTGACCGTGGTGCCGGCGGCGCTCAACGGCAGCTTGGCCAGGAAGCCGACCATGCGGGCGATATTGAAGCCCTGTTCGCCCTCTGGCATGGCGCAGCCCATGATGACGTCCTCGATATCATCGACATTGACTGCGCTGCGCTCGATCAGAGCCTTGACGACCTGTGCCGCCAGCTCGTCGGGACGCACCTTGGCCAATTCGCCTTTCTTGGCGGGGGCGAACGGCGAGCGGGCATAACCCGCGATGACCACGTTGTTCATTGCTTGTGTCCTCCGGCTCGTGGGAGTGATGTTTTTGTTTTCTTGCTCGGTTGGGCGGTGCCGCTCAGGCGACGATCGCCAGTTTGAAGCCTTGCTCGATGGCCCGCCGGGCGTCGAGTTCAGCAGCCACGTCGGCTCCACCGATAAGATGGGCTTTGATGCCGGCAGCTTCAACGGCATCGTAGAGATCGCGCAAGGGTTCTTGCCCGGCGCACACCACGATGGTGTCGACGTCGAGCACATGGCGCTCTTCGCCAGCCGAAAAATGCAGCCCCGCGTCATCAATGCCGTGATAGCTGACGCCGGGGATCATGGTGACGTTCTTTTGCTGAAGCGCACTGCGATGGATCCAACCCGTGGTCTTGCCCAGCGAGGCGCCCGGCTTGCCCGCCTTGCGCTGCAAGAGCGTGATCTCGCGGGCCGGAGCGGCCGGTACCGGGGCCGCCAGCAAGCCGCCGCGCTCGGCATAGTCCTGATCGACGCCCCATTCGGCCATGAATTCCGGGATCTCGGGATCACCATCCTGGGTCAGGAACTCGGCCACGTCGAAGCCGATGCCGCCAGCCCCGATGATGGCCACGCGCCGGCCCACCGGTCGGCCGCCGTCGAGCACATCGACGTAGCTAAGCACCTTTTCGTGATCAATGCCGGGAAGGTCGGGCTGGCGCGGGGTGACGCCGGTGGCAATGACGACTTCGTCGAAATTGCCGCCCGTCAGGTCCGCGGCTGTGGCGCGCTGGCCCAATCTCAGTTCCACTTGGTGAAGTGCCAATTGCCGCTCGAAATAGCGCAACGTCTCGGCGTAGTCGGCCTTGCCAGGCACCTTCAGCGCCATGTTGAACTGACCGCCGATGCGTTTCGACGCCTCGAACAGCGTCACCCGATGGCCACGCTCGGCCGCGGCGATGGCGTAAGCGCAGCCCGCCGGCCCGGCCCCGACCACCGCCAGGCGCTTGGGCGCAACTGCCGGCGCCACTTCGATCTCGGTTTCGTGGCAGGCCTGCGGGTTGACCAGACAACTACAGATGCGGCGCTGGAAGATGAAATCGAGGCAGGCCTGATTGCAGCCGATGCAGGTGTTGATTTCATCACCCCTGCCTTGGGCTGCCTTGTTGACGAAATCCGCGTCGGCCAAGAAAGGTCGGGCCATCGACACCATGTCGGCATGGCCCGCCGCCAGGACCTGCTCTCCCACTTCCGGCGTGTTGATGCGGTTTGACGTCACGAGAGGGATGCCAACTTCGCCCATCAGGCGCTCCGTCACCCAGGTCCAACCGGCGCGGGGCACCATGTGGGCAATGGTCGGCACGCGAGCCTCGTGCCAACCAATGCCGGTGTTGATCAACGTCACCCCGGCGGCCTCGATCTCTTTGGCCAGCGCCACCACCTCGTCCCAGGTAGAGCCGTCGTCCACCAGATCGATCAGGCTGAGGCGGAACATGATGATGAAGTTGAGGCCCACGCGCTCACGCACCCGGCGCACGACCTCGAGGGGGAAGCGGATGCGGTTCTCGAAAGTGCCGCCCCATTCGTCATCGCGTTTGTTGGTGCGGCTGACCACGAATTGGTTCAAGAGGTAGCCTTCCGAGCCCATGATCTCGACGCCATCGTAACCGGCCGCCTGGGCAAGGGCCGCGCAGTCGGCGAAGTCGACGAAGGTCTGCTCGATCTCGTCACCGGTCATGGCGCGCGGCGTATTGGCGTTGATCGGCGCCCGGATCTCCGACGGTGCCACGGCCCCATCGTGGTGGGCATAGCGGCCGACGTGGAGGATCTGCATGATGATCTTGCCGTCCTCGGCGTGGACGGCATCGGCGATCAACCGGTGGTCGGCAACCTGCCCCTCCTCGTTCAATATGTTGCCGCCGGGTACGATGCTGCCGGCCAGATTGGGGGCGATGCCGCCGGTCACGATGAGGCCGGCGCCGCCCCGGGCGCGCAATCCGAAAAAGCGTGCCATGCGGGGATAACCTCCCGGCGTCTCTTCGAGGCCGGTATGCATGGAACCCATCAGTACGCGGTTCTTCAGGCTGGTGAAGCCGAGATCGAGAGGGGCCAACAGATGAGGATAGGATGATGACATGAGATTGTTCTTTCACAGTCGATTGATGGTCAATTTGGCTCAAACGAGGTCGAGTTGGTCCGGCACCTGGGACCTTCACGCCTGGCTTGGCCTTCGCTCGAGATCCCGGGTGTCGCAGCCTTTGTCTTCCAGGTAGCGGATGATCATGGCGCAACTTTCGTCGAGTTCCCCGAGGGCCTCGTCGATATCCTGGCGTTGGCTTTGTAAGTTGGCGATGCGCTCCAGGCATTTCTTGTGCAACAACCTGAGCTGGGCTTCCTGGCCATCGCCGATGTCGTAGAGGTCGAGCATCTCCTTGATGTCATCGAGCCTGAAGCCGAGCCGTTTGCCGCGCATGATCAGCAGCAGCCGAGCCCGTTCGCGTCGCCCGTAGATGCGGCCCTGACCGTTGCGCCGCGGCTTGATCAGCTTCTTTTCCTCGTAGAAGCGGATGGTCCGGGGCGTGGTGCTGAACTCCTGGGCCAATTCACCGATACTGTACGTTTTTTCGGTTTGTTCCACTGCATATCCCCCGCGGATTGGAACCGGGCATCTTGGCCGACCGGACCCTCGCGGCAACCCGAACAGCGCCTCGTCGGAGACCTCCTGTATACTTTGACGTTTACGTTAACGTCAAGGCGTCATAGGAAGCCTGGGGAGACCCCGAGGTTGACCGGGAAATTTTCGGCACCAATACTATTAGGCGCGGCAGCGGTTCACGCCTGGCGTTATCGTGCGCGGGCGTTTCATGTGTCATTTGTGAGTGTCCTTTTCGGGGGTGCTTAGCGACATGTGGCGACGCTTAGAGGCCAACCCGAAACTAGTTGAGTGATTTCAGCATGTTATGGTTCTCTCCGTTGTGTCAAAGCAATGGAAGGGCACAACATGTGGACTGAAATC
>NZDS01000183.1 GCA_002690215.1 Rhodospirillaceae bacterium | reverse complement strand
TTTTTGCTGCTTGGTCTTGGTGCAACGGGAGCGACCGCGACCCGCCGCCACTGCGGCGCCCTCGCGGAGGCAGCGGAGCGCAGTTCCGCCGCCGCGAGGGCAAAAACCCCCGCCGATCTAGCTTTCGGCGGGCGGAGCGCCGGGCGGGATCGGCAGGCCTTGCAGCGACGGGTGGCAGCGGGCGTATTGCGGTGGGTAGGGCGCCTGGGCGCCGAGTTCTTCTGCGGCACGCCAGGTCCAGTGCGGGTCGTAAAGGAAACCACGGCCCAGTGCCACCATGTCGGCCTGGCCCGAGCGCAGGATGGTTTCGGCCTGGCGGCCGGACGTGATCAGGCCGACCGCCATCACCTTCATGTCCGTGACCGCGGCCTTGATGGCGGCGGCGAAGGGGACCTGGTAGCCGGGGCCGCCGTCGATCACGGCGTCGGGCGTGGCACCGGCGGACGAAACGTCGATGAAGTCGCAGCCCGCCGCCTCCAAAGCCTTGGCAAACGTTACAGATTCGTCGAGGGTCCAGCCGCCTTCGACCCAGTCGACAGCCGAGATGCGGATGCCCAGCGGCTTCTCATCGGGCCAGACCTCGCGCACGGCAGCGAAAATCTCCAGCGGGTAGCGCATGCGGTTTTCCAAACTTCCGCCGTAGTCGTCGCTGCGCTGGTTGGACAAGGGCGAGAGGAATTGCTGCAACAGGTACCCATGCGCCGCGTGGATCTCGATGATCTCGACGCCGATCTGCTCGGCCCGGTGGGTGGCCTCGACGAAGCAGCTCTTGATGCGGTCTAGGCCGGATTGGTCAAGCTCCTCGGGCATGGGGAAGACGTTGGAAAAGGAAATGGCCGAGGGACCGACCACGCTCCAGCCGCCGGTATCAGGGCCCAGCACGCGGTGTTCTCCCCAGGGCACGCCGGTCGAGGCCTTGCGCCCGGCATGGGCCAATTGCACGCCTAAGGGGACGTTGCCGTAGCTTTGGCGGAACTTGACCAGGCGTCCCAGCGCCTGGGCCGTGTCGTCGGACCAGATACCGACGTCACCCGGTGAGATGCGGCCCTCGGGCGATACGGACGTGGCCTCGACAAAGAGCGCGCCGGTGCCGGAAACCGTGAATTGGCCGTAGTGCATCAGGTGCCAGTCGGTGATGACACCGTCGTTGGCGCTGTACTGGCACATGGGCGCTATGGCGATGCGGTTGGCGAGCTCGAGGCCGCGCAACTTGAGGGGCGAAAAGAGAATGCTGCTCATGAAAACCTCGGGGGTTTCTTTGTTTCGTTACGCCGCGGCCTGGCGTGCCGCCGCCGCGATGAAGTCACCTACCGACTGGTCGGTTGTGTTGAATGCGGTGACCAGCCTGATCAGTGGTTGGTCGGGGCTGCCGCCGGGCCAGCGGTGGAAGTTCTGGCCCTCGGCCTCGAGGCCGGCCACCACGGCTTCCGGCAGCGCCATGAAGATCTCGTTGGCCTCTACAGGGTGGGCGAGCTCAGCACCCGGCACGGCCAGCAGGCCGGCGCTGAGTTGCTGGGCTGCGGCGTTGGCGTGGCGGGCGTTCCTGAGCCAGAGATCGTCGTTGAGGTACGCTTCGAGCTGGGCCGACAGGAAGCGCATCTTGGAAAACAGATGCCCCCCCTGCTTGCGCCGGTAGGGAAATGCATCCGCCAGTTCGGGCCGGAAGAAGACCACCGCTTCGGCCGCCATGGCGCCGTTCTTGGTGGCGCCGAAGCTGAGCACGTCGACGCCGGCCCGCCAGGTCGCGTCCGCCGGGCTGCAATCGAGAAAGGCCAACGCATTGGCGAGGCGGGCGCCATCCATATGGAGCGCCATGCCGTAGCTCCGAACCAACTCCGAGAGCGCCGCGATCTCGGCCGGCCGGTAGCAGGCGCCGAGCTCGCTGGCCTGCGATATGCTCAGCGCCGCCGGCTCGACCTGGTGCGGCGGCCGGCTGCCGGTCAGCGCCAGCGCAGCGGCCAGAACCTCGGGCTCGAGCTTGGCGTGGGGGCCTTCCAACGGCATCAGCTTGGCGCCGGTATAGAATTCCGGAGCACCGCACTCGTCCTCTTGGATATGGGCCTCGGCATGGCAGTAGATGGCGCCGTGGCGCGGCGTCAGCATGCTTAGGCCCAGCACGTTGGCGGCGCTGCCGGTGGCCACCGGGAAGACCGCGACATCGGTCCCGAAAATCTCGGCGAAGCGGTCCTGAAGGCGCCCAGTCCAGGGGTCGGCGCCATAGGCGCTGGCGCTGCCCTGGTTGGCGGTCTCGAGGGCCGCCATGATCTCGGGCGAGACGCCGCTCGTGTTGTCGCTGCCGAAGTTGGCGGGGTTGGTCATTTGATTGTCCCTGGCCCCAAAACTCGCCCTTCTATCACGCTTTGCAGCCGTTTTCATCGTCGACGACCGCGAGCTCAAGCTCCACGAAGCGGGGCTTCGCCTCGGCGCTGAGAAAAAAGGCACTCGTGGCACCGGCCCGGCCCTTGGCGACCGCCGTCACCAGCCAGGCCAGTTCGGGTTGCCAGGCCCGCGAGAGATCGTGGGCAGAAGGCTTGGCCGGGCCCTCGGGGTGGGAATGGAAAACGCCAACCAGGCGCTGGTCGCTGCCGCGCAGGGATTTGTGCAATTTCAGCAACAGCGCCGGATCGACCTCGAAACGGCGGCCGGGGTCGTCGGCCAGATTGTCGCTGGGGTGAAGGGACATGACACGCACCTCCGCCGCCCCCTCACCCACCAGCAGGCCGCAGGCTTCCTCGGGATAGGTTGCTTCGGCGGCGGCCTCGATGGCGCGCAATTGCGATTCGGTTATCGCCAGTTTGGTTATGGCATTTGCCACTAGCGCGGCTCGGTGCGGATGACGCCGATTTCCTTGCCGGTCCTCAGGTCGAAAACATGCATGCTTTGCGAATCCCCGTTCTCGACCCGGAGTATCAGGCGGTGCTGCTCCATTTCCTGATCGACGATGCGGCTGCCCCGGGGCAGGGAAAGCCGGACCACACCGAAGCCCTGCGTACCAGTGGCCGCCTGCGTCTCTTCCACTGCCGGCCGATCTTCGGCAAACGAAGCACTGGCGCGCTGGATGATGGTATAGATCACCACGGCAAAGCCCACGACGATCATCACACCCATGACGATGACCAAAAGCTTGAGCGCGCGGTAGTCTTGTTTCAAAACTCGTGATCCCCGATTGATCTCTGGTGGCGAAGGGCGCATGACAGAGACGGTTGAGCACACTGTAACCGTAGGAAAAGCTGGCCGTGCCCGCGGGCGGCTTGACAAGGTGTTGGCCCAGGCCCTGCCCGAAATTTCGCGCACGCGC
The DNA here is from genome assembly GCA_002690215.1 of Rhodospirillaceae bacterium. GTDB lineage: Bacteria > Pseudomonadota > Alphaproteobacteria > UBA2966 > UBA2966. The sequence goes on along the minus strand of NZDS01000183.1, from coordinate 7,209 downwards.
CTCAAGGGGCTGATCCTGAAGGGCCACGTGCGCTGCGAGGGCGAGACGATATCGGACCCCTCGGCGGGGGTCAAACCGGGCCAGGTGCTGGTCGTGGCGGTGCCGCCGGCCGTCGAGGCGGTACCCCAGGCGGCCGACATGGCGCTCGACGTGGTCTATGAAGATCGTCACCTGATCGTCATCGACAAGCCGGCCGGACTGGTCGTCCATCCGGCGCCGGGCAACCCCGACCGCACGCTGGTCAATGCGCTGTTGGGACATTGCGGCGCCAGCCTCTCGGGCATCGGCGGCGTGCGCCGGCCGGGCATCGTGCACCGCCTCGACAAGGACACCTCCGGTCTGATCGTGGCGGCCAAGAACGACGCCGCCCACCAGGCCCTGGCGGCCCAGTTCGCGGCCCGCAGCATCGACCGCGTCTATAGCGCCGTGGTCTGGGGCCTGCCGGCGCCGCTGGCCGGCGAGATCAGCGGCAACATCGGCCGCAGCCCCCGCAATCGCAAGAAAATGGCCGTGGTCAGGGGCGGCAAACCGGCTCTCACCCGCTATCGCATGATTGAACGCCTGGGACCCGCCAGCCTGCTCGACTGCCGCCTGGCCAGCGGCCGAACCCACCAGATCCGCGTCCACCTGGCGCATCGCGGCCACCCGCTGGTCGGCGATCCTCTCTATGGACGCGGCCGCCGGGCAGGCATGAAAGACCTCGACCAGGGCGCCCGGCAGGCCCTGACAAGCTTCAAGCGCCAGGCCCTGCATGCCCGCACGCTGGGTTTCGCACACCCGGACGACGGCCGACAACTGAGCTTCGAGCGCCCGCCGCCGGCCGACTTCGCCGTCTTGGTGGCGGCGTTACGAGCCTGAATTCGTAATTTTGTTGCGTAACATATGCTCGATGCGTAATTTTCTACCTTGGCGCTTGAAACTGCGCCCGTCAGTCCCTTAATGTTTTGTTGGCCCGAAGCTCGTAGAATGGAGCTCAGAGGGTTTTTGTGTGCCTGAGACGGCCGCAGAACAGGGGAGGCAGGATCAAGACATGGCTCGTGAAGTCATACCGGCAATCACGCCTGAGGGCAGCCTGTCGCGCTATCTTCAGGAGATACGCAAGTTTCCCATGCTCGAGGTCGAGCAGGAATACATGCTGGCCCGGCGCTGGCAGGAACACGCCGATGCCGACGCCGCGCACCAGCTCGTCACCAGCCACCTCAGGCTGGTGGCCAAGATTGCCATGGGTTATCGCGGCTACGGCCTGCCGCTGGGCGAGCTGATTTCGGAGGGCAACGTCGGCATGATGCAGGCGGTCAAGCGTTTCGACCCGGAGCGCGGCTTCCGCCTGGCGACCTATGCCATGTGGTGGATCCGGGCTTCGATCCAGGAATACATCCTGCACTCCTGGTCGCTGGTCAAGATCGGTACCACGACGGCCCAGAAGAAACTTTTTTTCAACTTGCGTAAGATCAAGGGCCAGATCAAGGCCATCGACGAGGGCGACCTCAAGCCCCATCAGGTCGAGCACATCGCCACCAAACTCAATGTCCCGGAAAAGGACGTGGTGCAGATGAACCGCCGCCTGGCGGCGCCGGATCATTCGCTGAACGCGCCTTTGAGGATCGATGGCGATGGCGAATGGCAGGACTGGCTGGTCGACGATGCGCCCGACCAGGAGACCACCTACGCCGAGTCCGAGGAATTGTCCGGCCGCCGCGAGATGCTGGAGGCGGCGCTGAAAGGCCTCAACGAACGCGAGCGCCACATTCTCAACGAACGCCGCCTCAGCGAGGATCCGAGCACGCTGGACGAGTTGAGCAAGGTCTATTCCATCAGCCGTGAACGGGTGCGCCAGATCGAGGTCCGGGCTTTCGAGAAACTGCAAAAAACCATGCGCAACATGGCCCACGAACGCCGCCTGTCGGGCTAACCCGGATTTACCACCCGACCAACTCTTTTCTGAAATGCCGGCCTGACGTAAACTCCTTCCCGGAGCGTTGCCTTGCGGCAGCGCCGGGCCACTTTGGTGCTGGGGAGGAGCCCATTGGCGGACATCAGCTTCGAGATCTATTCGCTCCAGAAGGGCACGTGGTCGCTGATCGAAAGCATGGAATCGGGCCAGCGCGGAGCTGCCATCGAGCGCGCCAAGGCACTGATGGCCGACGCCAACGTCGAAGCCGTGGGCGCGGTACGTGATTCATTTGATTCGGCAACCGGCGAATCGCAGGAACGGCTGATCTACGGCGACGCCAAAAAGGACGGCGTGCCGCCGCTCAACGGCATGCCCGTGCGCCCCCGCCCGCCCGAGGAGGAAAAGAAGAAGGGGCGGTCCGACCCGGGGGACGCAGACGAGGACGACCAGCCGAAGCGCGCCCCGGCCCGGCCTGCGCCCCCAGTCAGTACGGTGACGCCGGTGACCCTGTTCTTCAAGGTTGTCATGTTGCTGGCGCTGTGCGGCGGGTTGGCCTGGGGCATGTGGTTCGTGGTCGAGGCCGCCGGCGGGGCGCCTTCGCTGGCCGGCATCATCGGCAGTCAAGCCCTGGCCACCAAGGTCTTCGCCATCTCCTTCGTCATCTTCCTGGCGCTGTTTGGACCGTCGAGCATTTCGCGGGCCGACTTTGCCGCCGCCTTCGCCGCCGACCCGGGCTACCGCGAGGATCCCGAAGCCGCGAGCATGAAAAAGGAGCTCAAGTCCAAGCACAAGGCAAAGAAGAAGAAGGAGACAGCCCAAGCGCCCGAAGAAGCCGACTTGATGCCGGACCAGACGCCGACCCTGGCTCAAGCCGCCGAGACCGCCTCCGAAGCCGGCAAGGAGGAGAAGGAAAAGGGCAAGGAAAGCGAGGAAGAGGACAACGAAGCGGGCCGGCGTATGGCCGAGGCGCGGGCCGACATGCTGAAATTCTTCGAGCTAAGCGTTACTTATCTGAACGCCCATCAGGAATCGAGCGGGCTAAAGCTCGACACCCTGACCACCTTTGGCTGCCTGCTCTTCTTCGCCGGCGGCGGTGAGGCCCTTTCGCGCGCCCGCGGCATCAATACCCGTTATTTGGCGGGGTTGATCGAGCCCTGCGTGCTGGCGCTGGGCCGCTCCTCCGAATGGGGAGCCAAATTCGCCAAGCGCTACGAGGAATACCTGCTCGAGCCGGGCTACGCCGACATGTTCGGCGCCGGCAACGACGCCATGGCTTCCTTTCTCGGCGACCTCGACAGCGGAGCCGAAGATGAAGCGGCAGCAGCGGCCCCCAAGGTCCCAGTTAGCCCCGCCAGCGACGATCACGAGGATGACGGCGATCAAGGGGACATCGGCATCTTCCTGGTCCATGCGCTCGAATCCTGGGCCAAGCCCGGCGCCCGGCGCAAAGGCGACGGCATGCTTGCCGTCCTCTTTACCGACATCGTAGGCTCGACCAGCTTCACCCAGGAGCACGGCGACGAAGCCAGCCAGCGCCTGGTCAACGTGCATAACAACATCGTGCGCAACGCCATCAAGAACCGTGGTGGCCGCGAGGTCAAACACACCGGCGACGGCATCCTGGCCTCCTATCCCCAGTCCGGAATGGCCGTCGAAAGCGCTGCCGCCATGCTGCGCGACGCCGAAAAACACAACGCCGCCAGCCCCCCCGAATTGCAACTGCATCTGCGCATCGGCATCAACGCCGGCCAGCCCATCCAAGAAGACGGCGACATTTTCGGCACCACGGTGCAGCTCGCGGCCCGGCTCTGCGATGCCGCCGGCACCGACCAGATTCTGGTTACAAACGTGGTGCGCGAAATGTCCCAGGGCCGCGCCGTCAAGTTCCGTTCGGCAGGCGAGCGCGACATGAAGGGCGTCAGCGAGCCGGTGCCGGTCATCGAAGCGATCTGGCGCAAAGAAGAAGAAGAAGAAAAAGGCTAGACCCTGAGGCTTGCTGCCCGTGACCCGATGGGAAATGCGGGCTAGTTTTCCATCCACGAACAAGGAACGAATCCCATGCAACCGGTTCACGTCCTCGCCATCATCACCGCCAAGCCCGGCCAGCGCGCCGACATCCTGGCCGCCTTCGCCGCCAACGTACCGGCCGTGCACGCCGAGGACGGCTGCATCGAATACGGCGCCGCCACGGACACCGCGGGCGTCGGCGCAATTCAGACCGAGATGGGTGAAGACACCTTCGTGGTGATCGAAAAATGGGCCAGCCTCGATGCCCTCAAGGCCCACGCCGCGAGTCCCCACATGGCCGCCTACGGCGCCAAGACCAAGGAAATGATCGCCAGCCGGGTAATCCACGTATTGTCGCCGGCCTGAGCGGCGCCACAGGCGCGTTCTTTCGAATTCTAGCCCCTATTGGCCATCGCCATAGCGGATGGCATAGGTCACGGTTACGCCGGCCGTAAGGCGTCGCTGGCCGGGCGGCACGCTAGCGGCGGCTCTCGCCAGCGGCCGCGGTACGCCAATACCGGGGCTCGTATCCTCGACGATCGAGATCACTCGGCCAACCTTCACACCGGCTTCCGCGGCGTATAGATCGGCCCGCGCGCGGGCGTTCTTGATGGCTCGCCGGCGTGCCTGCACGAGCAAGTCTTCGGGCTTGGCGAAGACAAACTGCAGGCCGAGGACCTGCAATATTTCGCTATTGCTCAAACGGTCGATCAGCGGGGGCAATCTCTCGATATCAGTGACCTCGATGCGCAGTGTTTGGGCGGCGCGGAAGCCGATGCGTTTGCGCTGGCGCTGGCCCTTGATTGTCTGCTGGCTGTATTGCGGTGCCAGCGTCAGCGTTTGCGTGGCGATCCGGGCCTCTTCGATGCCGAGATCCGCGGCGACCGAGCCGACCCGGGCCACCATCTCCGCCGCTTCAGACATCGCCTGCTGGGTGGTCGGTTTGAGTGTCGCGATACGTAGTTGCAACACGGCAACGTCCGGCCGTGCCTCTACCGCGCCCGCACCATGCACGACAATTCGCTCGTCCAGAGCGGCCTCGCCGGCCGCCGCGTTTGCCGGTATCAAAGCGATCCACAGCACGCAGCAACAAATAAAAGCGAGGGTGCGAAGTTTCATGATCGGTGCCGGCTCAGGAACGATTGGCATGAGGTGCCGCCGGGAATCATAAACCGGCATCGCCGAACCTGACAATGGATATGAAAATACCCCGGGAATCGGAGACACCTCACCGACCGATAATTGATGCGGCCGGCCTGAAACTCGGCGTATCGTACGGTTGGCAATAAGTAAAGTTTTCAGCCGTCGCGTATGAGGAATGATCGTGTCTAGTGGGATTTCATTTTTCTGGCGGACTCTAAGTAGCCTGTTGACTCTGGCGCTCGTCCTGTCGTCGACAATGTCGTTTGCTCAGAACAGCGTCGCCAGCGCCAGCACAGTGGTGAATCAATTTGTCGGGCAGGTTAGCGGGGTGCTGCAAGGCAAAATCCGAAAAATAGCCCTCGGCGACCAGGTTTTTCTCAACGAAATCATCAGCACGGGCCCGGCGAGCGCGGCCGGTATCGTCTTTGATGACGAGACCAAACTGACCCTCGGTCCCGATAACGATGTGGTTCTCGACAAATTCGTCGATCAGTCGGCGGCCAGCGGCGGCTTGATCGTGACCGTCAACATGGGCGTCATGCGCTTTGCCACGGGCAAGGATTCGCAGCGGACCTATCTGATCAAGACACCGACCGCCACCGTCTCCATTGACGGCACCGTCTTTACGGTCCACGTCGTCGGCAATGGTGCCACCACGGTGACCGTGCAAGCGGGCGCCGTGTCCGTCTCCAACGCTGCCGGCATAGCGCAAGGCGTTGCTGCCGGCCAAGCGGCCTCGGTCGTACCGCCGGTGCCGGGCGCCGTACCGCCGCCGCCGGCCCCGTCCCCGACGGTCTATCGGGCGCTATCCGAGGTGGCGGTGAATTCGATGAATACCAGTATGGCCGGGACTCAGACCGCGGCCGCGGCGGCAGCGCCGGCTGCGGCGGCTGGATCGACGACGGCGGCAGCGGGGTCAACGACGGCGGCGACGGCAGCGACAACGGCAGGTCTGGGCACGGCGGGAACTGCGGCGGTGGGCGGCGTGGCCATAGTGGCTGGCGGCGTGGCGGTTACGGAAGCCTCGGGGACCAAACCCAGCCCCACCTCGGGAGCCTCGGACAGCGAGGATACCGTGACGTCCACGGATACCACCGGCACCGGGTCCGATTCGGATTGCGATCGCGCCAGATGCACGGAAGGAACCGACGGTTCGGATTCGCTGAGCACCGACACCGCGGCTGACACCATTTCAGGATCGACAACAGATGCCGGCGTGGGGACCACGTCGGACACCGCGAATGACGCCAGCGACTCGACGTTCCTGGGTCAAGGGTCGGGCTTGACTTTCTCCACGGACAACCGCACCGCTGTCGTCGGATCCGACGAATACGCCAATTTGCTGGCCACCGACGGTACTGTAGCCATTACCAGTTCGGTTCATCCCTTCCAAACCATCCGCGCCGACATAGCGCATGGACAAGGATTGACGGGAGCCGGGCAGCAAGTCGCCATTGTGGACAGCAATATCGTTTCCTCGCACGAGGAATTCTCCGGCAAGACAAATACCATTTTTGGCACGTTGAACGGTACCGCCATAAATACCAGCTCTTCGGCATGCACACCGACCATCACGGTGCAAGGCTGTTTTCAATCCCACGGCACCCAAGTTGCCAGCATTGCCGCCGGCAACTTTGGCACCGGCCTGACGATGGGCGTGGCATACGGCGCCAATCTTCATTTCACGGATTACGAAAATCTGACGGGAACAACCGCCACAGACATATTTGCCAAGGCCGCCTTGGGCACGGCCGATGCCACAAGCGCCGTTTCACAAAACAACAGTTGGGGAATCGATGCCACGCTGACCCGCTTCGACAACGTCAAGGCGAGCAACCCGGATTTCTCCGATGCCGAAATATTGTCGGCCATTTTCAATGAAGCGGTGGGATTGGGACTGACAATAAACGTTACGGGAAACTCCACCGCACAATCGATAACGGACTATGTCTCGGCCCTGAATAACTTCCAAAGCCACGGTGTGATCGTCTATGCACTGTCGAACAATACGAGTTTTTCGGAGGCCGACGCTCAAGCCGGCATGCCGCAGATATTCACCCAACTGGCGGAGGCATGGATATGGGTCGGGCTGACGGAACTGTCCATGTCGAGCACGATCATCTTCGGTGGGCGGCGGTCATGAACCTTGTCGATCCACGCCCCGT
>NZDS01000182.1 GCA_002690215.1 Rhodospirillaceae bacterium | reverse complement strand
TCCTCAACATATTGATTCTTATAGCATAATCTCCATCTCAGGGCATCGATTAACGAGTTCATCTGGGAAATGGGGGCTAATGTCTCATCCAATTCATCTGCTTTCCCTTCGTCGTCAAGCTTACCGAAATCTTCGTCTTCCGTCATTTCCTTGCCAGTCCCCCTCAAATGCGATTACAGAGGGTTTCGTGTCCTCTGGTAGGCAACCCCCAGAGCACCCTGTAATGCGTCTGTGAGACAATCCTGGGGGTTCTGGCAGATGGTTTTGATGGAAGAGGGGGGCAAAGCAGTGTTGTGTTTGAATTAACGCAAAGGAGAAACATTTGTTCGAGGCTCAACCCCATATAAAAAATTCACCACCAAAATACTCATCACTCATTACTAATTTTCATATCCTCTTCCATCGTAATCCTATTTATGGGATGCTCATAAGACACAGCATCCAAATATCCTCTTACATATTCATCTGTGTGAGTTGCTGTTCCCAATTCTTTACAAGATTGGTGGATTTCCAAATGAAGTTGTTTCCACAGATGTATCCAAGCAAAGTATTGTTGTGCTGGGTTCTGTTTGTGTGAATAGAAATAATTGTCGTATGTATTATCATAAATTCCACACATACAATCTAATGGTGAGCACTCTTCTGGTTCTTCTCCTGGCTCATAGGAATTTGATTGAAATGAATTCTGGTTCCATTTTTCGTATAGTTGCTTATGAAGATTATTATTAAAAGGATAATTGAAATCCATTATTCTATCTCCTGTTCCTAATGAATGGAGTAAAATAGGGTATTCAATTCTTTATGTGTAGTCAGCATGCTATATATCAAATAAACCCCTATTTTGGGTGAAAACAATTTTCAGTAATAATTTTCAGTAGTTTCCCTTTGTCTTTTTGGTAGGTATGGATTACTGACCTGTTCCCAATCTACAATATCTACAACAAAATCTTCACCATATTTTAGTGTAAGGTTTTGCTTAATCTTTTTTAGATTATCACCAGTAATGTATTTGCCTGTCTTGGTTCTCAATCCTATAAAATTCATAGCACCAGCAAGTCGGTTAAAATCGCCAATTGTTCCGTAGCCTAAAATTCCTATGGAACTTACAAATACATTCTTATGGAATGGGTCAAATTTTAATTGTGATGATGAGACAAGTATATCCATCGCTTTACTGAATAGTGATAATTCATAATCCTGTTTCATATTTTCTCCTTATGTTGTGAATATGACGAATGTGTGTATTTCGTATGACTATTTATACAAATAGATTTTTGGAAACAATCAAATAATCACACAAAACTCACTTTTGTTAGGAATAGTCAAAAAAAATCATTCTCAGGGGAATGATGTTTCTGCTCAAATGTGGGGAGCCTTGGGGTAGTGAGTGATTATTTGATTATGGGTTAGCACTCTCCAAAATTCGTTTCGTTCTTAATTGCTTGGTGAATTCTGGTAATTGTGGAGACAGATGGCGAAGGTAAAAGTTTTCCAGCATCATCACCGATGTTCGTGCGTTTTTCGCAAGACCGAAAAGGTCATTTCCACCAGTTTTTAGAATTTGGAAACACAACGAAGAATGACGCAAGGAATATGTGGTGTGCTTTTGCCCATAAGCATCACAATTCAAACCTGCGTGTTCGCACAAGTATCTAAATTTCCTTGAAATCGTATCTGGGGCGGTGCGTTCTCTGTTTTTTAGATAGTCAAAAAATAGATAAGCATTTGGGTTGTCATTCCGTTTTAGAATTCTCTTTCGGTAAATATCTGCTGCGACTTCGGTGGTTGTGCTGTCTATCCCCCCTGATGCTTTTTTTGTTTTGGGATTGGGAACAGAAATTACCAGTTGTTCTATGCCATCATCTTGGATAAACCGAATATGCTTATTTTGAAGGTGCTTCCATTCACTTGGTCGTAAAAACGAATGAACCATAAAAACGATGAAATCGTAGAGTTCGCCCCAGCTAAAATCTGTGTCTGGTGGTGGGTTTTCTCGTAAATCTCTACACGCATCCAATAACCTTTGGTATTCGTCTGGTTTGAACCAAGGTCGCGGATTATCTACTCTTTTAACTACTGGCAGGGTAGGGATGTAATCAATTACACCACCCTTCTCTGCTTCCTTCAGCACCTTGCGAACAAGTATCACATATTTTTTGAGAGTGGATTGTGCGAGGTTCCGTTCGTTGTGTAGCTCATCAATAAATTCGTCAATCGTATTGTAGTCAATTTGCTTGATGTGTTTTTTCCCAAGGTAGGGGAGCAAATCGTTTTCTAATTTCAAATCATCTTGGTAGAGCATACCAGCGTCTAACTCACCTCTTCGTATCAGTCGTTTTTGTTGCTCTTGGAATTTTTCTGCGTATGCGGCAAAGGTGTTAGCACCTAACTCCCTATATTCCCTTTTCTCTAAAAGTCGTTCCTCATACCAATTAATAGCAAATTCCTCCGCATCCGGTATTCGCTCGCATCGTGTTGATTTTTTTACACCAGAGGAAGGACCACCCGGTATATACATTCTCACATACCAGTATTTTGATGCTGGCATACGGAACAATTTAAGGCTTGTGGGAAATCCCCGAATTTGGCGGATTTCAGTAGGAGTGTGTCTAGACCGGGGTGAAGAATGTTTAACCATACCGAATATTAGTTGGTAGGTTGTTGGTAGGTCACGTTCTTAAAATAATGGTGTAAAGACAGATACTTACGCAGTAGTGTGCGGTTTTCGAGACCGCCCCATTCGACCACTCCGGCACCCCTCCAACCTATTGAAAAGTCTAGACTTTTCTGGAACGGATCGGCCCCCACGTCGGAACCGACCAGCTGTTTGGTCACCTAAGCCGCTCGGGAGCCGCTTTTTAGCGCGGCCTGGATGGCGCTGTCTACCTTCTGGTGGTGCCGGCCATACATCGGGGCGTCGCCGCTGGGTCGGTCCCCTAGCTGAGATTCTGCTGTCCCCGCTTCCAGCTCATGGTTTCAGCCCGACGCCGCTCGCTCTCGTCTGGCGCACCTTCGTGGCGCAACAGTTTGCGGACGTAGTAGGCGAAGAAATTTGCCCAAAGACCCATGGCACCCAGATTGACCGCCTTGCCGTCGGTCTCCGAGCGCTCAGGCACGTTCCACTCCAGCCCCGAGCCGTTGAGCACGAGCTGGGCTCGGCAGGCCTTCTCAACATAGATGCCAGTGATGGTGGCGTCAGCGATGCTGGGACCGCAAAAAGTGACGCCATGGTTCTTCATGAACACGACCTTGGCATCACCCAGCGCCGCCGCCAGGTCCTGGCCCAGGGGTTTGGTGTCGATCAGATCCGAGGTGTCCCGGTAGTGGGGCGTGTTGCCTGCAAAATGAATGCCTTCCTGGCCGATGGCCGCCAGTTCTTCCTGGGTGGCGGCGAAGAGGCAGGCGTGGAAGGGATGGCTGTGACCGACCACGTTGACGTCGTCCCGCGCCAACAGGATCTCAGAGTGGATCGGCCACTCCGAATGGCGCTCCCCCTGACCTGCGAGGATGTTGCCTTCGAAGTCCAAGAGCACGAAATCGTCCGGCCCCATGATTTCGTCGAGGCCGAGGAAGAAGCGTTTCATCCAGAAGCCGCGGCCCTCGGGATCGCGCAGCGACAGGTGCCCCAGCGACACGTCGTCATGGCCCTCCATGGCCAGGACGCGGCAAGCCAGCGCCAGGGTTTCCAGTTCCTTGGCAAGACTCGGGCTGAGGTCAAGGTCGGACATTTTGCTCTCCGGTCATACGACATGGGTGCGTTGCACCGAGGCGGGGAAAAGGTCTTCGACGGCCAGCAGATTGGGGGCGAGACCTTGTTCATGGGCGTATTGCAAAAAGGCCTCGAGGGTCGGACGGTTGGCCTCGATGCCGTAGGGCCAGATATCGGCGCCGAAAAGCGCCTGGGCCCGGGCCGCATCATCGAACCCCCAGGGTACAGGATAGTGCGACATGGTGGCATCGAGAGCGCGAGCCAGACTGCGCCGCTTGGCCTCCTCGAAGGCGTTCATCAGGTTCACGGCAATCCAGGGGTGGCGTTCGAGCACGGCCGATCGGATGGCGATGGTGTGCATGATGGGAAAGATGCCGCTCTTGCGGTAGTGCGCCTCCTCGGCCGAGCGAAAGTCCGCAAAGAGGCGGCGTATGCCGGGCTGGCCGCTGGCGAAGTGGGCCGGCGGCCGGGGCACGATCATGGCGTCGATATCGCCGGCCAGCAGCATCTCGGTGAGTGAGCGGTCGCCGACCTGGCTGTAGCGCAGACCGTCAGGCAGGGAAAGCGAGGCCTTTTCCTCGCGGCCGGGCTCGTTCATGCCGGCCTGAACCCAGTCGATCTCTGATAGCGCCACGCCGGCTTCGTGTTGGAGATAGCCCCGGGCATAGACGCCGGCCGTCACCGACCACTCGGGCACGCCCACCCGGCGGCCCGAGAGATCCTGCAAGCTGGTAATCTGATCGTCATCTCGAACGTAGATCGAGGAGAGCCGGAAGACCCGCGAGGGAAAGACCGGAATCGCCGTGATGCTATTGTCGCCCTGGGCGCGGCGCGAGACATACTTGGCGAAGGAATACTCTGATACCTCCCATTCGCCGTAGGCCGTGAAACGATAAAAGATTTCCTCGACCGAAAGCCGCAAATGCGTGATCTCGATGCCCTCGGCGCGCACCAGGCCAGCGGCCAGGTCGCGGATGTGGTCATAGTCGTCGGTCGCCAGGGACAAGTGGACGGGATTGCCGGGAATGCTCATCGGGCCTCCATCTCTGGCTCCATCGCTGTGAAGATCTCTTCGGGCGCATAGCGCCGCGGCGTCAATCCCTGCTCAAAGGACCACAGCGTCTGGGCCTCCAGGGTGGCACGGTTGGGCGCCACACCGTAGGGCCAATAGTCCGCCCCCATCAGCTCGATCGTAGCCTCGGCCTCGGCCACCAGCCAGGGCAGCATGACGGCCAAGGCGTCGAGGTCGACGAGCCGCGGCAGGGCCAGGGCCTTGGCCTCTGCAAAGCCCCGGTAGACCGCCCCGGCCAGCCAGGGGTAGGCCACCAGCAAGGTCTCGCGGATGCCCACGACGTGCATGATGGGGAAGATACCGGTCTTCTGGAAATAGGCCTTCTCGAGCGGCCGGAAGTCGGCAAAGAGGCGCCTGACACCGGGCCGGCGCTGGCTGAAAATGTCCGGGTCGCGATAGCTGACGATGGCGTCGATCTCGCCCGCCAGCAGCAGGGCGGACAGGGTCTGACCGGCGCCGATGGGCTCAATTTCCACGTTCGCCGGCGCCTTGATGGGCAAATACCCGAGGCCGCCCGGACTGTCGACGCCGCCGGTGCGCCAAAGCATGTCGCCTGGTGCAACTCCGTATTCGTCAGCCAGGAGGCCTCGCACGCAGAGCCCGCGGGTGAAGTGGTAGTTGGGTGCGCCCACCCGTTTGCCCTTGAGGTCGCCGGGCTCGCTGATGGTGCTTTGCGGCCCCAAGTAGATCGAGCCGTGGGCAAACACCCGAGACAGGAAGACCGGGATAGCGCGATAGGGAAATCCCCCCTGGCCGAGCGCCACCAGATAGCTCGAGAACGACATCTCGGCGACGTCGAACTCGTGATCGTCGAACAACCGGCGGAAGGTTTCGGCCGGGTGGTGGTTGCGGTAGGAAAGGGTGCAGCCCTCGATCGCCACGGTGCCCGACTTGAGGGCCTGGATGCGGTCGTAATCACCGCTGCAAACGCTTATTTCGAGACTCATTCTGCGCCCTCGGGGTGGGGCCGCGGCTTTCTCATCCCCGGCGTTGCCAACCACAGCAGTGCCGCCACGGCCAGGCCGACGAGCGTGATCGGCAGCGACGAGGCGAACATCGAAAGACCGGCCGCGGCCAACAGCAGGCGTTGCCAACTTCGCAGCTCACCACGCCAATAGCCCTCGACCGCCAGAGCCAACAGAAAGACACCGAGAACCGCCGACAAAGTGGCGCCGAGGATGCCGAGCGGCGCCCCCACGAGCAGGATTTCCGGCCGGTAGATGAAGCCGAACGGCACCACGAAGGCAGCCAGCGCCAGGCGCACGGACAAAACGGCAATGTGCAGCGGATTGTCCTCGGCTATCGAAGCCGCAGCATAGGCAGCGACGGCCACCGGCGGCGTGATGGCAGACATCACGGCGTAGTAGAGCAGGAACATGTGGGCCGCCAGTATGGGCACGCCCAGATCGTCCAACAGCGGCCCCATCAGCACGCCGGCCAGGATGTAGGCGCTGGGCGTCGGCATGCCCAGCCCCAGCACGATGGTCAGGGCCGCCGCCAGGAGCAGCGAGCTGAAGAGCTGGGCCTCGGTTATGAGATAGATGACGTGGGCGAACTTGGCCGCCAGGCCGGTCATCGTGATACCGCCGATGATCAATCCCGCAGCGGCGCAGGCCCCTGCCACCGGCACCATGCGGTAGCAGGTTTCGGCCAAGACTTTGATCATGGTGACGGGACCGATGCGGGTTTTGGACTTCAGCATCGCCACCGCCAGCACGGCGATGGTGCCGAAGACTGCGACCATGGTGGGCGTGTAGCCGTTGAACAGCGCCACAGTGATGGCCACCAGCGGCACGAAGAACAGGCCACCCTGTTTCATGGTCTCAACGAAAGGCGGTATTTGGTCGTCGTCCAACGGCCGCAATCCCATCTTGAGCGACCGGAAGTGAACCTGGGAATAGACGCAGACGTAATAGAGCAGCGCCGGCACGATCGCGGCGATGGCGATGTCCTGGTATTCGATACCGGTGTATTCGGCCATGATGAAGGCGGCCGAGCCCATCACCGGGGGCACCACGCTACCGCCGGTCGATGCGGCGACCTCGACGGCGCCTGCCAGCGCCCGCTTGTAGCCGAGCTTGCGCATGATGGGGATGGTTATCGATCCCGTCGTCACCACGTCCGAGGTAGGACTGCCCGAAACCATGCCGTAGAGCCCCGACGACACCACCGCCACCTTGGCCGGCCCGCCGGGATGGCGGCCGCTGATGGAGGCCGCGAAGTCAAAGAAGAAGTCGCCCCCGCCGGTGGCTTGCAAGGTGGTGCCGAAGAGCACGAACAGGAAGGCATAGGTGGCTGCCACCCGAATGGGCAGCCCGAAAATGCCGTCCGTGGTGAACATCATGATGTCGGCGAAATGTTCGTAGCCGATCAGGCCGTGCTGCAGCACCCCGGACAGCAGGTGGCCCCAGAAGTTGTAGGCGATGAACAGCAGCGCCACCATGGTCAGCCCGAGACCGGTAGTGCGCCGGGTCACCTCGATGGCCAGGAGCAGCACCGCTGTAGAGAAAACAAGATCCCAGGCGGTCAACTCATCGAGCAGCGAGATGCGCTCTTCGACCACGCCGGCTTGCAGGCTGAAATAGATGCCCGAGGCCAAGGCGACGCCACTGAGCAGCCAATCGAGCGGACTCGGCCGGTCGGGATCGGAATTTTCGAAGGCGCCGACGGTTAGAAAACCAATGGTCATCATGCCGCAGGTGAACAGCATGCCCAGCGTCCAGGGGCCAATGATGATAAACGTCGCCGCGGTGATGACGAAAACGGCGATGGCTACCGAAACGGTGGTGAAAAACCAGCCGAGCGCACCTGTCGGCCGGCGCCGTACGCCGACGGAAAACCACAAGCTGGCACGAAATACGCCCAGTCGGATCACTGCATCCCCGCGCCTTGGCGATGGGCCGCTCGAGGCGGCCCGCCGAACCGGACGTCCGGCTCCCGGCCGGCTACATCAAACCCGCTTCCTTGAGGTACTTGATGCTACCCGGGTGGAACGGCGCGATGGCCGGCGTCGCCAAGGTCTTGGGCGTCGCGGTCTTCTTGATCAGGCGATGGGACTTGCTCTTGAATACCTCGATCTGGGTATGCAGCGCCTTGGTGATGGCATAGGCGGTGGCGTCGGGCATGTTGGCGTTGGCCACGATTATGGCGCCTATGCAGATGGAGTTGATCTGACCGGCAGCAAAGGCGTAGTCGCCCTTCTTGAAGAAGCAGGGCTCACCGCCCAGTTTGTCGGCCACGCTCTTGACCACCGAAGCCGGGATGTCAAGCAGCACCGGCGTCACGCCCTTGGCGATCTGGCGCACGGTGGGATGCTTGTAGGCGATGCCGTAGTTGGCGAAATCAATGCGCCGGTCGAGCATCAGCGAAACGATTTCCTTGGAGGCCGCATTGACCACTTGGCCGCCCCAGCCCTTGATGTCGTCGAGCGGGATACCGACCTGTTCCATGACCATGCGGCTGACCACGCTGTCCATGTTGCCGCGCCGATTGATGGCCATGCGTACAGGCGGCTTTTTTGCCTTGAGATCGGCCAGCGAGGCGATGCCGTGCTTGTCGGCGAAGTCCTTGTTGAGGATCAGATGGGTGGCCTGAAAGCGGGCCGCCGGCGTGTAGGCCCGGAACAACACCCGGACGTTTTTCATCGACGACTTGAACGGCGCCTGGCCGGTCCAGGCCACTGTGAGCTCACCATCGGTGGCCAGACCCATGGGCACGCTGCCCTTGGACACCAGCGGCACGTTGGCAAGCCCGCCGGACGAGGTCTGATAGGTCACCGTGGAACCGGGATAGGCGGCCGCTATGGCGGCGTCGATACCGGCACCGATTTTCGACCAAAGCCCGCCAGGGCTCGCGCCTGAAAGGGTGAGATTGTACTTGGTTTGGGCCTCGACCGCGCCGATGGCGGTCACCAAAGCCAGCGACGTCGCCGCAAGTAATCTGATCACTTTCATTTTTTCCTCCCTGGTTTTTCTTTTGCTACGGCCGCTCTGGCGGCGGCCCTCAAGGGCGCCCACCGGGCGCCCGGTCGAGATGATCGGGCGGTGCTAGGCGCTGAGCCGCACGCCATCGCCGAACACGCCGGCGGCCTGGTAGGCCTGGATTTCCTCCTCGCTCAATCCCAAAAGCTCGGTGAAGACATGGTGGTTGTGCTGGCCCAGCAGCGGTGCCGATCCGCCGACAGCTCCGGGCGTGGTCGAGAGCGCCATGGCCGGCAAATAGCAGGCGATGTCGCCCATTTCGGCGTGGGGCCGCTGTTGCCAGGTACCACTGGCCCGGATCTGCTCGTCGTGGAATAGATCCCGCATGTCATTGACAGGATATACGAGAACCGCCGCTTCGCGAAGTGCGGCAACGATGTTTTCGGCCGGTCGCACAGCGCACCAGGCGGCGACCAAAGCCTCCAGTTCTGCGCCGTGGCGCCGGCGCGACTCGGCGTTCTGGAAACGCTCGTCCTGGGCCGCACTGGCTTCGCCCATGGCGGCAGCCAGGGCGGCGAACTCCCGGTCGGACCAGCACGAAAGCGCCAGCCAGCGGCCGTCCGCCGAAACAAAGGTGCCATGGGGCGCGGCCAAGGCGTCACGATTACCGCTGCGGCCGAGGGCCGGTTCGCCACCTTGGTGGGCGAGCAGCGGGCCGGCCAGGAACAAAAGCCCGGTTTCGTACTGGGCCAGATCGATCATGGCCCCGCGTCCGCTGCGCCGGCGTCGCTCGAGGGCCGCCAGCACGGCCGAGAGCCCGAAGAGCGCCGCGATGAAATCGATGTAGGGGCCGTAAAGCAACATGGGCGGGCCGTCCGGCTCGCCGGTCAGGCCGCAGAAACCGGCCAGCGCCGACAACATGGTGCCGAAGCCCGGCATCTTGGCCCGCGGTCCGGTCTGGCCCATGTTGCAGGTCGACAGCATGACCAGCCTCGGATTGCTGTCGGCGAAACTTTCATAGCCCAGGCCCAGGCGGGCCATGACGCCGGGACGCATGTTCTCCACCACCACGTCGGCCCAGTCGACCAGGCGGCGCGCCAATTCCAGGCCGGCCGGCCTTTTCACGTCGACAGTGACGCCCAGCTTGGAATCGTTGAATAGCGCGAAACAGCCGCTGCGGTTGAGGCCGGGGCGGTTGTCGGGATAGGGCGGATACTGCAGGCGAAAGCCGTCGGGCCGATCGGCCGATTCCAGATGCACCACGCTGGCGCCGTAGTTGGCCATGATCTTGCCCACTTGCGGCCCGGCGGCGTAGCCCCCGAATTCGACCACCTTGAGGTCGCCAAGTGCCGGCCCGCGGTCACCCGGTTGAATCGAATGCACCGCGCCGGTGCGGTGCCAGGCTTGGCTGCACTCCTCGGCCGAGCCAGCCGGCGCTCCCGGGGCGTGGCGCAATCCGGAGCGCTCACCGTCGACTATGGCGAATGTGCCGCAATGGCGTTCGGTCTTGCCGCCGTCGCCGGTCACGTCGTGCCAGAACCCGCGCGCCGAAAGTTGCGGATCATCGGCGATGTCGCCGACGTCGAAGACCGGATAACCCATCATGCCCCGGGCGCTGACCTGGGTCAGGAACTCGGCCTTGCCGACGTCCTGAAAGAATTTTCCGATCACCTGCTCGTAGCGATCGACCTCGTCCTGGCCCAGACGCGTCGGATCGAAGGCTTCCCAATCGACATCGGCCAGCGCCCCCAGTTCGGCGCCGCGCTCCTGCATCCAGGCCATCAGACCCTTGTTGGTGCCGCGCCCCGCGGCCCCGCCGTAGAGCACGAAATTCAGGTAACCATCGCGGCAGGGCCAGAAGGCCCGGTATCGCGCGCCCGCCACCGAGCGGCCGGTGACGTAGGCCCCGGCCCGCGTCGCCACCTTGCCCAGTACGTCCCAGAAGGCCGGGGCATGAGCCAACGCCATGATCACCGCCGACTGGGCGGAGATGTCGACGTGCTGGCCACGGCCGCTATCATGGCGTTCCGTCAGCGCAATCAACGCGGCCACCGCGCCGTGGGCCCCTGCCCAGCCACCCGACTGAGGTGCCGTCACCCGGGTGGGGGCGCCGTCGGGCTCGCCGGCCAGCGAGAGCGCCCCGCCCGCGGCCATGATCTCGAGATCGCTGGCCGGCCACTGGGCACGGGGGCCGCTGCGGCCGAAGGGCGTGATCGAGACATGAACCAGACGGGGATGGTTGGCTGCCAGGTCGTTTGGCTCAAAACGCGCGGCCTCGGTCGATCCTGGTGCCCAGGTCTCGATCAGTACATCGCAGGCGGCAACGAGATCGTCGACCGCCGGGCGGTTCTCGTCTGCGAAGGGGTCGAGTTCGAGCAGCCGCTTGTTGACGTTGTTGGCCCGCCAGGTGGCATCGCGGGGCGTGCCGGGGGGCTCGATGCGGATGACGTCGGCGCCCAGATCGGCTAGCAATCGAGCCGCCAGCCAGCCGAGCTCGCCGGCGCAGTCGAGGACTTTGAGACCACTGAGCACGCCGCTTCGCCCGGCCTCGCTGCTAGCGGCCGGTCCTGGCCAGCGACAGCACCCAGCCCTGCATGCGCGCCTTGGCCCGTTCGATGTCGGCGTCCGAGAAGAAGTCCTCCAGCTTGACGCGGTCGACCGGATAGACCGGTCGGTGGAAGTCCTGCTCGTAGCCGTAGGGCACGGTGGCATCGATGCCCATGCCGCCCTCGAATACGGTGTTCGAGGCGGTCCAGGCTTTTTCTCCCGCCGTCATGCGCTCGGCCGGCATGAAGGTCTGGCCGCGGCCGCCGGGCAGCGGATTCAAGATATCGGTCTTGGGATTCACCCGCGTCGTCAGACACCACATGATGTCGTCCATGGAATAGATGTCGACGTCCTCGCTGACAGCGACAACCAGGCGCATACCCTGCGAACACGACAGAATCGCCGACATGAAGTTGCGCTGCCAGCCTTCCTCGATGGAGTTCCGCTTTTTGACCTGAATAACGGCGCCGCCCCAGTCGGTCATGCAGAAGGGGATGTGGACGTCCTGCACGATGCCCGGCTGCAGCCGTTCGCAGAGTTCGAAGATGGCTGCTTCGCGTACCGTGGTGTCGATGTTGCTGTCGTCCGAGGTATGGACGCCAAGGGGGAAGATGACCGGTCGCGATTCCGGCTTGCGCATGGTGATGGCGCTGACGTGGAAGGTCGAGGTTTTGTAGGCCTTGCCCATGTAGCCAGCCCATTCGGGATGGAAGAAGGTCTTGCCCTGGACGTCCTGCTCCTCGGCTTCGGCGGTCTCGTAGCGTTTGTCACGCTGGTGCAGGTGGCCTTCCAACACGTACTCGGCATCGGCCAAAGCCCAGGCATCGACGGTTCGCGCCTTCACCAATCGGATCGGCGAGCCCTGGATGGCGCCGGCCACGGCAATCTCGTCGCAGCCCTTGGGCAGGATGACGTAGTCGAAGCCGGCACCTGCCAGCAGCGTGCATGCTGGCGGTACGCCGAAGCACATGGTCAGCGGAATGGGCTTATCGTCCTTGTAGTGTTCGGTCAGGACTTGCCACATGTGTGAGCCGGGGGAAATCTGAAAGGTGCCGACGTCGCCCCAGCGGAAATTCATGCGGTTGTAGCCCAGGTCGCTGCCGCCATCGAAGTAAGGTCCGACCACGCAGCGGATGCCCGACCCCACCGTCAGCTCGGGCTCCAGAGCGGTGTGGCGGATGGCCGTAATCCACTCGTTGACGTCGATGTTCTCGGTGATGATGTGTTCCTGGCAGGGTGCCTCGTCCTGGCCGATCTCGGTTGGCTTGAGGGGATCGGAGAAGGCGGCAGCGATCTTGCGCGTGCGGTCGACGGGGCCGTCGAAGCCGAACATCCTGTCGATCAGGGTGATGTCGGAAAAGAGATTGGTGATGGCCCGTGCGTGGGGCTTGCCCTTGACGTTGTGGAAGAGAATGGGCGGTCCGCCGTCGAGATGCTTCTGGATGCCGGTAATCTCGAGATCAGGATTGACTTCCTTCTCGGTTTCAATCAGGTGTCCCTCGTCCCGCAGCCACTCAATGGTGGAGCGCAGGCTCGAGCTGTCGCGCTCGTTGGCGACGTCCTTGTGGACCGGATCTGACATGTTCGCGCCTCCTCGTTGGTCACCCCTTCGGTATCGATTTGATCTCAGCCCCTGCCGGCGTGACAGTTTCTTTGTTTTTAGACTTTGCCAGGCCCTTGGAATGGCAAAAGAACACGATAGGAGGCTCAGGGCCACATCTCAACCTCCGTCGGCTTAACGGTACTCTGGTCGGTTCGGGAAAAACGTTGACAGCCGCGCCATCCCGGCTATAGTCCCGCCGTCCCCGCGGGCCAGGATTTGACGCGGGGTTTTCGCGTTTCAAGCCAGGACGGTTCAATGTACGCGGTCATTAGGACGGGCGGCAAACAACTTCGGGTCGCCAAGAACGACGTTATCCGGGTCGAGAAGCTGGCTGCCGAGGACGGCGCCGAGATCACGCTCGACGATGTGCTTATGCTCGGTGACGGCAGCGACACCACCATCGGCACGCCTTTGGTCGAAGGCGCCAGCGTCTCGGCCACCGTGCTCGAGCAGACGCGCGGCGACAAGATCATCGTTTTCAAGAAGAAGCGGCGCAAGAATTACCGCCGCCGCAAGGGCCATCGCCAGGACCTGACGGTGCTACGCATCGACGCCATCAGCCCGCCGGGGGAAAAGAAAGCAGCCAAGAAGGCGGCTGCCAAACCTGCAGCGAAAACGGCCACAGAGAAGACCACAGAGACGGCCAAAAGCGACGCCGAGGCGGCGCCCAAGGCTGAAGCAAAGGCAAAACCGGCGAAAAAGGCCGACACGGCGGAAGAAAAGAAAGCCAAGGCGCCAGCTAAAAAGAAAGCGGCGACGGCTGCCGACAAAGAGAAACCCGCCGCCAAGAAATCCAAGGCTGCGGACAAAAAGCCGGCTGAAGATCCGGCTGCCGACAAGGAGTAGCAGGCATGGCACACAAAAAGGCGGGCGGTTCATCACGCAACGGCCGCGACTCCATCGGCCGGCGGCTCGGCATCAAAAAGTACGGCGGCGAGCCGGTCATCCCGGGCAACATCATCATTCGCCAGCGCGGCACTCGCTGGCATCCCGGCCAGAACGTCGGTATGGGCAAGGACCACACCATCTTCGCCAAAGTCGAGGGCCGCGTCGCCTTCGCCAAGTCAGGCGACCGCACCTTCGTTTCGGTGGAGCCGACGGGTTAGCAGGCCAACGCCATTCCACGCATCAGGGGAATGGCAAGCCATTCCCCTTTTTTGTTGCTGAATCACCATGAAATTTCTCGACCAGGCCAAGATCTACGTACGCAGCGGTGACGGCGGCGCCGGTTGCGTCAGCTTCCGGCGCGAGAAAAACGTCGAGTTCGGCGGCCCAGACGGCGGCAACGGCGGCCGTGGCGGCGATGTTATCTGCGAGGCCGTGTCGGGCCTCAACACGCTGATCGATTTTCGCTATCGCCAGCATCTCAAGGCACCCAAGGGAGGTCACGGCCAGGGCCGTGATCGCACCGGCAAGTCGGGCCAGGACGTTTGCATCCGGCTGCCCGCCGGCACCCAAATTTTTGCCGAAGACAACGAGACGCTACTGGCCGATCTGGTCGAGATCGGCGACCGGGTGGTGGTGGCCCGGGGCGGCAGCGGCGGTCACGGCAATGCGCACTTCAAAAGCTCCACCAACCAGTCGCCGCGGCGTGCCGATCCCGGCGAGCCGGGCCAGGAGCACTGGCTTTGGCTCAGGCTAAAGCTGCTCGCCGATGTCGGTTTGGTGGGCCTGCCCAACGCCGGCAAGTCGACGTTTCTGGCAGCCGTAACCGGAGCCCGGCCGAAGATTGCCGACTATCCCTTCACCACGCTCTTTCCTCAGCTCGGGGTGGCCTACGTGGCCGGTGAGGAATTCGTCATCGCCGACATTCCGGGGCTCATCGAGGGGGCCCACCAGGGCGCCGGTCTGGGCGATCGGTTTCTCGGCCATGTCGAGCGTTGCGGCGCCATCTTGCATTTTGTCGATGGCACCGCCGACGATGTCGCCGAGGCCTGGCGCACGGTGCGCCATGAGCTCGAGTCCTACGGCCATGGCCTGAGCGAACTGCCCGAAAACGTGGCTCTCAACAAATGCGATGCCTTGACCGCCGACGCAGTGGCAGAAAAGTCGGCAGCCCTGGCGGCAGCCTGTGGCGCCCAAGTGGCAGCGATTTCCGGCGTCAGCGGCCAGGGTCTCGACGACATGCTCAAGGTGTTGCTGCAACATGTCGGCGGGCAGCGTCGGCAACAACAAGCGACCGTCTCGCCGGCCGCGGGCTGGCAGCCATGAGCACGCGTTTCAGCCAGGCCCGGCGCATCGTCGTCAAGATCGGCTCGGCGCTGCTCGTCCATGAGGACAGCGGCACGCTGCGCCGGGCCTGGCTCGAAGCCCTGGCCGAGGATATCGCGCGCTGCCGGGCGCGCGGCCAGGAAATCGCTATCGTCTCATCAGGCGCCATCGCATTGGGCCGGCGCCAGCTCGGCCTGGGCGACGGCGCTCTGAAGCTCGAGATCGGCCAGGCGGCGGCGGCGGCCGGCCAGATCCGCCTGGCCCACGCCTTCCAGGAGACGCTGAGCCACCACGGCATGAACTGCGCCCAGGTGCTGGTAACCAGCGCCGACACCGAGGCCCGGCGGCGCTACCTCAACGCCCGCAGCACGCTGACCAGTCTGCTGCGGCTGGGCGCTATTCCAGTGATCAACGAGAACGATACCGTGGCCACCGAAGAGATCCGCTTCGGCGACAACGATCGCCTGGCCGGCCGCGTGGCCCAGATGATCAGCGCCGACTGCCTGCTGCTGCTGTCAGACATCGACGGCTTCCACTCGGCCGATCCCAAGCGCCAAAGCGGCGCCAAGCTGATCCCCGAGATCCGCGAAATCACGCCCGAGATCGAAGCCATGGCCGGTCACCAGGGCGGGCTCATGGGCTCCGGCGGCATGGCGACGAAGCTCGATGCGGCACGCATCGCCCTGGCCGCCGGCTGCCACATGGCCATCACGGATGGCACCGGACCAAATCCCTTGAAATCTCTCGAAGAGGGCGCAGCCTGCACCTGGTTCGTGCCCCAGGCCAATCCCGGCACGGCGCGCAAGCAGTGGATCGGTGGCAGCCTGCGGCCGGCCGGTACGTTGTTGGTGGACGCCGGCGCCGCCCGGGCGCTGACTTCGGGCAAGAGCCTGTTGCCGGCCGGCGTGGTGGCGGTCGAAGGCAACTTCGGACGCGGTGATGCGGTGGTCGTCAAGGACCCCGAAGGCCTCGAGCTGGGCCGTGGCCTGAGTGCCTACTCGGCCGCCGACGCCCGCCTCATCATGGGCCACAAAAGCCGTGAAATCGAAAATCTGCTGGGCTACCGTGGCCGCGACGAAATGATCCACAGGGACGATCTGGCGCTGCGCCAGAGTACCGGGCGGGAGGGAACATCATGAGCCTTGCTGAAGACACTAGGGAATCCGACGGCCAGGTTGCTCAGGATCCGGTAGCTCTGATCGCCGCACTGGGCGAGGCGGCACGGACCGCCGGCGCCGAGCTCGGCAATGTTTCCACGGACCGGAAGAACCGGGCGCTCGAAGCTGCCGCGGCGCACCTGCGCACGTCGCTGGGAGACATTGGCGCAGCCAACCGCCTGGACATGGAGGCCGGCCGCGAAGCCGGGCTGAGTGCCGCCAAGCTCGACCGCCTGGCGCTCGACGAGGAGCGCATCGAGGGGATAGCCAAAAGCCTCGAGGATGTGGCCGGGCTCGATGATCCCGTGGGCGCCGTGATGGCCGAGTGGCAGCGCCCCAACGGGCTTGGCATATCCCGCGTGCGGGTACCGCTGGGCGTCATCGGCATCATCTACGAATCGCGGCCCAACGTCACCGCCGACGCCGGTGCACTTTCGCTCAAGGCGGGCAACGCCGCCATCCTGCGCGGTGGCTCGGAAAGCTTTCATTCCAACCGCGCCATCTTCGCCAGCCTGCAGGCCGGACTGGCCGCCGCCGAACTGCCGGCCGGCACCATCCAGCTCGTGCCCACCCGCGACCGCGCCGCCGTCGGCGCCATGCTGCGGGCCCATGAGCTGATCGACATCATCGTGCCCCGCGGCGGCCGTTCGTTGATCGAGCGGGTGATGGCGGAAAGCCGCATCCCGGTGATCGCCCACCTCGACGGCAACTGCCACGTCTATGTCCACGCAACGGCCGAGATCGAGATGGCGCGCCAGATCGTGCTCAACTCCAAAATGCGCCGCACCGGCGTCTGCGGCGCTGCCGAGACGTTGCTGATCGACCGGGACGTGGCGGCCAGTCACCTGGGTGCCATCGTCGACGATTTGGCCCAGGCCGGCTGCGAGGTGCGCGGCGATGCGGCCGCCCAGGCCGTCGACAGCCGTATCAAGCCTGCCGACGAGAGCGACTGGGCCACCGAATACCTCGACGCCATCATCGCCGTGAAGGTGGTCCCTGGCGTCGACGCGGCGGTCGATCACATCGAGCGCTATGGTTCGAATCACACCGAAAGCATAGTCAGCGAAGACACCAAGGCCGCCGCCAGGTTCCTGGACCGCGTCGACAGCGCCATCGTCATGCACAATGCCTCGACCCAGTATGCCGACGGTGGCGAATTCGGCATGGGCGCCGAAATCGGCATCTCGACCGGGCGCCTGCACGCCCGCGGTCCGGTCGGCGTCGAGCAATTGACGACCTTTAAATACGTCGTCCGCGGTACCGGCCAAACCCGTCCGTGAAACGCAGATTGAGGTGAGAAAAAAATCCCCACTGTGTGGGCGGGGCTTGCGGGTGGGGCTGTTGGGAGGCTCGTTCAACCCGGCCCATGAGGGGCACCGGCGCATCAGCGAGCTGGCCCTGCAACGGCTGGGGCTGGACATGGTGTGGTGGCTGGTGTCGCCGCAAAACCCGCTCAAGCCGCACACCGACATGGCGCCTTTTGCCGACCGTTTGGCCGGCGCCAAGGTTTTGGCCCGGCATCCACGCATCCGGGTCAGCGACCTCGAAGCGCGGCTCGGCACGCGCTACAGCGTCGACACCATCACCCGCCTGCAGGCCCGCCACCCGCACACCCGTTTCGTCTGGATACTGGGTGCCGACAATCTCATCCAGTTGCCCACCTGGCGCCATTGGACGCGTTTCTTTGAACGGGTAGCCATTGCGGTTTTCGATCGTCCCTCGTATTCTCATCAGGCACTGGCGGGACGCGCCGCACGGCGCTATGCCCGTTTTCGTATCGCCTCGAACGAGGGACACGCGCTGCCGCAACTCGACCCCCCGGCCTGGATCTTCTTATGGGCCGCCCATTCCAGCGCCTCGGCGACCGCCTTGCGGGCTGCTACCAGCCCGCCGCCCGGCGCTACCCAACCCGAAAATTCAACCTGACGCACAGCGCCTGTCCTCGCGCAAAAGGAGCTTACGACCATAGCCAAACGCCGCAAATCTCCGCCATCGACCGCGCCGCTGGCGCTGGTCGAGGCTTCACTGGACGACGACAAAGGAATCGACGTCGCCGTCATCAACCTGCAAGGCAAGACGAGCATTGCAGATCACATGGTGGTAGCCAGTGGCCGCTCACAGCGTCACGTCAGCGCCATGGCTCAGCACCTCATCGAGCACCTCAAAAAGGCCGGCCACAAACCGCTCGGCGTCGAGGGCCAGACCCAGGGGGACTGGGTGCTGATCGACGTCGGCGACGTGATCGTCCATCTCTTCCGGCCCGAGGTCCGCGACTTCTACAATCTGGAAAAGATGTGGTCCGTGGAGATGCCGGAACAGATCGCCGGGTAATCAAGTACCCACATGCGCCTGGTAATCGCCGCCGTCGGCCGCAGCCGCCGCGATGCCACGCGGGAGCTCTATGAGGACTACGCCGGACGTCTGCCCTGGCCGGTGGAACTCAAGGAGATAGAGGAACGCAAGCCGCTACCCACAGCCGAGCGCATCAAGCGCGAAGGCGAACGGCTGCTGGCGGCGTTGCCGGAAGGCGCCACCATGGTCGCTCTCGACGGCGGCGGCCGCGAACTATCCAGCACCGCCTTGGCCAAGACCCTGGGACGCTGGCGCGATTCCGGTGTGCGTCATATCGGCTTCGTCATCGGCGGCGCCGATGGCCTCGACAAGGCGCTGACCGGACGCGCCGATATTGTGCTCTCGCTGGGCGCCATGACCTGGCCCCACATGCTGGTCCGGGTGATGCTGGCGGAGCAGCTTTACCGCGCGTCGGCCATCCTCACCGGCCACCCCTACCACCGGGAATGAGAGCTCCCGCTTGGCAACAGGGGCAACACCCCGCCCTCAATCGGACATGGGATCCAGCCCGTAGGGGTCACAATCCGTGGACCTTGGTGCGGGCTGTCAACGACGCACCCCGATCATGTCGTTCGCTCAAACGCTATTGACTCACCGGGATCAAAAAAAATATCGTTGACTTTGTCTACTAATTTGGCGGTCGCATGGTCACGGAAATCACACCCAGCCTGGAGTTGCTTCGACAGCCGCCGAAGCCCGACGCAAATCCCAGCGCCCCCCGGTTGGAGGATTTCTTCACCTTCCGCTTGGCGGTCCTGCTCAACATGATCAGTCGCCAGACCCACCGATTCTCGGGTCGGGGTATCAGCATCACTACGTCGCAGCGGCGTATTCTGCTGTTCGTCGGTCATTTCCCAGGCCAAACACCGGCCACCATTTCCCGCTTGTCCCAGATGGACAAGGCGCAAGTCAGCCGCACGATCAAGAGCATGGAGCGGCACGGCTGGGTTTCCTCACGCACCGACAGGGCGGATGGGCGCAGCAAACGGATCGGATTGACCGCGTCGGGGCGGCGCGCCTTCAAACATATCGCGCCGATCTCTCAGGCCCGTCAAATCGAACTGGCGAACATCCTGACGCCCGGCGAAGTGACAGCCTTTTACCGTGTTCTCGCCAAGCTGACCGACTACACCTGCCGTTCGGAAATGGGACCGAACGGATAAGAAAATCCAAACTTGAGAGGCAGAAAAATCATGACACACCATTCCTTCTCTACCATGTTGAGGTTCACCACAACTCTGGCAGTTGCCGCGGTGCTGGCTTTCGGGGCGCTGCCGGCACGTGCCGAGTATCCGGACAAACCGATCAAATTGATCGTCGGCTTCCGCGCCGGCGGCAGCACCGATACGCTGGCCACCGCCTTGTCGAAAGAGATGGAGGCGGTTCTCGGCCAACCCGTGGTCAAGGAAGTCAGGGCCGGCGGCGGCGGCGCCAAAGCAGCGGCGGCGGCAAAGCTGGCGGCGCCGGACGGCTACACCCTGGTGATGGCGGTGACGCCGACTTTCGCTTTCAACACCGCAGCGATTCCAGGCAAGACGCCGTACACCAAGGACGATTTCGATTATCTCGAGAGCCTCAGCAAGGCGCAGGAAGGGATCTACGCCAAGGCCGATGCCCCTTTCAAAACCTGGGCGGAAATGATCGCCTATGCCAAGAAGGGTAACAAGCTCACCTATTCCGCGGTGACGCCGTTCGACAAGCTGTTCGTTCGTTTCGTCAACAAAAAGGAAGGCACCAACATCAAGACCATCCCGACCAAGGGCGGATCGGGGGCGATGAAGAACGTCCTTGGCGGCCACACCGATCTGGGTTTCTCCGGTGGCAGCCACGTCAAGATGCTGGGCAAGAACAAGATCACTGTTTTGGCCAGTCTGCGGGGGGAGCCACTGATCGACACCCCGGATGTGCCCACCGTGATGGCACTCGGCTATCCCATCACCTTCGAGGCGCACTTCCTGATCGCGGCGCCTAAGGGTCTACCCGGCGACGTCAAGAAGACGCTGGTCAGCGCTATTCAGAAGGCCAGCCAGGGCGGCGCCGTACGCGCCATCCTGGCGAAATTGCCGTTCCCCGAGGAGCAGCTCGGTCCGGATGGCCTCAAGGCCAGCATCGACGCCGCCTACGAGCGCTACGTCAACATGGTCAAGTCGCTGAAATAGGACCAAGGACCGTGGGGCCGCGTCAGCGGCCCCACGATGCTTCCCGATGCGCGCAGCGGATCTGATCACCGGGCCGATTCTTGCTGTCGTCGGCTTGGTGTTGGCCCTTTGGGTGATTCCCATCGAATCCGTACCCGGTGACGAGGGGGAGATCGCACCAGCCTTTATGCCCACTGCGGTGGTCACTGTGATCGTCGTGCTGGCCATCCTGCAAACCATTGTCGCCGGGTTCGCCGGCAAACGCAGCGTGCCCGCCATTGACCGCTTTTCGGCGCTCTTTGTCGTCGCCTCCGCGGTCTTGCTGACTCTGGCGCTGGCAGCCACCGCAGCCCTGGGATTCGTGATCGGTGGAACGGCGACGATCATCTTCATAGGCTTCCTGATGCGACCGACGGGGGCCGCGCGCGGCTGGTTGATCGCCGTCGCCGTGGCCTTTCCGCTGGGCAGCTACTACCTGGTCTGGTACGGCCTGCGTTTGGCGCTGCCGTGATGGAAGAGATCTTTCTCGGCGTTCAAGACGCCTTCACCCTGGCCAACACCGCCGTCGTCGCCCTGGGCGTGATCCTGGGCATCATTGTCGGCGCGATCCCCGGTTTGAACGCCCCGATGGCGATTGCCATCGCCGTGCCGCTGACTTATTCCATGTCGCCTCTGGCGGCCCTGTCGTTTTTGATTTCGGTCAACAAGGGCGGCAGCTTCGGCGGCTCGATATCGGGCATCTTGCTGAATACGCCGGGCTCGCCGGAAGCCGCGGCGACCGCTATCGACGGCTACCCGCTGGCGAAAAAGGGCTATCCGGTCAAGGCCATGCAGACGGCACTAGGAGCCTCCGTCTGTGGCGACCTGTTCAGCGATATCGTCTTGATCACGGTCGCCGCGCCGCTCGCTGTGGTGGCCCTGAAACTGGGCCCGGTGGAGATCTGCTCGGTCATTGTCTTTGCCTTCGCGATGATCTCCGGGTTGATGGGAAGCTCGCTCAACAAGGGCTTGATCGCTACGGCGCTGGGCATTCTCTTCGCCACCATCGGCACCGACCCGACCCTGAGCATGCCGCGCCTGACCTTCGACAATATCGATCTGATCAGCGGCATTCCGATCATGGCGATCGGCATCGGCATGTTGGCCCTGTCGGAGGTGCTGCTGCAGATCGAGACCCACGTTCGGCACCGGCAAAGCGGCACATTCGACGCCGGCACCATCCGTTCCCTGCCGGACGACCGCTTGACCCTGGGTCAATTTGTCTCGCTGCGCAGGACCATTCTTCGCTCGGCACTGATCGGCACCTTCATCGGCGCCTTGCCGGGGCTGGGCGCGACCATCTCCGGCTTCCTCGGCTACGGTGCGGCCCGCCGGGCGTCGCCCAACCCGGCGGCCTTCGGCAAGGGCGAGATTGAGGGCGTGGCGGCCGCCGAAGCGGCCAACAGCGCCGTCGTCGGGGCCAATCTGATTCCCCTGCTGACGCTCGGCATACCGGGAAACGTGACCTCGGCGTTGCTGGTCGGCGCCTTCATCATCCACGGCGTGGCCCCCGGGCCTTGGATGTTCGACGATCATGGGCGGCTGATCTACGGCATGTTCGCGGCCATGATCATCGCCAATTTCATCAATCTGGCGATCGGCGGCGCCGGTCTGAAACTTTTCGCCAAGGTCTTGACCATTCCCCGCCCGGTCATTCTGCCGGCGCTTATATTTCTCTGCCTGATGGGCGCCTATCTGAATGACCAGAGCATTTTCGCCGTCGGCTTGACGATCGCTTTCGGCATCCTCGGGTATCTGATGCGAAAACTCGACTACCCCTTTGTTCCCTTCATCATCGGTTTCGTCTTGACGCCGATGCTCGAACTCTCGCTCAGTCAGGCCTATATCTTGACCGAAGCAAGCTTTGCATCGCTGATCGAATATCCGATCGCTTTGGCAATGCTGGCCCTGACTGCGGTCGTCATCGGGCGGGCCATCTACCGCGGCTTCAGAACGCGAAATACGATCAGCAATGACAGGGGAATGCAGGCATGAAGATCACCGTATTGGGATCCGGAACGCCGTCCCCATCGCTTGAGCGGGCGAGTTCGGGGTACATGGTTGAAATTGGCGGCGACGTCATTTTGTTGGATCACGGACCGGGCGCCTATCAGCGACTGCTCGAGGCCGGCAAGCAGCCGCTGGACGTCAGCCACTTGGTCTTCTCGCATCTGCACTACGATCATTGCCTCGACGGTGTTCGCCTGCTGCTGACCCGGTGGGATCAAAACAACGGCAGCCATCCCGAGATCCAGGTCTTCGGCCCCGAGGGCACAGCCCGACTGTGCGACCGACTGATCGGCAAAGACGGCGCCTTCGCCGCCGATCTCACGGCTCGCACCGAGCACCAGCCGAGCCTGGAAACCTATGTCCTGCGCGGCGGGACGCCGCCGCGGCCGTGGCCCGAACCGGTCGTGCAGGAATTGGCCGCCGGAGACAGCATCGGTGGCCACGACTGGCGACTGCGATGCGTCGAGGTTCCTCACGCCCAACCCTATTTGTCCTGTCTCGGCTATCGCCTGGACGGGGATGGAGTCTCACTCGCCTACTCGGGAGACGCCGGACCCTCGGCGGCCTTCACGCGCCTTGCCGAAGGCGTCGATGTCATGATCCACATGTGTCATCAGATCTCCGGCACCGCCCCAGGGCCGGAATGGCGGCGGGGCGCCGCGGGCCATCTGGAAATTGCCCGCATTGCCGCCGAGGCCCAGATCAAGATTTTGGTGGCCAGCCACATTCCCTCGCAAATGGATGCGCCGGGCCTGCGCGAAGGTCTCATCGCCGAAATGGCCGAACTGTTCGATGGCACCATCGTCTGGGCCGAGGACGGCATGGTCGTGCCGTTGGCTCCCCCCCGGCCGGCCTCGCACGTCGGCTGAAAGGGGCCGCCGATGGCAGCTCCGGCGCAGACCCTGTTCGACAAGATCTGGGACAGCCACGTTGTTCGCCGCTTCGAAGATGGCCGCGACATGGTGCACGTCGATCGCCACATGTTGTACGAAATCACCTCGATGGAGGCCTTTCGCGCCCTTGCAACGGCGGCTCGGCGCGTTCGCAATCCCGGACTGAGCGCCGCCACGGTTGATCATATGGTCGCCACCCGGCCGGGTCGGGACGAGGCCACCTTCGCCCCGGGGCGCGAATTCATCCGCGCCTTGCGCGCCAACGCGAAGGACGCCGGGATCCGTTTGTTCGACCTGGGCGACGCCGACCACGGCATCACCCATGTCATTGCCCATGAACTAGCCATCGTCTTGCCAGGTTTGATCACCGTTTGCGGCGACAGCCACACCTGCACGCTGGGTGCCCTCGGCGCGGTGGCCTTCGGCATTGGCACCAGCGACGTCGAGCACGTGTTATCGACGCAAACCCTGGTCCTGTCCAAGCCCGCGACGATGCGCCTGACGATCAACGGATATCTGTCGCCGCACGCCAGCGGCAAAGACCTTGTGCTGGCGATCCTTGGACAAATCGGAGCCGACGGCGCAACCGGGCATGCGGTCGAATTCCGTGGTGCAGCGGTCGACGCGCTGCCGATCGAGGAGCGCTTGACACTCTGCAATATGGCCATCGAATTCGGCGCCCGCATTGCGCTTGTGGCGCCGGATCAGAAGGTTTTCGACTATCTGCGGGGACGCCGCTTCGCACCGAAGGGCGCCCGCTGGACACAGGCCTTGATTGCTTGGCGGGCGCTGCATAGCGACCCAGCGGCGCGATTCGACCGCGAAGTGCGGATTGACGCCGGCACCATCGAACCCATGGTCACCTGGGGAACCAGTCCGGAGGACGCGATCCCGATCAGCGGACGGGTTCCCGATCCCGGTTCCTTCGCGATCCCGGAAATCCGGGCGGCGAAACGACATGCCCTCGAATACATGGGGCTGGTTCCAGGAACGCCGATAGAGGGGGTCCCCGTGCAAACGGTGTTTATCGGCTCATGCACCAATGGCCGGCTCGGCGACCTCCGCGCCGCCGCACGGGTCGCCCAAGGGCGCGCGGTCGCCGCGGGAGTTCGGGCGATCATCGCCCCCGGATCCGCCGCGGTCCGGCGACAGGCCGAGGCCGAGGGATTGGCGGAGGTTTTCCGCGCCGCCGGTTTCGAATGGCATGAAGCCGGCTGTTCCCTGTGTTGCGCCGTCGGCGGCGAACTGGTGCCGAGTGGCAGCCGCTGCGCCACGACGTCTAATCGCAACTTCGAGGGACGCCAGGGAAGCGGCGCCCGAAGCCACCTGGTGAGCCCGGCGACGGCGGCGGCGGCGGCTGTCCGCGGACGGCTCACCGATTGGCGTCGGTTGGAGGACTGAAGCCATGGAACCCTTCGCCACCGTCGAGGGTATCGTGGCGCCGCTGTTGCGCGACAACATCGACACCGATGCCATTATTCCGGCCGGCATATTCAAGCGGATCGGCACCGACATGTCGCGCATCGGCGAGGGCTTGTTCCTCGACTGGCGTGAATCCGCTGAGGGTGGCGAGCGTGACCAATTCATTCTCGACCGGCCGCAGTTTACCCAGGCCAAGGTGCTGCTGACGGGGCGGAACTTCGGCTGCGGCTCGTCGCGCGAACATGCGGTCTGGGCGTTGCTCGGGGCCGGGATCCGCTGTGTCATCGCCGAAAGTTACGCCGAGATTTTTCAGGCCAACGCCTTCCGCAAGGGTTTGCTGCCGATTGCGCTCGAACCCGAAAAGCACGCCCGATTGGTCGCCCTCGTTGCGGACAGCGATGTCCCGGTGCGGATCGTGGTCGATCTGGAGGCATGCCTCATAACGCCGGTCGGCGACCGCCCGCCGGTTGCTTTCTCGGTGAACCCCGATCGACGCGACGTCCTGCTGCGCGGCCTGGATGAAATCGATGTTGCGCTAAACCACGAAGATGACATTGCCGCTTTCCAGGCGCGCGACCGCGAGGCCCGCCCCTGGGTTTACGAAATCGATTTTCACGAAGCAGCGGAGGATGGTGAATGAGGCATACGACCGCTTGAAGGGGCTGATTCTGGCCGACAAGATTCTGGCCACGCCCGGCGTGCACGTTTCGCTGAGCGCCCGCATCGCGGCCAGCGGCGTGTTGCTCGGCGAGCCCGACAGTTCGCAATTGTCGTTGCGCGAACTCGCCAACCATTGCGCCCGGGTCTGTGACGCCGTCGATCTGCCGGTGTTCGCCGATGGCGGTACCGGGTTCGGCAACCCGACCAACGTCGTGCGGGCAGTACGCGAATTCGAAAAAGCGGGCGTTGCCGGCTTGTTCATCGAGGACCAGGTGTTTCCGAAACGTTGCGGCCATACGCCGGACAAGGACGTTTTTTCCTCGACTTTGCCGATCGCCAAGCCGGCGGCCGCGGTGAGGCCGAGGTATGAACCTCAACTTGCGCTGGGAATCCCGGACGCATCATCGGCGTGGTCTGCGATGACGATGCCGAACTGACGCCGCAGAATGTCCTGGATGAGGTCGAAACAAGCGCCGTATCGGACCACCGAATAGTCACGGAAGTCGATCATCGTTGAGGAAAAGTTGTACGACACCCACCGCATGAGACCGTAGTCGATAACCAAATCAGCGGCGGCCAGGATTTCGGGCTCGATATCCTCGGTGCGATACTTCACGCCGCGGTGGGTCAGGTTGGCCGAAGAGCCGATTATCGCGATTTCATTTTCAAGGCTCAAACGGCCGAGCTCGTCGAGGAACGGGCCGGCGCCCAGCAGCATTGCCACCGTGCCGTCCTTGATGCTTTGCTGAAAGACGGTTTTGGGCAGTTTTTTCATGATCGGATGATCGAGGCGCGCCGGGGCGACGCAGCCGATGGTCAGACCATGTTCACGCCAGATCGCGTCAACCGCGGCGCTGGCCCGATCGTCGACGACGTGCAGTGCGTCGTGCAACGGCTTACAACCCGTAAACGCGTGCAATTTGCCTGGTGCCCGGCGCTTGGCGACGAACGTGTTGTGAATGGCTTCCTCGGAAATGCCGACAAACGCGTATCCGACGTGGGTCGGAACGATGGCGGTCCCTCCCTCCATCAGCACTGAGAACGTTCGCATCGCGTCCTTTTTTATGTCGTTCGACAACATGGTATTGTCCGGCCCTGGCAAAGTTGTTTTGGCGTTCGGTCTGCGGCCATGGTATCAGCCCGGGTTTCCCGGACTAAGCTCCAAGTTGGCGGATATCTTAATTCGGTTTCATTGCCAACTGAACGCCTGGGGGTTTGCCCTTGTCACTCCCGCTTGCCGCTAACCCTTTGAATACTATAGTCCTATGCCAACCATGAGCGCTCAGGACCACAACAACCAGAGCCGCCCCGTCGTCCTTTGTATTCTCGACGGCTGGGGCCAGCGTCCGCCCTCGGCGGACAACGCCATTGCGCTGGCCCGCACGCCGGTCTGGGACGGTCTGCTGGAGAGTTGCCCGAACGGCGTGTTGCAAACCGCAGGCAGTGCCGTCGGCCTGCCCGACGGCCAGATGGGCAATTCCGAGGTTGGTCACATGAACCTGGGCGCCGGCCGCGTCGTGGCGCAAGACCTGCCACGTATCGACGCCGCCCTGGCTGACGGCTCGTTGGCCGCCAATCCGAAGCTTGTGGATCTCATCACGGCGCTGCAGGCCACGGGCGGCGCCTGCCACCTGATGGGGCTGCTGTCGCCGGGCGGCGTGCATTCGCACCAGGATCACATGGTGGCCCTGGCCGATTTGGTGAGCCGGGCCGGCGTGAGGGTGCTGGTGCACGCCTTCCTCGATGGCCGCGATACCCCGCCGCAAAGCGCTGCCGGCTACCTGGCGAAATTCGAGAGCGCCATTGCCGGGCTTCCGGGAGTGGCACTGGCCAGCCTCTGCGGCCGCTACTACGTCATGGACCGCGACCAGCGCTGGCAACGCTTGGAAAAGGCCTATGCGGCGCTGCTGGCCGGCCAGGGAGAAACGGCGGAAGACGCCGCTTCAGCCATTGCCGCAGCTTACGCGGCCGGCCAGAGCGATGAATTCGTGACACCGCGGCTGATCGGCGGCTTTGCCGGCATGCGCGACGGTGACGGCCTGCTGGCCGCCAATTTCCGTGCCGACCGCATGCGCGAGATCATGGCGGCGCTCGTCGATCCGGCCTTCGACGGCTTTGCCCGGCCAACCACGGTGTCTTTCGCCGCCGCGGTCGGCATGAGCAATTATGCCGCTAGCCTTGAGCCCTTTCTCGCCACTCTGCTGCCACCAATGGAGATCAACAACACCCTGGGCCAGGTAGTGGCCGAGGCCGGCCTCAGGCAACTGCGCATCGCCGAGACCGAGAAATACGCCCACGTCACTTTTTTCCTCAACGGCGGCCGCGAGACGGTCTATGCCGGCGAGGAACGCATCCTCGAGCCGTCACCCAAAGTGGCGACCTACGATCTCCAGCCGGAGATGTCGGCCCCGGCCGTCACCGATGCCCTGGTGGCGGCGATCGCAGACGATTTTGACCTCATCGTCGCCAACTACGCCAACGGCGACATGGTCGGCCATACCGGCAATCTGGAAGCCACCATGGTTGCCGCCGAGTGCATCGATGCTTGCCTGGGACGACTCGCCGAAGCCATTGCCGCAGCCGGCGGCCGGCTGCTGATCTGCGCCGATCACGGTAATGCCGAACAGATGCGTGACGGCGATCAGGCCCACACCGCCCACACCAGCGGCCCGGTCGCTGCCATCCTGGTCAACCCGCCGGCCCATGTCGCAAGCCTGCGCGATGGCTGCCTGGCAGATGTGGCACCAACCGCGCTGGCTCTGATGGGGTTGGCCCAGCCGGTCGAAATGACGGGCACCTCGCTCTTGGAAAGAGTCGGGTAGGGCCGTGCGCCGCGCCACTCTTTGCGCGTTGCTGCTTTTACTGGTGCCGCCAGGCGCCTCTGCCCAGACGCTTTCCGAAACCACCAACCAGCGCCTGGAGCGCATCGAACGAGAAATCGATGCCGGGCGCCACCGCAAACAAGATCTCGAAAAAGAAGCCTCGCGGCTGGGCCGTGATCTGCGCAGCATGAAACGGGGACTGGTCGGTGCCGCTGCCGCCGTGCAGCGCCAGGAAGCAGTTATCTCTTCGCTGGAACAGCGCCTCGGCGCACTGAAGGCCCAGGAAGGCGCCAAGGTCGCCGACCTGGCGGCTCGCCGTTCGACCTTGGGCGAGATGCTGGGAACGCTGGTGCGGCTACGCCGCCAGCCTCCCGAGGCGCTGATCGCCAGTCCCATGACGCCTAACGATACGGTGCGCCTGTCAGTGGTTCTGGCCGCCCTGATCCCTGATATCGAACGCCGTGCCGCGGCCTTGCGCACCGAACTCGAGGCGCTACGCCGTCTGCGTCGTGAAATGGCCGGCAAGCGAGCCCGCCTCTCCCACGCTACCGGAGGCCTGGGCAAGGAACGCCGGGCTCTCGACCGGCTGCTGCACCGGGTGGCCAAGCGCCACCGGCGCACCGTCGATGAAACCCGTCGCCAAAGCCGCCGGCTGGCCGACATGGCGGCGCGAGCCCAGGATCTGAGGGCCCTGGTGCGCCGGCTGGAGGCCGAGGAGAAAAAGCAAGGCAGCGGCGCCACACCCTTTCCGGCGTTGCGTTTTTCCCAGGTCGAAGGCCGCCTGCCGCTACCCGCCCGCGGCCGTCTGGTGGGTCATTTCGGGGAAAAAGAGGCGGTCGGTACGGTCAAGGGTGTTACCATCGCAACACTCCCCTTTGCCCAGGTGGTTGCGCCTCATGACGGTAAGGTGGTTTATTCGGGACCCTTTCGGTCCTATGGCCAACTCTTGATCATATCTCACGGCGAGGGATATCATACCTTGATCGCAGGGATGTCCCGCATAGACAGCGTCGTTGGCCAGTGGCTGTTGGCCGGAGAACCGGTCGGCCGCATGGGGCGAAGGGACGGCGGGAAGACAAATCTTTATGTTGAGTTGCGTCGCAACGGGGAGCCCATCAATCCGCTCCCTTGGTTAGCGGCCAGCGAGAGGAAAGTCAGCGGATGATACGCAAAATTGCCATCGCCGGTATCACTGGCGTCGCCCTATTGGTTCTGCCGGCCGGTGCCCAGGCCGCCAGTTCGGAAACCTACCGCCAGCTTAACCTGTTCGGCGACGTCTTCGAGCGCGTGCGCGCCGACTACGTCGAACAGGTCAGCGACGAACAGCTCATCGAAGCGGCCATCAACGGCATGCTGTCCGCCCTCGATCCTCATTCGAGTTTTCTCAACGCCAAGAACTACCGCGACATGCAAGTGCAGACGCGCGGCGAATTCGGCGGACTGGGCATCGAGGTGACGATGGAGAACGGCCTCGTCAAGGTGGTCTCGCCGATCGACGACACCCCGGCCTTCCGGGCCGGCATCAAGTCCGGCGACTTGGTCATGCGGAGGCAGAAACCAAAGCTGCCGAGCAGGATCGTTTGAAGCGCTATGAGAAACGGAGGCACCTTGCAGCTGTGAAGGCGCGGGTTGAAGCCAGAAAAAAGGCGAGAGCTGAAGAAGCGCGTGCCGAGGCGGAGCAAGAAAAGCCTAAGCAAGTTGCAACAATAAGCACATCACCCAGCCCCTCGATACCAATGCGAAACCACACTGTGGTGGGGCGGGTAACCAAAATCAATCATGAGTGGAAGTTCGTAGTTTTGAAACTTATTTACAAAGATCAGGTATCTGTGGGAGAAGTTTTAATTTCAAGAAATGTAAACTCAAGAGATATCCTGTTAACCGTTAAGAGAGTGTCTAATGATCAAGCATCTGCAGTGTATTTTGGTAATTTGTCTGAAGTAAAAATTGGCAGCAATGTAAGGAAAAGGCAGTAGCCTTGGCACAGATTATTAAGGAAAAGATATGCCACTGAATAGTCTATATCCTAAGATTTTCTGCTTGCTAATTATTGCCATCTCATCGCTATCATGTGCTGTTTCACAAAGGCAGGTGAAATTTGCAAATGTAGTTGAGAAAGATGTTGTTGATCTTCTGCCAACCGACACAGCAGTAAGTTTTGTCAATTCTGCTTTAAAAGGAACTGGCCAAACAGCCGACGCTTCTGGCATGAACTTGCGGTCAAATACGAACGGAAAAATTTTCCATACGCCATACTCCAAAATTGTAATTGCAGCGGGCTCTATTTCCAGAACCCCGCCCAGCCTTACCAACGCCAAACCCCGTTCTTCTGTTAATAATTATGTGGCGATTACAGGTTTGGGCAGCATGGGCAAAGGCGATGGTAGATGCAGAATTATACAATTTTTCCAAATCGAAAATCTGGATATTCGTGCTCAATCAAAATTGCTAAATGCCCTATCCTCTCTTGGTGCATCCGAGTGGATGGCTGGGTCAATAACATGTAACTAGGGACCTTTGAGGCGGTGGGTAGATGCATCTGGAAAGACAAATGGGATTTTTCAATTCTCTATCCCAACTGGCTATCTGCTTTCCATCAGCTGCCGTGAGTATCGTGCCGTTGGTGAACCGTGCTAACTTCCGGGAAGAGCACGGTGCGGGTCGGGCTGGCCGCTGAACCTTCACCAGCACCCTCCAAACCCCTACTCATCCCACAATCACATACCACCAGTGACCACAACCCACATAATCCTGCCATGAACATAATCTACATGATATTGTCCAGCTGTTCGGGGGATATTTGTAGTGTTGCTCAGTTTCTGGTCATTTCAGCTTTGGTTGTTTTTGCTGTAGTGGCACTACCCGTGGGTTTGGTGGTGATAAGCAAACAAAAGCATGCCAACCGCACCGAAGATCGCCAAAATACAGTAATATAGAAACTCTTGTTGCAAGATGGTCATTCCTTGAAAAACCCTTTCTCGCACCAAAACTTCGTCTTCACGCCACCTTGAGATTGAAATAGTTTAGCAGCAACCATGCAGTTTTCCCAGTTGTAGTAAAACCCATTTTTTGCAGCATCAAATGTGGCTACATGAAGCCGAGCGTTTTTCACTATTCTGCTATCCCTGTAGAGAGTTGCCACTTCTTTTCCATTTTTTGATTGTGCGAAGCTTACCCCAATGCTCGCAATCATCAGCGCAAAAACAAGTGCTATGGCGTTCAATATATTTTTCATTCTCGTCCCTCAGGCTTTCAGTACACGATAGACCTTCGTTCTCCCTATTGAACGTCCGAACCTCACTCTTCTATCAGTCGTTCTACAGACCCATACACTCTCCGGCGAACGGCCCTCTTATCCAATCCATAATGGAGTTCTCTATGGCAGTTCGGGCATCGCTGCCGTCAGCCGTCTGTTCAGTTCGTTGACGGGCCTGTTCCGTGACTGGCGACTGCGTAGGGCAGGGGCCAATGCCGCCCGCTTGTCCGCCCTCGAAGCCGGACAGGTTCGAGCCAAACGGCTGGCGGAAATCACTAGCCATCTGGATACTCTTGACGATGACGAGCTTGACCGCCGGTTGCGCCGCTATCGACGCGCCAGTGGCAGGGTGCGAATGGATTAGGCCGATCATCTTAGACGAAGACGATAGCCTGACGACCGGCACTAAGCGGGTAGTGCTGGCCCACAACGAGGCGTGGTCTGAATTCTGCAAATCACCTGATTAAGCCCAAATCCAGTGATATTCAGCCGTTTGAGCCCCTGATGTTCGGCAGATGATGTCGAGCACCGGGAATATTTTGAGGATGAATTATCGATCACAAACGCCAGAAAAAAAGCCTGTGGGTGCGGTCGTTCTGGGCATGGACTTGAGTAGCCGGCATGCCGGATGTCTAAGCGGAGGTTGTCGGTAGGATCATATAGACGGCCACCGCCAGCATTGCGACGCCGCCGAATTTGCCTAATAGATCCCCATGCGGCAGAACCTTTTCTCCCAGGACTAAAATGGCGATCAACGCGACCCATAACAGGTTCATAACACCACCCACAAACAGCAGACCCATTAACAGCCAACAACAGCCCAGACAATAGGCGCCATGAGATAGCCCCATCTTCAAGGCACCGAGATCACCCGGTAGCCAACCGGTCATAAGGAAGCCCAAGGGAGAGCGGCATTTGCCCAGGCATGCCTGTTTCAATGGGGTCAGTTGATAGATACCGCAGGCCCCCAATAAAACAATGGTTAGCCACTTCGAGGTGCCTATCATCATGGGAGACACCAGGGCCACCTCGGTCAGCGCCCATTGGGCTAATGTGGCGGCAATGCTGAACAACGCCCAGACGAATAGATAGGTGCCGGCGAAGATAGCGATGCGCAGGCTGGGGTTTTTATTCTGTGCCTGTTTGCGTGTGATGGTGGCGAACAGCAGTATCATGGGGGCTGCGGAGGGCACCATCATACCCACCATCATGACGAACCACATTACCGCCATCAGGGCAAAGGTGGTTGTGGTCCATGCGCCCATCGTCGCTTGCATGGACCCTGTTGCCATCACAGCCATACCCATTAGGCTCATGTCGCCTTGGGACATGTTTTTGGCCAAGACAGCCAAATAGATCCACGAAAGGATGCTTAACCCAGCCAGGGCGATGAAGACCAGGGCCCGGTCCCGTATCAATATGCGTTCCATGATGGCTATCTTTTGTTTGCAAAGCCGGTAACGCCCCAATTATGAGAGCGCTGCCATATTCTTTGCGATTTAGCGCATGGCGTCCAAACCGTACAATTCCTTGGCCTCTTCGTAGGAATGGGCCATGCCATTATTGTTGAAGGCAAAGGTCGCGAGCGAGCTATGTCGCTGGCTATAGTCGAACTTGATATCGCCCGTGCCTTTGGCTGTACCCGAGGCGACCTGTGCCTCGTAAAAGACCCAGCCATTGGGCAGAACCGTGCGTACTTCCACCTCTTCATCCGTCACCGGATTGCGGATGGGTGCCGTGGTTGCCGTAACAATATCGGGAACATGGATCCGGCCCAGTCGCTTGTTGATGTTCCACTCAAACTCAATGGGTGCGAATTGTGGCTCATGGATGGTTTCGACTATAACTGAAAAGATCTGAAACATGGAACCCACGGGCTGTCCTTCACCGCCCATGATGGCGAATACCGCAGCTATCTGTTCTTCAGTCGTTTCCGGTCGAAGAATGGGCTGCATGTGGCCGCCACCGTGATGAATAGCGCGTGGAAAGAAGTATGTCGCGGCGACCATGACGCCATCCATGTTGACATCGCCGTAATGGCCCTCGTCAATTTGAAAGCCGATGACACCATCACAATGCCCTTGTGTCGGGGGGGCCATATTTTCGCAGGGGCAGCCCACATCGCAGCTGCAATATTCGAGATAACGTCCCTTCCAGTACCATTCGGTATCGGCCATTTTTTTATCCCCTGTTTGTATGTTCAATTGTAGTTTTAGACATAACACTAGATACCAGAAATTCGAGCCCCTAGGAAGGGGGCCGGGATACTGACGACGAACGGTGGGGTGGCTTCAAAATCGGCCAGGGTCTCGTTGGGTTGGCAGAGAGGGGGTCCTTGAGCAGGGCCGCGCCGGTCGCGGGAACCCCCTGGCGGTGCATCCAGACTACTCCGGCAGTGTGTCTCGGAGCAGCCGAACGGGTGTTCGCTGGGCCACCTGCTTTTCGCTAGACCCAAGACC
>NZDS01000181.1 GCA_002690215.1 Rhodospirillaceae bacterium | reverse complement strand
TCACGCCACAGGAATGCGCCAACTATTTCAGAAACTCCGGGTATGCTTCAATCTAATTACAGAACGCTCTAGTGCCGCCGCTAAAGGCGGTATTCTTCTATTTTGTGCTTTGTCATTTTGTGCAACGGGAGCGACCGCGACCCGCCGCTACTGCGGCGCGCCCGCGCAGGCAGCGGACCGCGAGGGCCGCCGCCGTGAGCGACAAGGTGCTAGTTAGGATCTCAGGAAACTGAGATCCTAACTAGTAGCGGTAATACTCCGGCTTGTAGGGACCGGTCGAAGGCACGTCGATGTAGGCCGCCTGGTCTGCGCTGAGTTCGGTCAACGGCACGCCGAGCTTGGCCAAGTGCAAACGCGCCACCTTTTCGTCGAGCAGCTTGGGCAGCACGTAGACCCGGCGCTCGTAGTCGCCGTGGTTCTGCCACAGCTCGATCTGGGCCATCACCTGGTTGGTGAACGAGGCACTCATGACGAAACTGGGGTGGCCGGTGGCGCAGCCCAGATTGACCAGCCGGCCTTGGGCCAGCACGATCAGGCGCTTGCCGTCGGGAAACTCGACCTCGTCGACCTGCGGCTTGACCTCGTGCCAGGGATAGTTCTGCAACGAAGCTATCTGGATTTCGGAATCGAAGTGGCCGATGTTGCAGACGATGGCGCGGTCCTTCATCTCGCGCATGTGGTCGAGCGTGATGACATCCTTGTTGCCGGTGGCCGTGACGAAGATGTCGCCTTCTGACGCCGCCGTCTCCATGGTGGTCACCTGGTAGCCCTCCATCGAGGCCTGCAGGGCGCAGATCGGGTCGATCTCGGTGATCATCACCCGCGCACCCTGGCCGCGCAGGCTGGCGGCCGAGCCCTTGCCCACCTCGCCATAGCCGCAGACTACGGCGATCTTGCCGGCCAGCATCACGTCGGTGGCCCGCTTGATGCCGTCGACCAGGCTCTCGCGGCAGCCGTAAAGATTGTCGAACTTCGACTTGGTCACCGAATCGTTGACGTTGAAGGCCGGCACTTTGAGGCTGCCGTCGCGCTCCATCTGGTAGAGGCGGAGGACGCCGGTGGTGGTTTCCTCACTGAGACCGCGCACCTCGGTCATCAGCTCGGGGTAGCGGTCGTGCATGATCTGGGTCAGATCGCCGCCGTCATCCAGCAGCATGTTGGGACGCCAGCCATCAGGGCCTTCGATGGTCTGTTCGATGCACCATTCGTATTCCTCTTCGGTCTCGCCCTTCCAGGCGAACACCGGCACGCCGACCGCGGCGACAGCGGCGGCGGCGTGGTCCTGGGTCGAGAAGATGTTGCACGACGACCAACGCACCTCAGCCCCCAGCGCCAACAAGGTCTCGATCAGCACCGCCGTCTGGATGGTCATGTGCAGGCAACCGACGACACGGGCGCCAGTCAGCGGCGCCTCGGCGCCGAACTCGGCGCGCAGCGCCATCAACCCAGGCATCTCGGTTTCGGCGATGGAGATTTCTTTGCGCCCCCAATCGGCGAGGGAAATGTCGGCGACCTTGTAGTCGTTGTCACTCATAGCTGGCTCCTGGCATGGCGGATTGCGGGCCGCCACGGCGGGCGGCGGTTTTTTTTGGGCCACCACGGCGGGCGGCCAATAAATTTGGCGGCTGTATAGCAAGGGCTCCCGTCGGACGCAAGTATAAAGAAATCTTTATATGCGCATGTAAGGCAGAAATCATAGCT
Organism: Rhodospirillaceae bacterium; assembly: GCA_002690215.1. Classification (GTDB taxonomy): domain Bacteria; phylum Pseudomonadota; class Alphaproteobacteria; order UBA2966; family UBA2966. The sequence goes on along the minus strand of NZDS01000181.1, from coordinate 33,056 downwards.
GAAACTAGGGTTTTCCCTTCAGATCAAGGCGTTGAGATCGTCGAGCATGGCGGCGATGCGACCGCTGTCGTGCTGTTCCAGGATGGTTTGCGAACGCCGCGCCGCCTCGCTCACGTCGAGGGCGCGGATGCGCTGCTTGACGCGCGGCAAAGCCGTTGCCGCCATACTCAAATCGCGCAGCCCGAGCCCCAGCAGCAGCGCCGTATAGCGTGGCTCGCCAGCCATCTCGCCGCAGATGTTGATGGGAATACCGGCCTGCCGGGCAGCCTCGATGCTATGGCCGACCAGGCGAATGACGGCCGGATGCAAGGAGTTGAACTGGTCTGCCATCTGCTCGTCGCTGCGATCGATGGCCAGGGTATACATGGTCAGGTCGTTGGTGCCGATAGAGAAGAAATCCGCCACCTGGGCCAAGCCGTCGGCAGCCAGGGCGGCGGCCGGCACCTCGATCAGGACTCCCAGCGGCGGCAGTGGTGCGGCGATGGCCTGGCCGCGGCGCTTGAGCCGGCGCGCCACCCGCTTGAGCACCTCGCGCACCTGCACCACCTCGCCCGGCGTGGTGATCATGGGCAGCAGAATACGCACCGGGCCGTGGGCACCGGCCCGCAGCATGGCGGCCAGCTGGTCCTCGAGCAACGAACGCACCTTGAGCGAAAGCCGGATGGCCCTGAGCCCGAGCGCCGGGTTGGTGCTGGCGGCAAAGTGCTGGCCCAGCGCCGGCGCCAGCTTTTCGCCGCCGACGTCCAGCGTGCGGATGGTGACGGGCCGCCCCGCCATGCCCTCGACCAGGGAGGAAAGCGCTGTGTACTGCTCGTCCTGGCTTGGCAGGTCGTCCCGGTTCATGAAAAAGAACTCGCTGCGCAGAAGCCCGATTCCCGCCGCCCCCACCTGGTTCACCATGTCAAGCTCGAGCGGCAATTCCAGATTGGCCTGCAGCGTCACCTCGACACCGTCGCGGCTGCGCGCCGGCAGATCGCGCAGACGCGCCAGCAAGCGCTGCTCACGCGCCAGTTCCTGACGCCGCTGGCGAAAGCGGGCCTTGGTGCGGCTGCCGGGATTGACGACGATGCGGCCACGGCCGCCGTCGACCACCACGGTGTCTCCGGTCTTGACCGCCGTCACCACGTCGGCCGCCCCCAGCACCGCCGGCAGCCCCAAAGAACGGGCGACGATGGCGGTATGGCTCTCGGCGCCACCCAGCGCCGTGGCGAAGCCGGCAATGCGAGCCGGATCCATCAGCGCCGTGTCGGCCGGAGTGATCTCCTCGGCGATCACAACGGTTCCCTCCGGAAGCCCGCTGAGCGCCTTGTAGGGCGTGTTTGTGAGGCTGCGGATGAGGCGCATGCCGACATCGTTGATGTCCTGCATGCGGCCCGCCAGGTAAGGGTCGCCGATGGCCGAAAAGCTTTGGGCAATATCGGCCATTTCAGCCTGCACCGCGGCCTCGGCGTTGATGCGCTGGCGGCCGATGCGATCCTCGACACCGCGCACCAGGCGCGAGCCGGTGAGCATCTGCAGGTTCGCTTCGAGGATGTAGCCGAGCTCCTCGGCCGCCGCCCCCGAGAGCCGCCGGGCCTTGTCCTGCAGCTTGCCCACCTGACGTTGGGAATAGGTTACGGCCTCATTGAAGCGCTGGCATTCGGCCGCCACCTCGGCGCTGCCGATATTGTATTCGGGCACCTGGCTGATCCCGTGTTCGACCACGAAGGCGCGGCCGATGGCGATACCGGGCGCCACGCCGTGGCCCTCGACAATGTGTTCGGCAGCTTTGACCGAACGTTGCCTTCGGCCATCAGTCTTCATCGAACTTGCCCTCCACCAGGGCCTCGAGGGCATCCAAGGCGGCTTGAGCCTGGTTGCCGCTGGCGATCAGCTCGAGCGCGCTGCCGGGCACGGCCGCCAGCATCATCAGGCCCAGGATAGAAAGCCCCGAGACCTCGTTGTCGTCCTTGCGCACCCGCACCTCGGCGTCGAACTGACCGGCCAGCTTGACGAAGCGGGCAGCCGCCCGGGCATGCAGCCCGAGACGGTTGGCGATGACCACGCGGCGGCGTAGTGCGGCTTTCGGGCTTTGCCCGGAAGCCTCGTTCACGTCTCGCAGCCGGCCAGCAGCTTCGAGGCGACGTTGATGTACTTGCGCCCGGCCTCCTGGGCCGCCGCTACCGCCGCCGCCATGTCGCCCTCATCACGCACACTGGCCAGCTTGATCAGCATGGGCAGATTGACGCCGGCCAGGACCTCGACGTTGGCCTGCTCCATGATCGATATGGCCAGGTTACAGGGCGTGCCGCCGAACATGTCGGTGAGCACGATGACGCCAGCGCCGGCGTCGACCTCGGATACCGCCTGCAGGATGTCCTGGCGGCGCTCCTCCATGTCCTCATCGGGCGCAATGCAGATGGCCCGGGCGGCGCTTTGCGGTCCCACCACGTGCTCGGCGGCGGCCAGGAACTCTGCCGCCAGGCGCCCGTGGGTGACCAGTATCAGGCCGATCGGCCCCTTGTTTTTGTTCATCTCACTCCACCCGATCCAATTCACGGTGTCTTAGCGCCACCGGCCAGCCGCCACGGCGCAGGTGTTCAGCCAGGCTTTCGGCCACGAAGACCGAACGGTGCTGGCCGCCAGTGCAGCCGATGGCCACTGTCAGATAGCTTTTGCCCTCGCGCTGATAGCGCGGCAGCAGGTCGCCGATCATCTCGCCAAGCCTCGCCATGAAAGGCGCAAAGGCGTCATCGGCGGCAATGAATGAGGCCACTTCGGGATCGCGGCCAGTGCCTGGGCGCAGCGCCTCTTGGTAGTGGGGATTGGCCAGAAAGCGCACGTCGAAGACCAGGTCGGCCTCGCGTGGCAGGCCCTGACGGTAGGCGAACGAAGTCAGCGCCACCATCAGACCAGGGGTGCGGTCGGGCGCGAAGCGGGCGTCGAGGAACTGGCGCAGCTCGCCGGGAGTGAGGCGTGACGTGTCGACCACCAGATCGGCGCGATCACGCAGCGGCGCCACCAGTTGGCGCTCGAGCTCGATGCCGTCGCTGACCGGCCGGTCGGCAGCCAGAGGGTGTCGCCGCCGGGTTTCGGTGAAACGCCGGCGCAATATGTTGTCGTCACAATCGAGGAATAACAGCGAAAGCGTCAGATCGTCGCGGCCCGAGGATTCGTCGATTTGGGCCAACAGTCCGTCGGCGCGGAAATCGCGGGTGCGGCTGTCGATGCCGATGGCCAGCGGCTGGTCGGGCAGCGCCACCGGCTCCTCGCCGGGCCACAAAAGGCGTCGCAGCAAATAGAGCGGCAGGTTGTCGATAGCCTCGAAACCGAGATCCTCGAGCGCCTTGAGGGCCGACGATTTGCCGGCCCCGGACAGCCCGCTGATCAGCATCACCCGGCGCAGGGGGTGGGCTCCGGGCGCCCCAGGTGCCTCGTCCGCGCTCATGATTTCCCCCGGCCCAGACCGGCAAGAGCGAGGCGGACCTTGGCCGGCGTCGAGGCCGCAAAGGCGGCCAGCCGGTAAAGCGGCAGCGCGACACCATCGAAGTCGCGGCTGGCCGCCTCGGGCAAGCGTTCGACCTCAGCCTCGGGCGCCAGCTCGATCACCGCAGCAACCACTGCCCCGGCACAATGAGGCAGACGCACGATACCCATTCCGCGTACCTCCAGAAGGCCGCTCAGGACCTCGGGCGCCGCCGCATGCAGGGTGCCGGCGCGGGCTTCCAGCTCGACCTGATCGTCAGCCACCAGCCGGGCACCCTGGTCGATCAGCCTGAGCGCCAGATCCGATTTGCCGCTGGCCGAGGGGCCGCAGAGCAGCACCGCGGTACCGTCGATAGCGACGCAAGTACCATGGACGAGAACCATGCCGGGAGGGTGCGCCAGGGCCGGCGGCGGAGTCAAATGAGCACAAAGTCGAGATTGACGAACGCTACACCGGCAGCTCCACGGTGAAACGGGCGCCAACCACCGTGCCGTCGGCGTCGTGGCGGTTTTCGGCCCAGATCGCGCCGCCGTGGGCCTCGATGATCTGACGCGAAATTGAGAGCCCGAGGCCGGAGTGACGGCCGAAGGCCTCGCCCTCGGGGCGTTCGCTGTAGAAACGTTCAAAGATCGCCTCGAGTTTGTCCTCGGGCAGGCCCGGTCCCTGGTCGCTGACGATCACTCGCACGCGGTCGAGTTGGCGCCGCACATCGAGCTCGATGGCACCTCCCGGAGGACTGAACGAAACGGCGTTGTCGAGCAGGTTTCGCAGCACCTGACCGAGGCGGCCTTCAAGGCCCGGCACGACGTAAGCCCCGGCCCTTTCGGCGGCGATCTCGAGCTCAATATCGGGTCCATCTTCCTGGTGCTCGACCTCGATCAGGGTGCGGGTCAGGGCTTCGAGGTCGACCGGAAACGCTTCGGCCCGTGCCAGTTCGGCGTCGAGGCGCGAAGCGTCGGCGATGTCGCCGATCAGGCGGTCGAGGCGCTGCACGTCATCGGCGATGATGGCCATCAGGCGCTGTTGCTGCGCCGGCTCGGGCTGGCGTTCCAGGGTTTCGACGGCGCTGCGGATCGACGTGATGGGGTTGCGCACCTCGTGGGCCACGTCGGCGGCGAAGGCCTCGATGGCCTCGAGCCGGTCGTAGAGCGCCGCCGTCATGTTGCCGAGTACTGCCGAAAGCTCGCCAATCTCGTCGCGCCGACTGCTGAAGTCGGGGATGGCGGCGCGCTGGCGAGGCCGCCGGCGCACCGATTCCGCGGCCGCCGCAAGCTGCCGGATGGGCCTGACGATGGTGCCGGCCAAGTAGAGCGAGAGCAACACCGTCACCCCTAGCGCCAATAGGAAGACCTGGCCGATGGCCAGTTGCAGCTCGCGCACGCTTTGCTGGATATCGGCGCCGTCCGCCGTCAGCACCAGCGCCCCCAGCACCCGCTTGAAGCGCTGCACCGGCATGGCGACGCTGACGATGAGGTCGCCGTCCTGGGTTTCGCGCACGCTGCTGGCGATATGGCCGGCCAGGGCGTACCCCAGCTCCTCGCCATAGAGCGCCCGCAACTCGAGCTGTTCGCGATAGGGTGGGTAGCTTTCCCAGCCCGGCATGGTGCGGGCCAACCACTCGGCCCAGCGGGCCAGGAACTCAATGGCCGGGAAATCGCTGTCGGGAGTGGGCAGCGGCAGCATCTCGACGCGGCGCCCGGCGGCGCCGAGGCGGCGGCTGTCGACCATCACCAGTCCTCGGCCATCGAACAGCAGCGCCCAAGTGCGCCGCGGTCTCACCAGGCGGCGCAGGAAATCGGCCGACACGCGGGCATCGAGGCGGCGCCCGCCTGGCGGTCCGGCCACTGCGCCGGCGCCGATGGCACCGGCCATGATGCCGCCCTCGATCTCCAGAGCGGCGATCTTGGCCTCGATCAGGCCCTCGCGGTACTGGTCGAGAAACAAGAGCCCGCCGAGCAGAATGCCCAGCGCCAGCACGTTGATGCCGAGAATGCGCAGCGTCAGGCGCGAGAGTCGGCGTTCGTGCCACTTTTGCACCAGCGGCAGTGGTGGCGTTTGTGTTGCCTGGCCCTCGCTTGGCTGGTGCATGGGATTCGTCGTCAGACTTCCCTGTAACGGTAGCCGACACCGTAGAGGGTCTCGATATTGGCGAATTCAGGATCGACCTCGCGCATTTTGCGGCGCAGGCGTTTGATGTGGCTGTCGATAGTGCGGTCATCGACGTAGACGTTGTCCTGATAGGCCACGTCCATCAGCTGGTCGCGGCTTTTGACGTGCCCCGGTCGCTGGGCCAAGGCCATCAGGACCAGGAACTCGGTGACCGTCAGGCGCACCGGCAAGCCCCGCCAGGTGCACAGGTGGCGGGCCGGGTCGAGGGTTAGATCGCCCCGGACCACCGCCTTTTCGGCCGCTTCGGGGTCGTCGGCCTGAGCCGCTTCGGCACGCCGCAGCACGGCCCGGATGCGCTCGATCAATAGGCGCAGCGAGAAGGGCTTACGGATATAGTCGTCAGCCCCTATCTTGAGGCCCAGCACCTCGTCGATCTCGTCGTCCTTGGAAGTGAGGAATATGGCCGGCACGTCGCTTTGGCGGCGCAGCCGGGTGAGGAGTTCCATGCCATCGAGGCGCGGCATCTTGATGTCGAGCACTACCAAATCGACAGGTTGGGTACCCAAGCCGCGCAGAGCCTCGGCGCCGTCGTGGTAGCTGCGCACGCGAAAACCCTCGGCCTCCAGCGCCATGGCCAGCGAGGCCAGCAGGTTGCGGTCGTCATCGACCAAGGCGATTGTGGCGCTCATTTCGGCTCCCGGATGCCTGGCAGGATGATTTTAGGCCGCGCTGGTGGCCTGGATCAATCTGGAACCAACCCTACAAGCGCCTGACCGGGCGGCGCGACACGACGGCGAAACGGCCGCCCAGCAGCAGCGCCGCGGCAACGACACCGCCAAACATGCCCAGCATCAGACCCGGCGCCCCCACCTCCAGACTGAAAGCCAGCAGCCCGGCCAGCGGCACGCCGACCAGCCAGAACGAGACGGCAGCCAAGATCACCGGCGTCCAGATATCGCCTGCGCCCCTCAGCGCGCCCATCAGCACGCCCTGGGCACCGTCCCAGATTAGCATCCAGCCGGCCACCATGACGGTCGGCACGGCCACCGCCAGAACCTCTGGATCGCCGCTATAGATACCTGCCAAAGCTTCGGGCCAGACCTCGAACAAGACGACGATCAGGGCCATCAGCAGGATCACCAGACCAACTCCGGTCCAGCCCGCCCGGGCCAGGCCTGGACCGTCCTGGCGGCCCACTGCGTTGCCCACCCGTATGGCCGTAGCCATCCCCAGGCCAACGGCGCCCATGAAGGCCATGGCGATCAGGTTCTGAGCGATCTGGTAGCCCCCCAGCGCCGCCGTGCCGAGATATCCCGACATCAGAACCAGGGTGGCAAAGGCGCTGGCCTCGAGGCCATGGGCGAAACCGAAGGGATAGCCGATGCGGCGCAGCGTGCGGCCGCGCGACCAGACCACCGGGGCGCCCTGGCGCACTCCGTACTGGCGGCTGTCGGACATGGCGTAGGCATAGGTTAAGAGGGCAGCAAGGACCAGCCAGCGCACCAGGCTGGTGGCCAGGATGGCACCCTCGGCGCCCAGCTCCGGCGCGCCCCAGTGGCCGTAGATGAACAGCCAGTTGAGGCCGGCGTTGACCAGATTGGCGGCCAGCATCACCAGCATACCGGGCAAGGGCCGGCTGATGCCCTCGAGAAACAGCGTCGTCGTCACCCCCATCAGCACCGCCGGCATGCCCCAGGCGAACATCACCAGCACGCCGCCGCCGCCGCGCGCCAGGTCGGCGTCCTGGCCGATGAGCAGCAGGAATTGCTCACCGCCCAGGCAGAGCAAGCTCATGACCAGGCCAAGCATTGCCGCGTGGGGCATGGCCAGACGCCAGACGTTGCCGCACTCGGCCCGCGCGCCAGCGCCGTCGGCCTGGGCCACCAGCACCGCCGTGCCGGAGAGCATGCCGATACCGACAAGCATCAGCATGACGTAGGGCGCCGCGGCGATGCCCAGATAGGCCAACTCGTCCTTGCCGGCGTGACCCGTCATGGCGATGTCGACTGCCACCATCAGCAAGATGCCGGTACGGGCGACGACGACCGGGAGCGCCAAGCGCAGCGTGCGCGAAATGTGCTGGCGGATGCTCTGGTTGGGCGGGGTATCTGTCATGCGGGCTTGGTCCGGTGGCGGCCGACACCCTAGGCAGTGGCGACGGCGCATGCAAACATGCGCTGCGACAACATGGATGAGAACAAAGATGCCGCCCTGGCGCGCCGGCTGCTGCGTGGCGCCGCCACGGCCAGCTTGGCCACTTGGCTGCCCAAAGACGCGGGCACACCCTACGTTTCGCTCTCAACCGTGGCCTGCGACCTCGATGCCACGCCGCTTTTGCTCATGTCGGACTTGGCCGAACACAGCCGCAATGTCGCCGCAGACAGCCGAGCGTCGCTGCTCTTTTGCGATTCCGGCCAGCGTCAGGACCCGCTGGCCGGGCCCCGCCTGACGGCCATGGGACGCCTGGTGCGAAGCTTTGATGCCCGTCAGCGCCGCCGGTTTCTGGCCCGCCATCCGGCGGCGGCACGCTATGCCGACTTCGGCGATTTCGCACTCTACCGTCTGGACCTCAAGGAGGCCCATCTTGTTGCCGGCTTCGGCAAGGTGGCCTGGTTCGACGCCGATGCCTTGTTGTTGGCCAATGGCGATGGGCTGGAAACCGACGAAGAGGGTCTGGTGATCGAGCTCAACTCCGGGCCGGCTGCCGAGCTCAGCGACCTGGTGGGCCGCCAGCCGGAAGGGGAGCCCTGGCAGGTCACCGGTTGCGATACAGAAGGCATCGACTTGAGGGCCGGCGGCCAAACCGCCCGGCACGATTTCCGCCGCCCTTTGGCCGGCGTGGTGGCGATTCGCCGGGCATTGAGGAGGTTCAGGAAAAAAGCCGGCCCGGGGTCCGCCAAATAGCGCCTTAGCGGTTGCGCCGCTGCCAAGCAGCGAAGTATTTTCCTTCTTTGGGCGCGGCTCGAACGGGTTCAATGGCGCCTCCTTTCCAGACGGATCACAGCAGGAGTTTCTCGGTGCAGCACGTGGGAACCGGACCGGCCACATACGGCCTCGACAATCATGGCATCCTCGAGGCCCGAACGGTTCATTGGAACCTCTCCCCGCCGGCGCTTCACGAGGAGGCGCTGCGCCGCGACGAGGGCAGCCTGGCTGCCGGCGGCCCGTTCGTGGTTCTGACCGGCCAACACACCGGCCGTTCGGCCAATGACAAGTTCATTCTGCGCGAGCCGAACAGCGAGAACGAAATCTGGTGGGGCGACGTCAACCGGCCCATCGAGCTGGCCCAGGTCGAGGCCTTGCAAGGCCTCGTACAGGAGCACTTGAAGGGCCAGGACCTCTTCGTTACCGACTGCTGGGCCGGCGCCGATCCGGCTTTCCGCGTCGGCGTCCGGGTGGTCACCGAAGCGGCTTGGCACGGCCTTTTCGCCCACAACATGTTTATCCCCGCCCGGGCCGACGAGATGGCCGGTTTCAAGCCCGACTTCATGGTCATCAACGCCGCCACCTGCAGCGCCGACCCGGCACTTCACGGCACCCGCTCCGAAACCTTTGTCATCATCGACTTTTCCGCCCGCACGGTGCTGATCGGCGGCACCTCCTATGCCGGCGAAATCAAGAAATCGGTTTTCAGCATCCTCAACTACCTGTTGCCCGACCAGGGCGTGCTGCCCATGCACTGTTCGGTCAATGTCGGCCGGGGGGGCGATTCGGCGGTCTTCTTCGGTCTCTCGGGCACCGGCAAGACGACCCTTTCGGCCGACCCGGACCGCACCCTGGTAGGCGACGACGAACACGGCTGGAGCGAGAACGGCGTCTTCAACTTCGAAGGTGGCTGCTACGCCAAGGTGATTCGCCTGAGCGCCCAGGCCGAGCCCGAGATCTACGCCACCACCAGCCGCTTCGGCACCATCCTGGAAAACGTGGTGATGGACGAAGACCGGCGGCTCGACCTCGACGACGCCCGCCATACCGAGAACACCCGGGCCTCCTACCCCCTCGACTTCATCCCCAACGCCTCCGCCGACGGCCTGGCCGGGCACCCCAAGAATGTCGTCATGCTGACCGCCGACGCCTTCGGCGTGCTACCGCCGATCTCACGGCTGACGCCGGAACAGGCCATGTACCACTTTCTCTCGGGCTACACGGCCAAAGTGGCGGGTACCGAAAAGGGCTTGGGCAGCGAGCCCCAGGCAACCTTCTCGACCTGTTTCGGGGCGCCCTTCATGCCGCGCCACCCCTCGGTCTACGCCCGCCTGCTGGGCCAACGCATCGCCCAGCACGAAACCGCTTGCTGGCTGGTCAACACGGGTTGGACCGGCGGCGCCTACGGCACCGGCCAGCGCATGCCGATCGGCCACACCCGGGCGCTCTTGAGCGCCGCGCTGGATGGCCGCCTGGCCACGGTACCGACCCAGCCCGACGCCAACTTCGGGCTCCTCGTCCCACAAAGCTGCCCCGAGGTGCCGGGCGAAATTCTGGCCCCGCGCAACACCTGGTCCGACAAGGCCGCCTACGACACCACGGCGCGCGATCTGGTGGGACGCTTCAACGACAACTTCGACCAGTTCAAGGATTACGTCGACCCCGCCGTGCTGGAGGCCGCGCCCGGCGCGGGCTAGCAAGACTTTTTGTCGACCCTCACCGGGCGCGCGCTCCGCGGCATTTTGTAGCCCCTCACCGGGCGGGCGCATCCGCGCCCTTGGCCTCCGCCCCCCGTTGCCGGGGGACGGCTTAGTGCAACCGCCGCAGCCGTTTTTTTTGTGCTTTGTCATTTAGTGCAACGGGAGCGACGGCGACCCGCCGCACCTGCGGCGCGCCCGTGCAGGCGTGGACCTTCAGGTCCGCTGCCGTGAGCGACAAAAAGGCGCTACACTAGCGCCCATGTTCGGGAGCACCGTCGATATCTTGCGCCAGGCCCTGGGCATCGAGGCCGATGCGGACCTCGGCCCCAGCCTGCGCGATCTGATCTGGCCGGGTCGGCATTCAGCCCTTTTGCAGCAACGGCGGAGCGAGTTGATCATCTCGCGGGTGCGGCTGATGGCAGGTCTTTTCGCCATTCTTACACCGCTTTGGATCATCGTCGATGCGCTGCTCTTCTCGGACCAGGTATGGCCCCTGCTGGCACTGGCCCGGCTGGCCGCCACGGTCGCTTTCATCGTGCTCCTCCGCAGCTACCGCCAGCGCAGCGGTATGGCCCGGGCCTACAAGGCGTTGACCTTCATGTTTGCCGTGCCAACGGTGTTCTATGCCGTGGTCTACCCCTGGCTGGCCGGTCAAGGGATCGAGGCCTGGGCCGGCGCCGGGGTCATGGTCTATGCCTTCATGCCGTTCATCGTGCTGGTGGGACTGGGCGTCATTCCCATCACTGTCATCGAGGGAGTGCTGTTCGCCTTGCCGCTGCTGGCGGTCGGCTTCGCCGTCCATGCCTCGGTGACGGCAAGCGCCGACTGGCAGTTGGCAGCCGGCGCCATGTGGCTGCAGATCCCACTGGCCGGGGGCGCCGCACTGGCCGGTCTGAGCCAGCTCCATTTGATGAGCCGGCTGGTTGGCCGGAGCAACCGCGACAGTCTGACCGGAGCCTATGTGCGGACGGTCGGCGAGGATTTGCTGGAGGTGCTGCAGCGCAACGCCGAACGCCGCCGCGGACCGCTGTCGCTGGCCCTGATCGGGCTCGACGACTACGCCGACCCGAACACCCGCCAGGGCCGAGCCGCCACCGATGGCCAACTCGCCGAGCTGGCCCAGGCGGTCGGGCGCGTGGTGCGGCAATCTGACGTGGTGGTGCGTTGGGGCAACGACGAGCTGCTGGTATTGTTCACCGAGACCGCCGCCGAGGGGGCCGAGTTCATCGCCTCGCGCCTGGCAGGCGGCAGCGCTGTGAAGTTCTCGCTAGGCATCGCCGACTGGTGGAGCGACGGCACCGCAGGCTGGCAAGGCACGGTCGAAGTGGCGGCCGAACGCCGCCACCAGGCACGCCAGGCAGCGAAGGCCGGGCCTGGGGCCGGGCCGGAAGCCGGCGACGGCAATGGTTGAGCAGCGCTACGTCTACCTGGCGACGCTGGATGGTGACGACATCGACCTGCGTTTCCTGGCGCGTTGCTTCAGCGACGAGAGCTGCCGCGTGGTGGCCATCGAAGGCCAGGACGGCGAGGCCACGCAGTACCAGTTGCACTCCAGCGAATTGGTACTCGAACGCCGGGTCAAACAGCAATTGGTGAGCCGTGGCAGTGGCAGCACCAGCGCCAGCGCCAGCGTCGAGGTCGATCAGAATTGGCACTTCGTCGAGGCCAAGGTCGAGCGCCTGTTGCGCGGCATGCATGGCGCCGCCCGCCTGGTCAAACGCCAGTTCCAGCCGGTGCGGGTCTCCGGCCTGCACAAATTGACGCTAACCGGCGACTGGCTGGGCAGTGTCGGCGGCGATGACACCTGGCGTTCGCCCTATGCCCTGCCCTCGGAGCAACACGGCCTGCCCGAGCTGATGCGCGGTTGGGCCGCCTTGGGTTTGCGCGACAACGCCGCCGACCTGGTGCTGCACCTGCTGGGCTCGTTACCCGTCAACTGGGTGATGATCTCGGTCATCGTAGACGTCATCGCCAAAGACGTGGGCGGCCATCAGCAACTGGCTGAGGCGCGCTGGCTCGACGCCGAAACGCTGCAAAGCCTGAACGCCGAGTTGCCCGCCGAGACACCTTGGGAACGCTCAGCGAACATCGATCTCTACGATGCGCTCTATGCCGTCCAGGTACTGGTGGAGCGTTGGCTCAGCAACAAATTCGAGGCCGAGACGATAACCCGTTCTTAACCAATTGGGATTCATGTATAATGTTACGACGAATGGGAGCCCACCAGGGAACGTGACCGACGGCTTGACGGCACCCGACCGCTTGCCGGGCAGTCGCCGGCCGGGTGCCCGACTTGGGATGCACCGGGGGATGCACCGGGGGGTGCGTTAGGGGGTATGTAGATGTCATTCGCGACGCTTCTTGGCTTCTTGGCCGGCATCGGACTGTTCATCGGTGCCATCATGACGGCCACCGACAACTACCTCAGCTTCGTCAGCCTGCCGAGCATCGTCATGGTGCTGGGCGGCACCTTGGCGGCCGGTTTCATCGGCTACCAGGCGCGCTACGTGATGCTGGCGCTGAAGGACGTCGGCGGGCTCTTCGTCAAGGGCAAGGTCGACCGCAAGATGCTGACCATCGAGACCGGCAAGATCATCCGTTGGGGCTATCTGGTCAAGAAACAGGGTCTGCTGGCACTTGAGCGCGAGATCAAGGGCGCCAAAAAGCAGGACCACTTCATGAACTACGGCATCGAACTGGTCATCACCGGCTATTCCGGCGAGGAGGTGCGGGCCATGCTCACGGCGGCCGCCAACGGCGCCTTCCAACGCTCCATGGTGCAGGCCGATATCCTCGAGAACATGGCCGCCGCCTCGCCCGCCTTCGGCATGATTGGCACCCTGGTCGGCCTGATCATCATGCTGCAATCGCTGGGCGGGGATCCCGGCGGCATCGGTGCCGGCCTGGCCGTGGCCATGCTGACCACGCTATACGGCGTGCTGCTGGCACGCCTGGTGTTCCTGCCGGCCGCCACCAAGGTCAAGCAGAAGGAAGGCATCTCGCGCTTTCGCAACTTTCTCATCACCGAAGGCTTCTCGATGCTGGCTGAGCAAAAGAGCCCGCGCTACATCCAAGACCGCATGAACAGCTACCTCGACCCGGCCATCCACTACGCCATCGACCAGAAGGGCGGCAAGGGCCGCAAGGCGGCATGAGCGACCCCTTTCAGGATGATGGCGGCGGCGAGGTAAAGGAGGACTGGCTGGTCACCTATGCCGACGCCATCACCATTCTGATGGCCTTTTTCGTCATGATGTTCTCGATCTCGGAACCCAGCCCGGAGAAGTTCGAGGAGGTCGCCGGCGGCATCCTGGCCGAGATCAAGGGCAAGGACGCGGCGCAAAAGATGTCGCCCTTCATGATGATGTCGAAGGATGCCAACACCGCCATCGAGGAGATGAAGGAAAAGAACACCGAGATGTCGTCGTCGAGCCGCGGCATGAGCTTCAATTTCGACAGCGCCGACATGTTCAAACCGGGCGCCGCCGATTTGAAAGAAGAAGCCCACGAGAAGCTCGACCGGGTGGCCCAGTTGGTCACCCTGATGGGCGTGCAGAACTACATGGTCGAGGTCGAAGGCCACACCGACGACATCCCCATCGCCACCAAGCAATTCCCCTCCAACTGGGAGCTCTCGTCATCGCGCGCCGCGGCCGTGGTGCGCTTCCTCATCAGCCGCGGCGTCGACCGCACGCGTCTGATGGCCATAGGCATGTCGGACACCCAGCCCAAGGCCCCCAACCGCGACGAAGGCGGCCAATCCATCCCGGAAAACCAGGCCGCCAATCGCCGGGTGGTTATTCGTATCGAACGCTGAGGCTAGGCCGGGCCACCCAATACCCCTTAAGAATCTGTGGTTCAAACCTTGCGGGGCTTTCATGTGAAAGCACGCAAGGACCTGGAGCAATGATATCGAAATGGATCTATCACATTGAATTTATTGATGATTCTAGATCACTGACTGAATTTGCCACGAGCCAACGAGAGATCCAAATCGGGCCAGTGACCCGCTTTGGGACAGTCGACGTGCCAGGGAGGACCTGATGAAAAAATCCATCCTCGTTATCGATGACGACGTCACCGTGCGCGCCCTGATCAAGGCCCGCATGGGTGCGGCCCGGGACGGGAACGAGGGCTATCAGGTGCTGCTGGCCGAGAACGGCGCGCGGGGCCTGGAACTTGCCGCCGAGCAGCGGCCCGGCCTGATCCTGCTGGACTGGATGATGCCGGGTATGGGCGGCCTCGAGGTGCTCAGCCGCCTCAAGACGACCCCGGCCACGGCCGATATCCCGGTCGTCATGCTGACCGCGAAGAAGCTGATGGGCGACATCGAGCGGGCGCTCGAGCAGGGCGCCGAATGGTACCTGACCAAGCCCGTCGACCTGGACAAGCTGATCCGGCGCGTCAAGCAGAGCTGGAGCGCCAATCCGCTGGCGGCCTGATCGTAAGCGCCGGGCGCGACGAATATGAGAACTTTTGGCTCGTTACGGTTCTACTGCCCGTTTGAGCCTAAGCGCATTGGGATGACCGACCATACACAAGAAGCCGACATCGCGGCGCTGGGCCGGAAAGACCGTTCGTGACCCGGAGCTGCCATTCGCAGAGATGGTTCCCAAGCCGCGGCGGGGGGGTATGATACTGCCAAGGCAGAGTGGACGATCAACCTGTTGGTGGGATTTGCCTCGGCTTCAGAAGCTGCAAATAGTATGTCGCGCCGCCAGCACCTGGAGGACTGTCTGTCACCAATCCGGACAATTGATGCGATGTCTTGGATCACCTGATGGCTTCCAATAAAGACAAATTTGCCGAGGCGGTGGCGCTTTATCGGGCGGGGCGCCTGTCGGATGCCATTGCGGCTTTCAGCGCGGTCATGGATGTCGATCCCGAAAACGCTGACGCAGCCAATAATCTCGCAGTTCTTTGCACAAACAATGGCGATTTTGGCCATGCTGAATTCTTTTTCCGCCGTGCCCTCGAAATCGCCCCTGCGGACCCGGAAACTTTGTACGGTTTCGGCAACATGTGGCGAGCCCGTGGCGTACCGGATCACGCTGAGGACAGTTATCGAGCCGCAATTGACGCCAAGCAAAACTGGGTGCCGCCGCTCTTGGCCCTCGGCATCCTGCAGTTGGAGAGTGGGCGGGCAGTCGATGCGCGTGCCCCGCTGGAGCAGGCGACAGAGTTGGAGCCCAACAATGCAATGGTCAGGAACGCATTGGCCCGATGTTTGACTGCTCTTGGCGACGATTTGGAAGCCAAACGTCATCTCGCTCAGGCACTTGAATTTGGGCCGGAGGACCCTGACGCTCATTTCATGTTTGGCCAAATTAATTCCCGGGAAGGCAGGGCCCGCGAGGCGCTGGAGGGTTTTGCGAAAGCGATAACCGCTAGACCCGAATGGCCGTCACCGAGGGTCAGCGCCGGCCAGGTGATGCGGCAGCTAGGTCTTTTCGCCAATGCAAGGGATTGCTTGCGCGATGCCTTGGATCTGGATCCCGGCAACCAAGATGCAACCGTTTTGCTGGGTGAGGTTCTCGTTGACTTGGGACGCTTCGGGGACGCCATCTGTTTGCTGGAAGACTTCATCGCTCACTACGGGGGGGGCAAACGGATCGAGCATCGGGTGGGCCGGTTTTGTTGCCAATTTGGTGACTACCGAACCGCCCTGAGGCACCTCCAAACGGCCCATGAGTGCGATCCGGACGATGCCGATATTGGCAACGATTTGGCAGTCGCCCTGATGGAATTGGGGCACCATGAGCTTGCCATCCAACGTCTCCAGCACTGCCTGGCAGTGCGACCGGGTTTTGCCGACGCACACTGCAATCTCGGCAACCTCAAATACAAAATCGGCCGACTTGGCGAGGCGCGTGATAGTTATCGGAGGGCGATCGAGTATGACCCGGATGACACCACGTCACAGATCAACTTGGGAAAAGTCATCGGCGATATCGGAGACCTGGACGAATCGCAGGATCTGCTCAGGGAGGTCGTCGAGGCTCATCCCGAATTGGCCGCCGCCGCGGCGGCACTGGCGAATACCTTATGGCGACAGGGCCGCAACGAGGAAGCCATAATGCATTTCCGGGAGGCATTGCAGCGCCAGCCCGAAATGATCGAGGCCCTGCATGGACTAGCCATGTGTTACCGGGACCTCGGCCTCCTGGGGGAGGCAGTGGTATGGTTTCAGAGGGCCAGTGGAGTGCGGCCGGGTCGCCCGGAAGTTCACTACAACTATGGCAATCTGTTGCAAGCTCAGGGAAAGCACTCCGAGGCCATCGAGGTTTACGAAAAAGCCGTCGAACTCTGGCCCGACTACAGAGCGCTATACGCCTATCTGGCTCACTCACGCGCGCATGTCTGTGATTGGCAGGATAGTGAACAACTGGCTCAGGCGACGATCGCCCATTGCGAAGACGAATTGGCACAAGGCAAAGCGCTGATCTCAACTCCAGCTTTCGCCTTGATCGCCGCGGGGGCACCCCTCGAGTTGCTCTATCGGGCCTCGCAACGCAACGCCGAGACGGTGGAAGCGCAGATCGGCGAACCTCTCGACAAACCCACCACTTCCAAAGCGGTCAATCGACAGGGAAAGATCCGCCTGGGCTATTATTCTCCGGACTTCAGAATGCACAGCGTCGGAACTTCCTTCGCCGGGGTTCTTGACAACCACGATCGCGACCGATTTGAGATTTTCGGCTATTCGGTTGCCTTCCGCAATCACGACGAGGTGACCGACAGATAACACCCGCAATTTGCTACCCCCAACGCCTCCTAGGGACCACGAAATCACGCCGGATGGTTGCTAATTGGTTGCTAGGCCGGAAAGTCGCGGCGGTCGAATCTGGCTAACCCTTTGAAAAGACTGGCGCACCCGACAGGATTCGAACCTGTGACCTCTGCCTTCGGAGGGCAGCGCTCTATCCAGCTGAGCTACGGGTGCGTTGGGCCGAGAGTACTGGATGACGGACCCCGGCGCAATTCCCCGGCATTCTCCTCTGGCTGCCATATCCTCTGGATAAAATCTAGCGTTGCGTTTGTGGCGGACCTCGGGAATATTACCGAGTTCAACAACGAGGACATCACCATGGATCTGGCATACACCGACGATGAGCTTGCTTTTCAGGACGAGGTGCGCAGCTTCATAGGCCAAAACCTACCGGCTGAACTGGCGGCCAAGGTCAAGTCCGGCGCCCACCTGGAGAAAGAGGACATTGCCACCTGGCACGACATTCTTTACCAAAAGGGCTGGGTGGCACCAGGCTGGCCGGTGGAACACGGCGGCAAAGACTGGACGTTGACACAGCGCCATATCTTCCAAAGCGAATCCGCCCGCGCCTGGACGCCGCCGCTTTCGCCCTTTGGGCTGGCCATGGTGGCGCCGGTCATCATGAACTTCGGCAGCGACGAACAGAAGGCCCATTACCTGCCGCGCATCCTCTCGGGCGAAGACTTGTGGTGCCAGGGCTATTCGGAACCCGGCTCGGGCTCCGACCTGGCGTCGCTGCGCACCAAGGCCGAGGGCCAGGGCGATCACTACCTGGTCAATGGCCAGAAGATCTGGACCACCGAAGCCCATTGGGCCGACATGATCTTCCTTCTGGTGCGCACCGACCCCGACTCCAAGCCGCAAGAAGGCATTTCGTTCCTGCTGGTCGACATGAAGACGCCGGGCATCACGGTGCGACCCATCATCACCATTGACGGCGCCCACAGCCTCAACGAAGTTTTCTTCGAGGACGTACGCGTGCCCAAGGAGAACCGCGTCGGCGAAGAAGGCATGGGCTGGACCTACGCCAAGTTCCTGCTGGGCAACGAGCGCACCGGCATCGCCGGTGTGAAGCGCTCGAAAATGCGCGTCGAAAGACTCAAGGAGATCGCCCGCACCGAGCCCGCCGGCGGCGGTCGACTGATCGAGGACGCAAGTTTCCGCCGCCGTCTGGCAGAGGTCGAGATGGACCTGCTGGCGCTGGAATACACCGAGTTGCGGGGGCTATCGCGGGAGAATTCCGGCCGGGGCCCTGGCCCCGAATCCTCGCTGCTCAAGATCAAGGGAACCGAGATCCAGCAGGCCCTGACCCAGCTCACGTACGAGGCGATGGGCTATCAGGGGCTGCCCTACGGGCTGCCCGAGACCGACCCCAGCGCCAACCTGCCGCCCATTATCCCCGAACACGGCGGCGTCACCACGGGCGACCATCTTTACATGCGCGCCGCCAGCATTTACGGAGGTAGCAACGAAATCCAACGCAACATCATCGCCAAAGCGGTGCTGGGACTGTAGCGAGTAGACCATGGACCTGAACTATTCCGAAATCCAGGAGATGCTGAAGGACAGCGTCGACCGTTTCGTGCGCGACAATTACACCTTCGAGCAACGCCGCCAGATCATCGACAGTGGCGAAGGTTTCAGCCGCCAGCACTGGCAGACCTACGCCGAGCTGGGCTGGCTGGGGGCGGCGCTGCCCGAGGACGTCGGCGGCCTGGGTGGCGGCGGTATCGAGACCATGGTGGTAATGGAAGGCCTGGGCCGCGGCCTGGCACTCGAGCCCTTCTTGGGCGCCGTGGTGCTGGGCGGCGGTCTGGTCGACGCCGCCGGCAGCGAGGCGCAGCGGCGTGAGCTTCTGCCCGCCCTGATCGCCGGCGAGCTGTTGCTCGGCTTCGCCTTCGCCGAACCCGGCGGGCGCTTCGACCTTTGCCATGTCGAGACCCGGGCCGAAGCCACGGGCGGCAGCTGGCGGCTTTCGGGCCGCAAGTGCGTGGTCCTGCACGGCGTGGCCGCGGACCGCTTCATCGTGCCCGCCCGCACGGCCGGTGGGCCGCGTGACGAAGAGGGCATCACGCTCTTTTTGGTGGCCAACGAAGCCGCCGGAATTACCCGACGCGACTATTCCACGGTCGATGCCCTGCCCGCCTCCGACCTTACCTTCGACGGCGTCGAGGTTACAGCCGAAGACGTGCTGGGCGAGGTCGATGGCGCCTTTCCCCATATCGAGCGGGCCGTTGAAACGGGCATTGCCGCGAGTTGCGCCGACGCCGTTGGAGCCATGGCGGCAGCCGTGGAAATCACCAACGAATACATCCTGGGCCGCGAGCAGTTCGGCCAGCCTATCGGCCGTTTCCAGGTACTGCAGCACCGCCTGGTGGACATGTTCATGGAATGCGAACGGGCGCGTTCAATGGCCGTGATGGCGGCGATCAAACTGGACACCGACGCCGATGAACGGCGCCAGGCCATGGCCGCCGCCAAGTCCCTGATCGGCCGCGCCGCCAGATTCGTCGCGGCCCAGGGCGTGCAGCTTCACGGCGGCATGGGTATGACCGAGGAGTACCCCATCGGCCACTACTTCAAGCGCCTGATGGCCTTCGAAACCATGTTCGGCAACACCGACTACCACGCCGATCGCTTCGTGGCCCTGGGGGATTACGACTAGCCCGCATTTCTCACCGGGTCATGGCCTGCGCGTCGCTGTCGCGCCGACAGGGTAGGCCCGGGGATTCTTGGCTGCGCAGCGCGATGTGGGACATCGGGCAAGCAGCGCGACGCAGGCCGTGACCCGGTGAGAAATGCGGGCTAGGCCGACTTCCTTCCGGTAGGCCGCCTACGAGCGTCCGTTGCCGGTAAGCTCGAGGAATAAATCCTCCAGGTCCGATTCCTCGGTCGAGAGATCGAGAATGGTGAGGTCGGCGGCCTGTACGGCGGCCAGGATATCGGCCACCGGCGTTTGGCTCGGGCGGTAGCGCACGACCAAGCGGCGGAAGGGCCGAATCTCGGCGTCAAAGGCGGCGAGTGGCGGCGGCACGGTGTCCAGATCCTGGCCCAGGATGATGGTCAGCTCCTTGCGGTCGAGGCGCTGGATCAGTGCCACCGTGGTATCGCAGGCCACCACCTGGCCCTGATGGATGATGGCGATGCGGTCGCAGAGCTGTTCGGCTTCTTCGAGGTAGTGGGTGGTGAGCAGGATGGTGGTGCCACGGGAATTCAAGCCACGCAGGTAGGTCCAGAGATTGTGGCGAAGCTCGACGTCGACACCGGCCGTGGGCTCGTCCAGCACCAGTACCGGCGGCGCGTGAACCATGGCTTTGGCCACTAAGAGGCGGCGCCGCATGCCACCCGATAGCGTACGCGGATAGTTGTCGGCAACGTCCGAGAGGTGCATGGCCGCGAGGATCTCGTCGGTACGCCGCGCCGCCTTGGGCACGGCATATAGGCCGGCCTGGACCTCGAGGATCTCACGCGCCGTGAAGAAGGCGTCCATATTGAGCTCTTGCGGCACCACGCCGATGGCCGAGGCAGCGGCACGGGCGGCGCGTTCGATGTCGTGGCCCAGGATCTCGACGCTACCGGCGCTCTTGATGACCAGGCCGGCAAGGATGTTGATGAAGGTCGACTTGCCGGCGCCGTTGGGACCCAGCAAGCCAAAGAACGAACCCCGCGGGATGGTCAGGTCGACGTCCCGAAGCGCCGGCTCGGACCCGCCGGAGCCCCCGGAGCCATAGACTTTGCGCAAGCCCCGGGCAACGATGGCGTCTGCGGGCGGCTCGGCCGCAAGCGGCGGGGTGTGAGGTTGGGGATTGTCTTTCATAGATTCATCGCCATCACTTGATGGCGCCGCGGCAATGGGTATCATTCGCTCCGGCCGGCGGTCAACGGTAGACCCAGGGTCTGGCCGAGAGTTCGCAACAGGAGGACGTCATGTCAGCAGCCGAAATCGTGGAAGTGGAAGAAGCGAAAGTGAGCTGTGACGGCGGTCCCGGGGCGCTAGGCCACCCGCGGGTTTATCTTACCTTGAAGGGCGGCGCTGTCGATTGCCCCTATTGCGGCCGCCACTACGTTTTGAAAGAGGGTGCCAAGCTCGCCGCCCACTAGCGCTGATTGGGCCCGGGGGACCCGCCATGACCGAGGCAAAGACAAGCAATCCTGGCCGCTTGGTCCTGATCGACGGTTCGGGCTATATCTTTCGCGCCTTTCATGCCCTGCCGCCGCTCAGCCGCAAGCGCGACGGCCTGCCCACGGGTGCCGTGGCGGGTTTCTGCAACATGCTCAACAAACTGCTCGACGATGCCCGGGCGGCCGGCGACGTGGCCTATTTCGCGGTGGTCTTCGATACTGCCCGGGCCAGCTTTCGCAACGAGATTTACACTGACTACAAGGCCCACCGGCCGCCACCGCCCGACGACTTGATCCCCCAATTCCCGTTGGTGCGCGACGCCACCCGGGCTTTCAACGTGGCCAGCGTCGAGCTCGCGGGCTTCGAGGCCGACGACGTCATCGCCACCTATGCCCGCCTGGGCCGCGAGGCCGGTCTCGAGGTGCTGATCATGTCGTCGGACAAGGACATGATGCAGTTGGTAGGGGACGGCGTCAGCATGCACGACCCTATGAAGCAGCGCCACATCGGCCCCCGGGAAGTCGAGGAACGCTTCGGCGTCGGCCCCGACAAAGTCATAGAGGTGCAGGCCCTGGCCGGCGATTCCAGCGACAACGTACCCGGCGTGCCGGGCATCGGCGTCAAGACGGCAGCGCAACTGATCAACGATTTCGGCGACCTCGACAGCCTGCTGGCCCGGGCCGGGGAAATAAAGCAGCCCAAGCGCCGCCAAAACCTGATCGAGCATGCAGAGCTGGCCCGTGTCAGCCGCCAATTGGTGACGCTGCGTGACGATGCCCCGGTGACCGAGACGCTCGACGACTTGGTGCTTGCGGAGCCCGATCCCGAGGCGTTGTTCGCCTTCCTGGAAGAACTCGAGCTGGGCAAATTGGCGGCCCGGCTGGGCCGGCGCTTTGAAAGTTCCGAGGCCCCGGCTGCGGTCACGGAGCCGGCCCAGCGCGACTACCGGGCGGTACAGAAATTGGCCGATCTGGAGGAATGGATCGAACGGGCAAGGCGCACCGGCATCGTCGCCGTCGACACCGAGACCACGTCACTCGATACCATGCGTGCCGAGCTGGTGGGAGTGTCGCTATGTATCGATCCCGGTCGGGCCTGCTACATACCACTCGGCCATTCCGGCGCCGACGGCCAGGGCATGCTCGATCTGTTGGAGGGAGGCGGAGGCGAATCGGCGCCCGAGCAGATCCCGCTGGACAACGCCCTTGAGCTGCTCAAACCGCTGCTCGAAGACCCGGCGGTGCTCAAGGTAGGCCAGAACATCAAATACGACATGGCCATATTGGCGCGCTACGGCATCGACATCGACCCCATCGACGACACCATGGTGCTCTCCTTCGTGCTCGATGCCGGTTTGCACGGCCACGGCATGGACGCGCTGGCCGAGACGCATCTGGGCTTCAAACCGATCCCCTTCAAGGAAGTGGCGGGCAGCGGCAAAAGCCAGGTCACATTCGACCGGGTGCCGCTCGAGAAGGCAATTGAGTATGCCGCCGAGGACGCAGACGTGACGTTGAGGCTCTATCGTCTGCTCAAGCCGAGGCTGGTCACCGAACGCCAGACGACGCTCTACGAGACCATCGAACGCCCTCTGGTGCCGGTGCTGCTGGCCATGGAAAACGCCGGCATTCGCGTCGACCCGGCGGCACTGGCGACGCTTTCAGACGACTTTGCGCGCCGCATGGCGGAGCTCGAGGTCGAGATCCACGGCCTCGCCGGACGCCCCTTCAACCTGGCCTCGCCCAAGCAACTGGGCGAGATCCTGTTCGACGAGATGGGGCTAGCGGGCGGCAAGAAGACCAAAACCGGCGCCTACCAAACAGGCCACGAGGTGCTCGAGGACCTGGCAGCCCAAGGCCATGAGCTGCCGGCCCGGATACTCGACTGGCGCCAGTTGCAGAAGCTCAAGAGCACCTACAGCGACACCCTGCAAGGCGAGATCAACGCCCGCACCGGCCGCGTCCACACCACCTTTCACATGGCAGCCGCCAACACCGGCCGGCTGGCTTCGTCGGATCCCAATCTGCAGAACATCCCCATCCGCACGGAAGAAGGCCGCAAGATCCGCCGCGCCTTCGTGCCCGCTAAGGGGTGTCGCTTGCTGTCGGCCGACTATTCGCAGATCGAGCTCCGCCTGCTGGCCCACGTCGCCGGCATCGAGGTGCTGATCGAAGCCTTTCACGACGGCGCCGACATCCACGCCCTGACCGCCAGCCAGGTCTTCGGCGAGCCCTTGGAGGATATGGATCCGGCACTCAGGCGGCGTGCCAAGGCCATAAATTTCGGCATCATCTACGGCATCAGCGCTTTCGGCCTGGCCCGCCAGCTCGGCATCGCCAGGGGCGAGGCACAACAGACCATCGAGGCCTATTTCGTGCAATACCCCGGCATCCGCGCCTATATGGACAGCACCAAGGAATTTTGCCGCCGAACCGGCTACGTCGAGACCATCTTCGGGCGGCGCTGCCATCTGCCCGGCATCAACGACAAGAACCAGGCCCGGCGCGGATTTTCCGAGCGCGCCGCCATCAACGCCCCCCTGCAGGGCTCGGCCGCCGACATCGTCAAGCGCGCCATGATCCGCGTGCCTCCGGCGCTGGCCGCCAAAGGCCTGGGCGCCCGCATGCTCTTGCAGGTGCACGACGAGCTCTTGTTCGACGTGCCCGAAGCCGAGGTCGAGGAAACCGCCGCCGTGGTCAAGTCGGTGATGGAACAAGCGGCCAGCATCCGCGTGCCCCTGATCGTCGACACCGGTCTTGGCGACAACTGGGACGAAGCGCATTAGGGGGGATGATCCCCAGCCGTCACTCCCGCGAAAGATCTTGTGAAGAAATCCGACACCGGGCGCCAATTTCTGCCGCCCCCCCACCCCAACCCTCCCCCATCAAGGGGGAGGGAGACTTTGTCGGGTCCTGGTTTTTCCCCCTCCCCCTTGATGGGGGAGGGTCAGGGAGGGGGGGTTTTTATCGTTGCCAGCAACCCCTCGGTGCAAACATCGAATATCTTCACACGCTCTTTCGCAGGGATGACAAGAACTGCGGCACTGCTGCTCTGCCTGCTGGCAGCACCGGCCGGGGCCGCCTCGCTTGACGGGCGCTACCACATCCAGGGGCTGGGCAACCGGGACTGCAGCATTTTTCTGGCCGAATTCGAACGCTCGTCACCTGGCTTCGCGCGCTTCCTGGCCTGGACCGCGGGTTATATCACGGCCATGAATCGGGCCGCGCCGAAAACCTTCGACGTGCTCGGCGAGCGCGACCTCTATGCCGTGGTCGACTGGCTGGGCGGATATTGCGAAAAGAATCCTGACCAGCCTTATGCCACCGCCGTCGACGCCCTGGTCAAAGAGCTCTTTCCCGAACGCCGGAAAACAAGAAACTAAGTCCCCACGACCAACGGGTCGACCAAGCGCCTGAGCGCGGCGATGACGCTAAGGGGCGTGATGCGGCCGGTGCGCGGGTTCTCCGCCGACGGCACGTTTTCTATCGTCATGCTGAAGCGGGCGGCCTGGGCCTCGACCTCGATGGTGTGCGTGTTGCGCTCGACTTCAGGATCGGCCCATATTTCGAGGCGGGTCTCGTCCGGGCCGATGCCGGCCAGGCTCAGCGCCGCCGCGACATTGACGTTAGCGGGAAAACCCCGCGCACCCTCACGCGCTGAGCCGGAAAAGACCCGTTCGGGTCCCTTCAGCCCCTCGAGCGATATACCGTGTTCTTCCAAGTAGGGAGCACCCGCGAGGCCGCTGGGCGGCTTGCGGGTGACCATGGTGACACGGTCGATGCCGCCCTCGGCGGCGGCGCGCACGGCATCGAGGCCGATCAAAGCGCCGGTGGGCACGATAATTCGAGCGCCGGTTCGGCGGGCCTCGGCGATCAGATCGTCATGCTGCAAGAGTGCGCCGACACTGACCGGCAGGAAGATGCGGCCGGCCGCGATGGCGGGCGCGGCGATCTCGCGGAAGACCGCCGCCGGGGCACATTCGACGACCACGTCGGCTTCAAGGTCCGTCAGCGCCAGCACCGGCACGGGGGCGGCAAAATCGGCCATCCTGGCGGCTGCGCCTTCCCGGTTTCGGGCCGACACGGCCACGAGACGCAACCCCTCCTGACCGGCATCGAGACGCCGGGCCACGGCCAGGCCGATGGCCCCCAGACCGGCGATGGCGACGCTCAGTTCGCGGCTAGACGGTGTCGACATTAAGGGGGCCTCAGCTGTCCTTCTTGCTCGACACGACCGCGTCGGTGAGGCGGCGCACGCGGCGCACCAACAGTGTGGTGATACCGCGCATCACGGGATCCATCTCCTGCAGGCGCTTTTGGAATTCATCCCGCGAGATGATGTTGCAAACCGTTGGCGTCGCGGCCACCACGGTGGCCATGCGCGGTGCGTTATCGAAAAGCGCCAGCTCGCCAAAAACGTCGCCCTTGGCCAGGCGGGCCAGAATGCGCGGGCTATCGCTGCGCGTGTCGCGGCGGATTTCGACCTCGCCCTCGGTAATCAAAAAAACCTCGTCACCCGGATCGCCCTCCTCGAAAAGAACGGTGCCGGCGCTGAAGCGCTTGCGCCGGAAGGCGCTGACTTCCCAGGGTTTCGAGGCCATTCGGATTCTTTTCCGCCCGTTTGATTGCGGCCAAGAAAGATCTTAGCCCGGATTTCTCGTTAGGTCATGGCCTGCACGGCGCCACGAAGACCAAGACCAGCGTGAAATATGCGGGTTAACCTTAGCGCTTGGCGGTCTGTTGCTTGCGGATCTTGGCCCAGCTGTCACGCAACGCCACGGTGCGGTTGAAGAGCGGGCGCTCAGGCGTCGAATCGGGGTCGGCGGCGAAGTAGCCCTGGCGTTCGAACTGCACCGCCTGGCCGATTTCGGCCTCGGTCAGAGACGGCTCAAGTTGGCAGTCCTCCAGCGCGACCAAAGAATCCGGATTGAGGTCTTCGAATGCCTCGCCCTCGGCACCGGGGTCGGGGCGGCTGAAAAGGTGGTCATAGAGCCGCACCTCGGCAGCCATGGCATGGGCCGCCGAGACCCAATGAATGGTGCCGCGCACCTTGCGCCCGTCGGGGGCGTCGCCGCCGCGGGTTTCGGGATCGTAGCGGCAGCGCACCTCGACGACCTCGCCGGCGGCATCCTTGATCACCTCGGTGCAGGTCACGAAGTAGGCGTAGCGCAGCCTGACCTCGCGGCCGGGCGCCAGGCGGAAGAATTTCTTCGGCGGCTCCTCCATGAAATCGTCGCGCTCGATCCAGAGCTCGCCCGAGAACGGCAGTTGCCGGCGGCCGGCGGCCGGATCCTCGGGATTGTTGACGGCATCCAACAGTTCGCTCTCGCCCTTCGGGTAGTTCTCGATCACCAGACGCAACGGCTTGAGCACGGCTAGACGGCGCTCGGCGCTCTGGTTGAGGTGTTCGCGGATGCAGGCCTCGAGCTGCGCCACCTCGACGGTCTGGGCGCTCTTGGCAACACCGATGCGGCCGATGAAGTCGCGCAACGCCGCGGCCGGCACGCCGCGGCGCCTGAGCCCCGAAAGCGTCGGCATGCGGGGGTCGTCCCAGCCGCCAACATGACCTTCGTCGACAAGTCTTGTCAGGTGGCGCTTGGAAAGAATGGTGTAGGTCACGGCCAGGCGGGCGAACTCGTATTGGCGCGGCCGCGACGGCGTCGGCAGATTGTCGATGAGCCAATCGTAGAGCGGCCGGTGGTCCTCGAACTCCAGCGTACAGATGGAATGACTGACGCCCTCGATGGCGTCGGACTGGCCGTGGGCGAAATCGTAAGTGGGATAGATGCACCAAGCCGTGCCGCTGCGTGGGTGAGCGGCATGAAGAATGCGGTAAAGCACCGGGTCGCGCAGGTTGATGTTGCCCGACGCCATGTCGATCTTGGCCCGCAATACGCGCGCCCCATCTGCAAATTCGCCGGCCCGCATGCGGCGGAAAAGATCGAGGCTTTCGGCCGCTGAACGCTGGCGATGAGGGCTCTCACGGCCGGCTTCGGTGAGGGTGCCACGATATTCGCGCATCTCCTCGGCCGAAAGGTCGTCGACGTAGGCCAAGCCGGCCTCGATCAGATGTTCGGCCCAGGCGTAAAGCTGCTCGAAATAATCCGATGCGAAATGGGCACCTTCGCCCCAGTCGAAGCCCAGCCAGCGCACGTCGGCTTCGATGGCCGTGATGAACTCCTGCTCCTCCTTGACCGGATTGGTGTCGTCGAAACGCAGGTTGCAGCGTCCGCCGAATTCCTCGGCGACACCGAAGTTAAGGCAGATCGACTTGGCGTGGCCGATGTGCAAATAGCCGTTGGGCTCGGGCGGAAAACGCGTCACCAGGGCCCCGGTGGTGCCATCGGCCAGGTCGGCGCGGATGCGCTCGCGGATGAAATCTCGGGATTCGTTCTGCTCGGGGCTATCGGTCACGTCTGGGCCATGGTGCAATCGAGGATACGGGGGGCGAACACGGGGCCGATCAGGAGCCGCCGGCCCAACCGGGCGGCGACGCTGGAGGCCGGCAACAGGCGGCCATCATCGAGAAATACCTCGCTGACTTCGAAGTCATCGCCACGCGGCACCAGCTTCAGCACCTGCGAGGGCGCCAGCTCGGTCGGGTCCTTGGCGTGGGCCACGAAGGAGAGCAATTTGGGATGGGCCGCGATCCACAGGTTGCCGGCGCCGTCGACGTCTATGTTGTCGACACCGGTGTCGAGGAATTTTTCGCGGCCGGGCGTCAGACCGCCCTCGCGGGGCTCGCGATCGAAGACGTGCAGCCGCCGTCCGGTGGTGGCGGCGACATAGACCTTCTTGCCGTCGGGGCTGACGTTGATGCCGTTGGCGTAGGCGATGCCACCGGCCACACGTCTGAGCTGGTTGCCGTCGTAATGGACGACGCCGGAGAGCGGCAGCCTGAGATAGTCCTCCAGGGTGCGGTGAAAGCCCCGCTGCGAGCCATGGTCGAGAGTGGCGTAAAAGCGGTCGGGCGCCACAGGCACAACGTCGTTGACGGATTCAAGCAAATCACCCCTGACTGTACCGGTGTGGCGCAATGTATCTCCGGCAATAGCGAATATCTCAATCGTATCCCCCTTGGGCCGGTGATTGACTACCATCAGGGTGCCGCCTGCACCATCCGCCAACAAGCCCAGGCCGTGGGGGTGGAAGGGGAACGGCAGCTTGGCAGTCAGATTGCGTGCCGCTGCGCCGGCCTTGAAGTCGTAGCCCCAAATCGCACCTGCTTCGAGGCGTCCGGCAGCCCCCGCGCGGCGGTCCCAGGCAGCGATGAAGGCGCGGCCGAGAGCGGCATGGATGACAATGTCCTCACCGCCGACTATACCGTCGAGCGGGCGGCACTGGCCGGCAAAATGCGGCTCGAGTGATTTGAATTGGCCGGCCACCCAAACCGTGTGCAGGCCGAAGCCGGCAACGGCCAGCACCATCACCACGACAACGATAAGTAACGCCTTCCCCATACTAGACCCCCGAGCCTACTGCGCCGCCAGCGGACCGCGGTCGAACTGCAGCCCGGCCAGATGGGCGTAAAGGCCGCCCTCGGCCATCAGCTCGTCATGTTTGCCGCTGGCCACGATGCGGCCCTGGTCGAGCACGACGATGCGGTCGGCGCCCAGTACCGTGGCCAGGCGGTGGGCGATGACCAGCGTCGTGCGTCCCGCCATCAAGGGCTCCAGCGCCTTTTGCACGACACGCTCGCTTTCGGCATCGAGAGCACTGGTAGCTTCGTCGAGCAGCAGCACGGCAGGATTGCGCAAGATCGCACGGGCGATGGCGATGCGCTGGCGTTGGCCACCGGAAAGCGTGGCACCGCGTTCTCCGAGATAGCTGTCGAAGCCCTCGGGTAGACGTTCGACGAACTCGCTGGCCGCTGCCGCCTCGGCCGCCGCCCGCACCTCGTCGTCGCTGGCCTCGGGCCGGCCGTAGCGGATGTTCTCCCAGACGTCGGCGCCGAACACCACCGGATCCTGCGACACCAGGCCGATGCGAGACCGCACGTCGCCGGGTCGGGCGCTGGTCAGCTCGACACCGTCCAGGCGCACGCTGCCGCTTTCGGGATCGTAAAAGCGAAGCAGGAGCTGAAAGACCGTGGTCTTGCCCGCCCCCGAGGGGCCAACCAGCGCGATGCGCTCGCCGGGCTCGACCTCCAGCGAGAATTCGGAAAGCGCCGAAACCCCCGGCCGGCTTGGATATTGGAACGTTACATTTGCAAAACTGATCGCCCCGCGAGCCGGCTCCGGCAAGGCTTCGGGTGCTGTTGGGGCAACGATCGTGGGCTTGGTTTCGAGCAATTCGAGCAGCCGCTCGGTGGCCCCGGCGGCGCGCTGCAGATCGCCGTAGATCTCGGCCAGGGCACCTACCGCGCCGGCCACCATGATGGCGTAGAAGACGAAGGCGGCGAGCTCGCCGCCGGTCATGTCGCCGGCCCCGACGTCGCGGGCACCGACCCAGAGCACGGCATCGACCGCGCCGAAGACCAGCAGGATAACCAGCGCCGTCAGCCAGCCGCGCACGGTGACGCGACGGATAGCGGTGCGAAAGGCTTCTTCGACTATGCTGCCGAAACGGCGGCGTTCGATGGCCTCGTGGTTGAAGGCCTGGACGGTGCGCACGGCGTCGATGGATTCGCCGGCATACGCGCCCACCGCCGCCACCCTGTCCTGGCTGGCTCGCGATAGCCGCCGCACGCGCCGCCCGAATACGATCAGCGGCAGCACCACCACGGGCACGATAACGGCCATCAGGCCGGCCAGCTTGGGGCTGGTGATGATCAGCAGCACCGTGCCGCCGATGAAGATCAGCACGTTGCGCAAGGCCATTGAGACGCTGGAGCCGATGACCGTCTCGATCAGCGTGATGTCGGTGGTCAGGCGCGACAGGATCTCGCCGGTCTTGGTCACCTCGAAAAATTCGGGGCTGAGGCCGATGACGTGCTGGTAGACCTCGCTCCGCACATCGGCCGCCACCCGCTCGCCGATCCAGGAGACGAAATAGAAGCGCCCGAAGGTGGCCGCCGCGAGCAGGGCCACGATGCCGAACAGCGCCAGGAAATAGAAATCGAGCATCGGGTCGTCGGCGTTGAAGCCAAGATCAACGACGCGCCTGAGCGCTTGGCCGATGGCCAGCACGGCGCCGGCGGCGAAAATAAGGGCGATCAGCGCCGCCGCCACGCGCCAGCCATAGGGCCGGACGAAGCGAACCATACCCTTGAGCGCAGCGACATTGCTGCGCGGACGCTCGTCGCCGTCGGGGATCTGACCCTGTTCGCGCTGGCTCATGCCGACCTCAGGAAAGTCCGCCGATGAAGCCAGCCGGCGCCAGATCGGCAGACAGGCGATCCTCGAGGCGGCCCTCGCCGCGGGTGCCTTGCCACCCGCCGTCGGCGTCGCGGGCGTAATGGCTGGCGCCCGACACCGGCGACGATAGCCAGAGCTGACGCAGTGGCGCGTGGCGATTGACGATGAAGGTGCCGAGGCCCTCGACCTCGATGCTCAGCACGCCCCCTTCGAGGTCGGCCTCGATCTCTTCGGGGGCCTCGTCGAGGCGTTCCGCCAGGCTCTCCAAGGTGGCGGCCGCGGCGCTTTCGAACTCGCTTTCGTCGCTTGGCATCGAGGGTTTTTCCGCGCTCAGTGGTCGAGCCTCCGAATAGCACGCCGGCCGCGGGCCAACAAGAGTGGCCGATTGCCACCACAGCTGCCCAAAGTCTGCTTGCCCCGGAGCGCTAGCCGCGCTATATACCGCCCCGCCCAGTGCGGAGCGAGACCATGAAGAAAGACATCCACCCCGAGTACCACACCATCAAGGTGGTGCTTACCGACGGCAGCGAGTTCGAGACCCGGTCGACCTGGGGCTCGGAAGGCGACACGCTCAAACTCGACATCGACCCCAAGTCGCACCCGGCCTGGACCGGCGGCGCCGGCAAGCTGGTCGACACCGGCGGCCAGGTGGCCAAGTTCAACCGCCGCTTCGAGGGTTTCCTTAAATAGGGCGACCCATCGGGCCACTTGAAGTGGCCCCACTCCGCTCCCAAATAATATTCGTCGCCGGGTGCCTATGAGGGCTCGGACGACCGTTTGCCCGGCCATGGTGGCGGGCATGACGTCCCATCGCTTCTTTAGGAGGATAGGACCATGCGGACCTATGATCTCCCCCCATTGCTACGTGCTTCCGTCGGTTTCGACCGCTTCGACCGCCTGTTCGATACGCTCGGCAGGCAGGACGCCCAGGCGCCCTCGTATCCGCCCTACAACATCGAAAAGCTCACGCCAAACGGTGAGGGCGATGGCCCAGACCGCTACCGCATCACCATGGCGGTAGCCGGCTTCGGCGAGGCCGATGTCGACGTCACCCAGCACGAGAACCGGCTGGTCATCACCGGCCAGGCCCCAAAAGCGGCAGAAAAGGACGATGCCAGCAGCTTCCTCCACCGCGGCATTGCCGGCCGTGCCTTCGAGCGCCGCTTCGAGCTGGCCGACTACATCAGCGTGGTCGAGGCCCGGCTCGATAACGGGCTCTTGCACGTCGAGCTCGAACGCGAAGTGCCCGAGGAGAAAAAGCCCCGGCGCATCGCCATCGGCCACCAGGCCATCACCAAAAAGGCGGCCTAGCTGCCTCAGGCAGGCATTTTGTAGACCCTCACCGGGCGGGCGCAGCCCTTGGCCTCCACCCCCCTCCCTGGGGGGCGGCTTGGCGCCGATACAAAGTGTGTTGTTTTCTGCTTGGTCTTGGTGCAACGGGAGCAACGCGACCCGCCGCCCCTGCGGCGCCCCCGCGGAGGCTGCGGACCGCAGGTCCGTTGCCGTGAGCGACAAAAACCTAGGGCGGGTCTCAGCACCTGAGATCCGCCCTATGTCAACAACGCCTGGGCGCGGGCGTCGGCGTCGCGCCAATTCTTCAGCAGGCGCTGTACGACGACCCGGACGAGAAACATGCCGAAACGTGGGTTCTGGTAGAAAAGCTGGACCATGGCGTCGTTCGACAGCGTGAACAACTCGCACTCGGTTTCACAGACGGCGGTACAGGTGCGGCGGTTGTCGGGCGTGAAGGCGGCGATCTCGCCCAGCACGTCGCCCGGCCCGCAGTGCACGTCGATCTCCTCGAGCACGATGGAGCCGGAGTGAATGACGATCATGCGGTCCGGCGCATCATCTTTGCGGAACAGCACGGTGCCGGCCTCCTCGCGGACACGCTGCATGAAGGGCAGCAGCGGCTCGAGCGAGTTGTCCTGGCCGGCGGAGTCGCGGATGTCCCGAACCAGACGCATCATCTGGTAGAGCCGGTAGCCATTCAGCGGTAACAGCACGGCGTGCAGCACCAGCGTCGGGTAGCTGCCCGCCAGCAGGCCGAAGCCAATGAAGCCCAGATTTCCGAATACCGCGCCGACGCGCAACGGGATCATGGTTTTCTGATAGATGCCCCAGAGCGTGATGCCACCGCCGAAATAGCCGATCAGATCGACATAGGATACGGATTCCAGGAACGACATCGAATTTCCCTCCCTCGCCCGACTTAGTTGGCAATGCCGCTAAACGATCTCCCGCAGGTGATCGAGTACGGCGTCGGGCTGTTCGACCGACATCATGTGGCCACAGCGCGGCAGCACCACGGTCTCAACGCCTGTGATGGCGTCCGCCAGCGGCCGGGCCGCCTTGGCTGGTGTCATGCGGTCGCTGTCGCCCAGCAGCAACATGGCCGGGCAAGTTACCTTGGCCGCCGCCGCCAAGCCGTCCT
The DNA here is from genome assembly GCA_002690215.1 of Rhodospirillaceae bacterium. GTDB lineage: Bacteria > Pseudomonadota > Alphaproteobacteria > UBA2966 > UBA2966. Next base: position 235 of record NZDS01000181.1, on the reverse strand, counting down.
GGTAGTCGTTGCAGGCCTTGAGGTCGGTGTGCAACACGCCCGGCTGCGAGCGTTCCAGCAGCCTCAGGCCATTGCCGGTCATCCACAAGCCGGGCACTTTGTGGCGGCCGATCTGGGCCGCTTCGCCGTGGGCCCAGATGGTGATCATGTCGAAGGCCGCCGGGACGTTGGCCAGGGCCGCCGCCAACAGGCCGTCGCTCACCGCCATGGGGATGCTGGTGCCCAGCAGTGCGAT
>NZDS01000180.1 GCA_002690215.1 Rhodospirillaceae bacterium | reverse complement strand
TGGCGGATTTCTCGCAGCGTCTGGGTAAGATCTATGACATCCGCTTCGATATCTACAAGCGGAAGTTCTTCATCAAGTTCCTCAACAACTTCCTCAATCAGTTGACGCCGTTTTTCTTCTTTTCCATCGGCGGCTACTTGGTCATCGTCGAAAGCCTGACCTTCGGCGCCCTGGTGGCGGCGCTGGCCGCCTACAAGGACCTTTCGGCGCCCTGGAAGGAGTTGCTGGGCTACTACCAGCGAATGGCCGATGCCACGATCAAGTACGAGGATCTGGTCAGCCAGTTCCAGCCGGCCGGCATGACCGATCCCGAGATCATGTACACCCGCCCGGCCGAACTGCCGGCGCTGGCCGGGCCGGTCAGCATGAACGGCGTCAGCCTGATCGACGACAACGGCATCAAGATGGTCGACAACGCCTCGCTGATGCTGGAGCCGGGCAGCCGGGTGGCGCTGATCGGCGCCGGCGGCAGCGGCAAGGAGCAGATCGCCCGCCTTCTGGCACGCCTGATGTCCCCCACTTCGGGCAAGATCACCATGAGCGGCGAGGACCTGGCCGCCCTGCCCGAGGCGGCGGTGGGCGCACGCATCGCCTACACTTCAGGCGAATCCTATCTCTTCAATGGCACGATTTTCGAAAATCTGGTTTTCGGCCTGCAACACGTTGCCGAGGACGAAAGCGAGATGTCGTCGGAGCGTCAGTCGCAACACGAGGAGGCCCTGGCTTCGGGCAACAGCCCGGCCAACTTCGCCCTCGACTGGATCGACTATGGTGGCGCCGGCGCCACTGGTCCGGACGACTTTTTGGACCGGCTGGCCAAGGTCGTAACGGCGGTCGAACTCGAGGACGATCTTTTTCGCATGGGCCTCAGGCAGACCATCGATCCCAACGGGAATTCGGACCTGACCCAGGGCATCCTTTGGGCGCGCCTGCGCATTCAGGACGATCTGGCGCGCAGGGGCATGACGGACCTGGTGCGCCAGTACGATCCCGAATCTTTCAATCCCTACGTTTCGGTGGCCGAGAACATCCTCTTCGGGGTGTCCCGGGATCCGGCTTGGGAGGTCGACGAGATGGCTGCCAATCCGGTCATCACCGGGCTGCTCGAGGATGAGCTTCTGCTCGACCGCTTCGAGGAGACCGGGCGCAGTGTGGCCGAGACCATGGTTGAGTTGTTTGCCAACCTGCACTCCGGGGATCCGCTCTTTGAACGCTACAGCTTCCTCGACGAGGATGCCCTCGACGACCTGCAGATCGTGGTCCGCCGCCTGGGCAGCAGCGAAACCAAGGAGGCCAGCGAGGCGGACCGGGAAGTGCTGCGCAGCCTGGCCTTGAAGCTGGTGCCGCAACGCCATCAGCTAGGCCTGGTCGACGACGCTTTCGAGGAAGCGGTGCTGCGCCTGCGCCGCCGGCTGCGCCAGGTCATCGATGAGGAGAGCGACAGCGAGGACGGTGGCGGCCGGATAACGTTTTTCGATCGTGCCGCTTACTCGAGCGGCCTGACCATCGAGGGCAACATCCTGTTCGGCTCCGTCGCCCACGGCCGCCCCGATGCCCCCGAGGAGGTCGGCGCCGTAGTCGACACCATCATGGACGATCTGGGGCTGCGCCAGGCTGTGGTGCAAGCGGCCCTGGAGATTCCCAGCGGCATCGGCGGGGGGCGCTTGTCGCCGACGGTGCGGCAGAAGATCGCCCTGGCCCGGGCCGTGCTCAAGCAACCCAGATTATTGATAATCGATGAGGCTCTGACCGCCCTCGACGGTGCCTCGCGGGCCCGGCTGCTGGCCAACCTGGACGGCCTGTTTCCCGAGGGCACGATCCTCTGGATCGATAGCGAGCTTCCTCCCGACATGACCTTCGACCGGGTCATCAACGTCAGAGCGGGACGTGTGGAGGATATCGAGGCTGAGCCCACCGAGCGGGCGGAAGCGGCTCCCGGCGAGGCTGAAGCGGAGATCGAGGCTGACAGCCTGGCCGCCATGGCGGCACGCCTGATGCGGGTGCCGATGCTGGCCGGGCTTGAGCATTCGCAACTCAAACTGCTGGCCTTTACCAGCGATACCCTGACCTATGGCGTTGGCGAGCGCATCATCCAGCAGGGCGATACCGGCGACTGCGCCTTTGTCATCACCAGCGGCGAGGCCAAGATCCTGCTCGAACGCGATGGAGAGGAGCGCTTCATCCGCACCTGCGGCGAAAACGAGATCCTGGGCGAGTTGGCGTTGCTCAACGACATTCCCCGCACCGCCAGCATCGAGGCGGTGACCGAATTGACCGTGCTGCGCATGAGCAAAGACGTCTTCCTCGAGCTGCTCAAGGCCAACAACCACGCCGCCCACGCGGTGATGCGCGAAATCGCCCAGCGCCTGGCCAGCATGACGTAGAAGGAATTCGCCGAACAGGACGTTGTTTTTGCGCAAAAAAAATTCCCAGTTCAGTGCTGAGCTCGATCTTTTTCGGTCCACGTTTCGTCAGACATCCTCGCCTGTATGCCGCCGACGACCTATCTTGGTGATAGCAGCGACGGAGGGGACACCAGCATGGCGACCAGCACCGGTTTTTCCGGATTTTCGACCGAGCTTCGCGATTTCCTGAGCGAACTTGCGGCCAACAACAACAAGGCCTGGTTCGACAACCACCACGAGACCTATCGCCGGATTTGTCTCGAGGCCAGCAAGGACTTCGTATCGGCCCTGGCGCCGGTGATGAACAAAATCGCACCGGGCATCCGGGTCGAACCCGTGGTCAATGGCTCGATCAAGCGGATCAACCGCGACATTCGCTTCTCGCCCGACAAGACGCCCTACCGCACGGCACTGAACTTCATTTTCTGGGAAGGCGCCGGCAAGCCCAAGACATCCACCGCCTTCCATTTGCGACTGGGCTCGTCCGAGCTCGGCCTGGCGGCCGGCCACTACAAATTCGAGCCAACCCAGCTATCCGCCTACCGTGATGCGGCCACGGCGGCGAAAAGCGGCGGCAAACTCCGGCGCGCCGTCGACGATCTGGTTGCAGCCGGCTTTGAACTCCATGGCCAGCACTACAAGCGCCTCCCCAAAGGCTTCGATAGCGACCACGCCAACGCCGACCTCTTGCTGCACAACGGACTGGTTGCCGGCCGCGAAGAAGCCCTGCCCGAGGCCATGTTCGGCCCCGACGCCATCAGCTTTTGCGCCGAGCGCTTTCGTCAACTGCGCCCCTTGCAAAGCTGGCTGGTGGCGGCGCTCAAGCCCTGAATAGGAGCCCGCAACCGCGGTTCTTCCTTCCCAAATTCGTCCTCGGCGTGCAATCTCTCGCGGCTAGTCCGCAATCCCGAGTCCAACATGCACCGGGACCACTGGACCGACCGAGCAAGGAGGGCCAAATGAAGCTGCAGGGAGTTCACCACGTCGCCTATCGCTGCAAGGATGCGAAGGAGACAGTCGATTGGTACGGCAAGTACCTCGAGATGGACTACATCCTGGCCTTCGCCGAAGACCAAGTACCCTCGACCAAGGAGCCATACCCCTACATGCATGTCTTTCTCGATGCCGGCCGGGGCAACGTTCTGGCCTTTTTCGAGCTGCCCGACCAGCCCGAGATGGACCGCGACCGCAACACTCCCGATTGGGTCCAGCACCTGGCGTTCGAGGTGGCGGACGAGACCGAACTGTTGGCGGCCAAGGCACGGTTGGAGGGCGACGGAATTGAGGTGGTGGGCCCCATCGACCACACGCTCTTTCATTCCATCTATTTCTTCGATCCCAACGGCCACCGCCTCGAATTGACCTACGCAGTTGCCTGGCCCGAGGTCTCAGAACGCCTCGCCGCGGTCAAATGGGAGATGCTGGAGGAATGGTCGCGAACCAAGCGCGCGCCCCAGCACGCCCGCTGGATGCACGATGGCAGCCTGAACAAATGAGCAAAGTCGATCCGATCACCGTCTCCGTCATCCAGCACCGTCTGGTGGCGGTGGTGGAGGAGATGGGCGAGGCCATGTTGCGCACGTCCTATTCGCAGATCCTCAATTCGAGCCGCGATTTCTCTACCGCCATCTGCGGCGACGAGGGCCGCCTGGTGGCCCAGGCCGAGCACATTCCGGTACACGTCGGCGCCCTGCCCTGGGCCGTACGCGCGGTCTGCGAGTTCTTTGCCGGCGAGGTGCGAAAGGGCGACGTATTCCTGCTCAACGATCCTTACTTCGGCGGCAGCCACTTGCCCGACATCACCGCCTTCGTTCCCGTCTTTGCCGGCCAGCGGCTCTTGTTCTGGACCGTCAACCGGGCCCACCATTCGGACATCGGCGGCGCCACCCACGGCGCCTACAACGCCTCGGCCACCGAGATTTGGCAAGAGGGCCTGAGACTGCCGCCGCTGAAACTCTACGAACAGGGCGAGTTGCGCCGCGATCTCGCACAGATGCTGTCGGCCAACGTGCGCCACGAGCGCGACTTCCAGGGCGATTTGGCGGCTCAGATCGGCTCGGTGCACTTGGGCGAGCGCCGCCTGCAGCACCTGATGGAGGAGTTCGGCCCGGCCGTCGTCGAGGCCGCTGTCGAGGAGATCCTCGACGGCTCCGAACGCCAGGCCCGGGCAGTCATAGCGACCTGGAAGGACGGTGTTTTTCACGGCGAAGCACTGCTCGACGACGATGGCCGCGGCAACCGCGACATCGCCATCCGGGCCCGGGCCACGGTGCGCGGCAGCGAGCTCGAGATCGATCTCCGGGATTCCGCGCCTCAGGTGACCAGCTTCGTCAACTCCTCGCACGCCAACATGCAATCCGCCGTGGCCATGGCACTGGCCTTCCTCTACGACCCCGAAACGCCCAAGAACGAAGGCTCCCTGCGCCCGGTGACGGTGCTGGCCAAGCCGGGTACGGTGGTCTGGGCCCATCCCGGCGCGCCGGTGACGCTGTCGACCAGTCACTGCTCCCAGGAGATCATCGAGGCCATCGTCAGGGCCCTGGCGCCGGCCTGCCCGGACCGCGCCATGGCCGGCTGGGGCCGGCGCTTCCGTATCGCCCTCAAAGGCCAGGACCCGCGCAACGGCAAACCCTTCATCTGGCACATGTTCCACGCCCGGCCCGGCGCCGGCGCCTCGCCCGGCGGCGACGGCTGGCACGGCGCGGGCGAGTGGCATTCGACGGGCGGCCTCAAGTTCGGCTCGGTGGAAGTGGCCGAGGCGCGCTTTCCGCTATCGTTCCAGCGCCACGAGTTCCGCCCCGATTCGGGCGGCGACGGCCGTTACGTCGGCGGCGCCGGGGTCGACATGGAACTGCGCCTGGAGACCGACACACCGGCAATAGCCAACACCGCCGGCGAGGGCACCCGCCACGGCGCACCCGGCCTCCAGGGCGGCCAGGACGGGGCACCGCACCGCTATCTGATGCACCGGCCGGGACACAGGCGTCAGGTGCTCAGCACCAAGCAGGAAGGTATCGAGGTGCCGCCCGGCACTGTCTTCGAAGTCCACTCGGCCGGCGGCGGCGGCTGGGGGGCGCCCACCGATCGCGAACCCAATGCCCGGGCTGACGACCGGCGTAATGGATTTGTGCGCCGCCGGAACCGGATGGATTAGGAATGTATCGTCTGGGAATCGACGTCGGTGGCACCTTCACCGACCTGGTGGCGGTCGACGACAAGGGCCAAGTGACGCTGGCCAAGGCTGCCTCGACGCCGGACGATCCGTCGCTGGGGGTGATGGATGGCCTGGACGAGCTGGCGAAGGCGCTGGGTCTGGAGCTCGGTGCGTTGCTGGGTCTTGCCGAACGCATCGTCCACGGCACCACGGTTTCGACAAATGCGCTGCTGGAGCGCAAGGGCGCCAAGGTCGGACTGCTAACCACCGCCGGCCACCGCGACGTGCTGGAGATGCGCGAGGGCCTCAAACCCGAGCGCTACAATTTGCGCCTGGCGCGCCAGGCGCCGTTGGTGCCGCGCCAACTCAGGCTCGGCGTGCGTGAACGCCTGCGCGCCGACGGCAGCGTCGAGGTGGCGCTCGACATGGCCTCGCTGGACCAGGCCATCGCCGTGCTCAAGCGGCACAAGGTGACCTCGGTCGCCGTTTGCTACCTGCATGCCTATCGCGACGACCGCCACGAACAACTGACGCGCCAACGCCTGGCGGAAGCCCTGCCCGACGTTCCCGTTTGCCTGTCCTGCGAAATACTGCCGCAGATCAAGGAATACGAACGTGTCTCGACCACCGTCGTGAACGCCTACGTGGCGCCGACGCTGGAAGGTTACTTGAGGCGGTTGGAGCGGCGCCTGGAAGAGGCCGGCTACACGGGGCCGCTGCTGGTCATCCTTTCCCACGGCGGCATCGCACCGGTGGCCGAGGCCATCCGCCTGGCCGTCGGCACCGTACTTTCGGGCCCGGCCGGCGGCGTCGCCGGGGCCCGCCACGCCGCCAACCTGAGCGGGATCGGCGACCTCATTCCCTTCGACATGGGCGGCACATCCACCGACATCTCGCTGATCGTCGAGGGCCGGCCGACGCTGGCCAACGATCGCGAGGTGGTCAACCAGCGCATTGCACTGCCCAGCCTGGATATCGTCACCCTGGGCGCCGGCGGCGGCTCGATCGCCGGCGTCGACCGCGGCGGCATCCTGCAGGTGGGACCGCAAAGCGCCGGCGCCGTGCCGGGACCGGTGTGCTACGGCCAGGGCGGCAGCAAACCCACGGTGACCGACGCCAACCTGGTGCTGGGATACCTGGACCCAAACAATTTTCTCGGCGGCCGGCGCCGGCTCGACCTGGTGGCGGCCCAGGCAGCACTGGACGAGCTGGGCCGCGAGCTTGGCGTCGACGGCGTGGCCGCCGCCGAAGGCGTGCACCGGGTGGTCAACACTCAGATGGCCGAGGGCGTGCGTCTGGCCACGGTGCGCCGCGGCGTCGACCCTCGCCGTTTTGCCTTGCTTGCCTTCGGCGGCGCCGCCGGCCTGCATGCCACCGAACTTGCCCGCCAGCTCAGCCTGGGCCGCGTTGTGGTGCCCAGAGTGGCCTCGGTGCTGTCGGCCTGGGGCATGCTGGCGACGGAACTCAGGCTGGAGAGTATCCGCACCCACATCGGCGACACCTCGGCGTTGGACGCCGCCGCCGTGCGCACGCTTTTCGACGACATGGCGGCGGCCGGACGCCACCGCGTGGAAGCCTGGATCAAAGGCCCGATAGAGACCCGGCGCGCCGCCGACATGCGCTATGGCGAACAGATCTTCGAGATCGACGTGCCGCTCGATGCCATAGACTTCGCCGCCGAGGACGTCATCGAGCGTATCAAGAGCGCCTTCGAAGAACGCCACGAGGCGCTCTACACCTACAGCCTCGAGGATCAGGATCTGGTGCTGGTTAACGCCCGCGTGGCCACCGTCGGCACCCTGCCGGCGCTGCCCCGCGAGCCCCGCGCCGCTGCCGGCACGCCGGCCGAGCCGCGGGGGCATCGCCGCATCCATCTGGACCACTGGCGCCAGGTGCCGGTCTACGACTTCCGCGAGCTGGCGGCTGGCCAAGTTATCGCCGGCCCGGCCATGGTCGAATCCGAAACCACCACGGTCCTGCTGCGCCCCGGAGACAAAGCCACGGCGACGCCCGAACGCTGGCTGGATATTCGCGTGGACTAAAACCAGCCCCCACCCTCCCCCTCCCCCACAATTGGGGGAGGGAAGTTTCACCAGCCATCACATTTCGCACCCTCCCCCCTTGGGGGGGAGGGATGGGGTGGGGGGTTGGTTATTTGTTCTTGAAAACCGGCCACGCACCCACCCGTTCGTCCAGCCGAGCGCGGATCTCGTCCAACATCTCCTGGCGGCTCAATTGGTCGTAAGCGCGGCCGCGGCGGACGTAGACGTGGTCGACAAGCTGTCCGCCTTTTTGCTCGACCAGGCTGCGGAACTCGGCGATTTCGGCGTCCTTGAAGCGGCTGTTGAAAGTGTTGAACAGCACCACCTTCTTGCCCCCGAGGTCGCTCGCTTCGAGGAAGCTCCACAACGGCGGTGAGGGCCGGTACCACCAGATGGGCGAGCCCAGAAAGAGCCAATCGTAGGGCGCCAGATCGTGGTCCGGCACCTCGATCTCCGAGGTCAGCTTGTTCCAGGCATCGTAGCTAGCCCGTGTCCAGCCGAAGAAGTCGTCACCATAAGCCGGCGCCTTGATGGCCAGCGTGGCGGCACCCAGGCGACCAGCTATTTCGGCCGCCATGGCGGCGGTGTTGCCGCTGCGCGAATAGACCACAACCAGGGCCCCGCCGGCCGGCGCCGCCAGCAGTCCCCGCGCCCGGGCCACCAGCGTTCCCAGCAGGGCACCGATGGTCAGGAACTTGAGAAAGGCACGGCGCGTCAGGATGGAGCAATCTCCTGCCCCGCCGCCGGCAGGCGGATGCGGAAGGTCGAGCCCTGGCCGGGGGCGCTGTCGACCGCAATGGTGCCGCCATGGCGCTCGACGAAATCTTTGCACAGCAGCAGCCCGAGGCCGGTTCCCGCCTCGCCGTTCGTGCCCCGGGTCGATTGCAGCCGGTCCAGGCGGAAGAGGTTCTCGACCTGATCGGTAGCCATGCCGACGCCGTCATCGCTA
>NZDS01000179.1 GCA_002690215.1 Rhodospirillaceae bacterium | reverse complement strand
CCCCGTCATGCCGTGCCATCCGTTCTTGCCGGTACGGCTGTCCTGGAAAATATCCCCGGCAACCTCGGTCAGGCCAAGGGCATCGTCAAGCTCTCGATAGAGGCTGTAGTAAATGCTTTCAACATGGATCTCAAAGTCCGCCGGTCCGGCTTATTGAATCCGCCTAAATAAATGTGAGAAACAATCAACGCGGGGTCACTGAGCCGGGGTCAGGTCTCGGAGCCGGGGTCAGGTCTTGAAATGTGAATTTGGCGGGTCGGAGGGATAACCTCGCAGCGTTATTTCTCATGACGCAATATCGCCGAAGCGTTCACAGTTCGAGACCTGACCCTCGCCCCTGCCCTCCGGCCCTTTCATCTCGAAGCAGTGTTTTGGTTATCCGTCAGATCCGACAGACCGCTAGTCCGAGCTGGCGCCATCCGCGCTTCCGCCAGCCGCCATGAACTCCCTGACAAACCGCATTGGATCAAAGCCGATCGCCGCGGAGAGCTCAACCAGCTCAACGACATCAAGCCGCCTTTCGCCGCGTTCATACTTGGCCACGTATGACTGCGGCTTCGATAGCCGCGTCGCCACCGCCGCTTGCGTGAGACCGGCTTGCTTCCTTTCGGCCACAAGCTGCGCCCTAAGGCGCCGATACGGTTCCGTGTGGAGGCCTTTCGGCATTTGGGTCGCCAGTCCTTGCCATCGCCGGCCACTTCAGTAATCCCACTTTCGGATTATCCCAAAATAGGATATTCTTCTGAGCGGCCGCAGCTTGCCCCGCTAGAGGGAACTAAGGCGGATACAGGCTGCGGCGATTGGGGCGACCACACCGGGGAGCGCGGTGGTGCGGGTTTTGTTGCTGGCGCTGCTGGCAATCGTGGCGCTCGTGCCGTTTTGTGGTGCCGGTGCCGGCGAAGTCGCCGGCATCGCCCGGGTGATCGACGGCGACACGCTGGAGATCGCCGTCCAGCGCCACCGCTTGCACGGCATCGATGCGCCGGAGCTGCGCCAGACTTGCAGCGATGCCAGCGGGCGCCCCAGGCGCGATTGGCCCTGTGGGCGCCGCGCGGCGGCGGCGCTGGTGGGTCTAATCGGCGGGCGGGCCGTGGCTTGCGAAATCCGGGGGCGCGGGCGTTATGGGCGGCTCATCTCGATCCGCCGTGTGGGCCTGCGTGATCTCGGGCGCTGGCTGGTGCGCCTGGGCTGGGCCATGGCTTATCGCCGCTATTCCCGCGATTACGTCGGCGACGAAGCGGCGGCACGGGCGGCCGGCTTGGGCCTCTGGTCGGGGACCTTCGCCATGCCCTGGGACTGGCGGCGGTGATAGGGTCGTGGCGAACCGATACCCGGACGTTGTAGAGCGCCGCCATGTCGCGCCCTATTCCGCGTCGTATTCTGCCAGGACTTCTTCGACGATTTGCTCCGCCGTTTCGACGGCATCTTCGTCGATGCCTGGGCGAAGGTTGGAACCAATAATGTAGTCGGCTTCCACGCGAAAAGATCTCAGTTTTCCCAGAAGTCTCCCAGCGAATACGATTTCTAGATTTGCACGGCCGCCGAGCCACTCCAGGAACTGCTTGTGCGACCCCATCCCGGCGTCACGGGCAAACTCAAAATCCGCCGTACAGGGGTGCCCCCGCAGGAAATGGTAACCAGCATAAAAGGCCCGGCCGACAATGGTCCGCATCCGAACCTCGTCCCGGTTCGGCAACTTTAGGAGCGTTTGGGCCTCTCGGAGAAGATCTTCGTGCGATATCATGCAGCGGCCACTACATTTCCCTGTTCTACCGATATTAGAATATCCTGCAGATAGGGAATGTAGCAACCTGGATCTCGTTCTGCCGCCAGATAATATTCGGCGAGGGCGTCGAAGACGCGGCGTTCCAAGCGTCGACACAGTGCTTTGTCGGCAACGACGTAGCGGTTGGTTACGAGGATGGGTTCGGTTTCGCCATCGTACTCGGTTCTGACATTCACCCAGACCTGATAGCCGCCGACTATATCGCGGACGATCTTTTGGTGGCCCGCGAACAGATCCTTGAGGCCCGCCAATTCCAGTACATCAAGGCACTCCCGCGCGTTGAACTCGCGGTCCAGGCCTTCTTCGGCAATCCTATGCAGAAAGTCAGTATCGCCGAACAGGAAGGCATAGCGCACCGAATTGCCAACAACAGCTTCATCGTGGAGGCTACCCTTTTCGCTTGCCAGCTCTTTGAGAAGGGTTCCGGCGCGGTCATCATCAAGACCCGCCAACACATGAGCCAAAACGACATAGGATGGGATGTCGCCGAAGTGACGCAGGCCAAAGGCTGCCTCGGCATCTTCCTGTGCGCCGATCCTGTCGCCCGTCAGCGCCTTCGCTGTTGCTAGCGCAAGTCGAACGTCAAAATCACCGGGCAACTTACGCGCCAAGCCACGCGCCTTCCAAAGAAGACCGTTCAATTTCTCGCTGGGGCCAGGAAATTCGATGGCGAAAAGGCTGTTGAGCAGCTCCGTCGAGGCTTCAGCCGGTGAGGATGTGGTCATTGAGGCTCCAAAAGCGGGCTAACAATGGTCTCACGGCCGGTGGCCGTCCGGGGAAAGCTAGCCAAACTCAATTGATCGCATTCAACACTTTGCTTGTTTGCAGGTCAATAGCAGCACGACAAAAACAACTCCATATCAAACACCTGCGGTAGATTGGCCTGACACTCGGGCGTTTCTCCTTCGGCGTGGCCGTTATCGTCTTCGAGCCTGCTGACGATGCTCTCTCCAACCTTGCTCACGTCCCTTCGATTTCGGTCCTTTACGCTTGTGGTGGGCCATCGGTCCATCTCCAAAGCAAAAGCCCCTCCGCCGGGCTTCGGGGAGGGGCTTCGGATCTGGTGCCGATGGCGCTACGTCTAGGCCACCGCAACCTCCTGGCCGCTCCCAAAGAGCGTCGCGCGTTGACGGCGCAAAGACACACGGGTGCCGTCGAAGCGGAGCGCGCAAATTATCTTGGGAGTTGTCATTGGAGGTGGTCCCAACGTTTCGATGGCGGAAGTAAGCCCGAAACAGGGGCCTTGAGTCAACTTTGGCGGTAGCTGAGCTGGGATCACAGATCTGAGGTCAGGTCTCAAATCGCGAATTTCAAGCTCCTTCTTCCGCCTCGGTAACTTCAAAGTCGTGGGCCGAGGGGAAGCCCTGCAGCTCAACCGGCGGGCAGACGCTGGCGAAATCGGCTACACGGCGCATTACGTCGGGCATGGGCCTCTCACCCAACGGGCAGAAGGCGACACAGGCGATCTTGCAGATCCTGTTGTCGTTGCCTTCGATGGCCAGGTAATCGTTCATCGTGTAATCCTCGTTGCCGCGGTCGCAGGGATAGCGTTGCTTGAAACTGGCCCGCAGCGTCTCGAAGTCCATGCCCCGGCGGCCCGCGTCGGCATAGCATCGTAGATGACTGACGCGCCCCGTTTGACTTATCGCCTCGGTCGGGCAGACGTCCATGCAGATGCGGCAGCTGGGTGGGCAAGGGTCGCCTTCCAGCAACGCATTGCCCGTCAACGGCGCCGCGGTCAACAGGCCACCCAGGCGGATCCGGGTGCCAAAGTGCTGGTTGCTGACCAAGCCGTTTTTGGCCTTGCGGCCGAGGCCTGCCAGGACCGCCGCCCGCTTCATGCTGAACATGCTGTAGGCCGGTGCGATGATCGACGCGTCTGCGTCGGCCCTGTGGTCGTAGCGCGAGCCGATGTTGTAGCCCATCGGTACCGAGCGATGGCCGCATTGCTCGAGCCAGAGGGCCAGGCCGAAGGTAATCTCGTTCAGCCTGCGGTTCGGGAAGACATAGCCGAAGTTCCCCTGCACCCCTGTGTTCTTGATCGGCGTGGTGGTGTTATCCAAGACGCCATCGAGCAGCCTGATCGCCACCATGACGACGCTTTGGGCAGACGGCATGAGCTCCGTCGGGTGATGCCCGCTATGGGGATAGACCGGCACGGCCTGGCTATCGAAGGCGGGGGGATCATCCCAGCGCGCCACGGGTGCCACGGCCACATCGTCGGCACCTAGCTCGTGCGCTTTTTGCTTCAAGGCGTCCGTCAGATCAGCGCTGGCTGCATCCGTTCGCGTCTCGTCCATAGCCTGGCTCCTTGTCCTTGTAGAAGTCGAAAGGCGTGGGGTCGGGCCTTGAACCGTGAATATTAAGCTTTTTCCTCGGACTTGGCTCGGTCGGGGGGAACGGCGGCTTGGGATTCGCCACCGCTTTGCTTGTGGTATTCTGGCGCCAGGCCGCCATATCGTGCCTCGGACAAATGGGGGAGAGGAGCGCCGATGCCTGCCTTGTCACGCCTTACCGGGAGCGGAAAACCTGATTTTTCCAAGCTGCCGGTGATTGTCGAAATTGGCAAATTCAACACGCCGTTCGCGGGCGCGTTCTCTTTGATATTCGCCACCGTCGCTTCGAGTTTCCTTGCCGGTGCCTTGCCGGCTTTTGGGCCGGTCCTGGTTTTCGTTTTCGTGGCCGTTTGCGGTTTCCTTCTGCTGCGCAAATTCGCCATGCCGCGCGCCCAAACAGTGACGATCAGCGCGAGAGAGGTAATCGCGAGCCACAAGGGTGCCGAACTTTGGCGAGATAACATCGGGGCATACGATGGCGTGACCTGGCGCGAGGAAATGCGTGGCAGTTCGAAAAACCGCACCCTTCACCAGATCGTCGAACTTTGCCACAAAACGGACAGCGCGCGGACGGTCGAGCTTTGGGACAGCCAGCGAACGGAAGGCGTTCGCCAGTTATGGGAAGACGCGGCGCGGGCCTTGGACTTGCCGGCACTTCGCCAAACCGCCGAGGGACTGGAGCGGCGAAACCCCGACGAGATCGACCTCTCGCTCGGCGACCGCGTCCGCTCAGGCAATATCGAGGCGGCCTTCGACCCGGATGCGCCCGGCGGCATCACCTGGTCTCGTGACGGCAGCGAAATCGTCGTGAAGATCCGTCCCACGGGCAGGTTTCGTGTCATGCCGATGGCCTTCGGCGGCTTCTTCGTCGGCATCCTCACTTTTGTGATTTCGGGGTTCCTTCTGGCGATTTCGCCAGGGCAATTGCTGGTTCTTGCACTCTTTGTGGTTTTGGCCGCCGAAATCCTGCTCTTTGGATTGCACAGCCGTTTGACCGTTAGCCCGCAAACCCTCAGCCATGAGGTCGTGTTGACGGGCGGCCTGCGCCTCAACCGTCGGCGTTACGCGCTGGACAAGATCGAAGCCGCCGCCGTGGTGAAAGGCGTCGGTTTCGGCGACAGGGCGCTCCGTTTCGAAACCGACGATGGCGAGTCCCGCATCGCATTGTTGAACCCCGAGGGTGCCGAATGGCTGAAAAACTTCGTCATGTCGGCGCTGGCCGAAGCGCCGGAGCAGGATCAGGATCCGGCGCTCGAGGGTAGCTGATTGGTCGGGAGACCGGCAGGCTACCGCCATTCCGGCGACAGGTTCGGGAATTTTGCGCCACGACGCGGCCAATGCTGGTCGCGCGGCGTGACGTGATAGACGGTGCCGGAAATCGCTATGCGGAGTTGGTCTAACATGGGAACCTCGCCGGCCAGGCCCACACAATCGAACGCATCCCGCATGACTCCCTTTGAGCGCATCAAAGCCGTTTGTCGCGGTGAACTCCCGGACCGGGTGCCACTGGTGTTGCTGCTGCGCGAGTTCGCCTTGAAATATGCAGGCGTTCGTTTCTCGGAGGCCTACTCCGACCCCGACACCTACGTCCGGGCACAGCTGAAAGTGCTCCAGGATTTCCGCCTGGATGCGGTTTGCGATCTCTTCGTCACGCCGGCGGTCGATGAGGCGCTGGGGGCGAAAATCGTCTTTCCCGACGACGATCCGCCGTGGATTCCGGAGCCCAGCGTGACGACGGCCGCGGACCTGGAAAAGTTCGTGAGTTTGGACCCCCTCTCGCAGGGACGCATGCCCTATCTGCTGGACATCGTCACCCGGCTGAAGCGTGAAGTGGGGCCGGACATCCCGGTCATGGCCTGGCCCTCGGTGCCGTTTCGCACCGCCTGCATGCTGAGGGGAAGCCAGGATCTCTATCGGGGCTTCTACCGCGACCCCGAATTCATTAGCGACCTGATTGAAGCCTGCTATGAGCCCTGCCTGGCCTACGGCAAGGCCCTGATTGATGCCGGCGCCGATATCATTTTCACCTCGAACCCGACGGCCAGCACCGGCTGCATCTCCCGCGAACATTACGAAACCTACGCCCACGCCACGACCAGAGACATGCACCGGGCCCTCAAATCCCATGGCGCGGAGATCATCATCTTTCATCCCTGCGGCCAGTGGCACGACCGCCTGGACCTGCTGGTCGAGCTCGAAGCCGACGTCCTTCACTTCGACAAGGTGGAGATCCAATCCTTCAAGTCCGAATTTGCCGAAAGATGCGTTTACATGGGCAACGTCCGCACCGTGGATACGCTGTTGAGCGGGACGGTCAGGGGCGTGGAAATCGAGACGCAAAACTGTCTCGAAAAAGGGGCAGATGGCGGCCGATACATTCTAAGTGCGGACTGCATCGTGCCGCGGGATACGGATCCGGCACATTTGCATGCCATGGCGGACGCAATCGAACGGCACGGCAGCTATAGTTGATAGGCGTTAATTCGGTTCAGCGAAAAACCTTCCAGTACGTATCCTTCACGGCGATGCGGCCGTTCACGATGGTGTAGAGGTCGACCACCTTGTTGCGGAAGGCCTGGCCGGCCTCATTGATCCCGGAGATCTCGAAGGTTTGCAGGACACCATCGCCGGCGGGGCATTCACGGACGTTTTCGATCCGCACCTCGCGCCAATTCTGTTTCCGCCAGGCCAGTTCTTCCAGGAAGGCGTCGAGGCCCAGTAGGGTTCGGCCATGGGGCTCGTCCGTGCCCCGATCGCCATGGTGCAGGTGCCAAACGAAGTCATCGCTGAGGCACTTGGACAGGCCCTCACGATCGGCCTTGAAAAAGGCCCGCCCGAACCGCTTCATCAGGTCTTCCAACTCGCTTTCCGGCATTGTTTGTCGCGCCTTTCAGCCTCCCTGTTTCAGCTCTCGTTTGCCGGACTCACATGGCATATCGGAAATCGGGGTTAGGGAAACCGGGGACGGTTGAAGAAATGATTGCTCGAAGCAGAATATTTCAGGGACCAAACTCCCGCACCTCGTTGTTGATGTGGACGATCTCTCCCCGGAAGTAAGGCTTAACGACGTCCAGGGCTTCCCAGGCGCCGGTTCGGGCATCGGAGGCTAGCGCGTGTTCGAGATCCGCCTGGCTGGCGTAGCTGTGTTCCAGTGTGAGAAAAATTGCCGGTGCGCCGTCCTCGATTTCCCGCGCCCATTTGACCTGCAGGCGCCTGACACCCGGAAATTTCATTATTGCATCAGCCACCGCTCCTTCGATCTGGGATCTAAACGCTTCCAGGTTATCGGGGGCAACCGAGCCGATGAAGAAGGCGCTGCGACAATACATTCTTCGGATCCTTTTTTCCGCTTCCCGGGCCCCGTCAAATGGCGCAGGGGACATTTGCCCGGCTTCACCTCGACTTCAGGCCCATTGTATGTCATCTCCGCCATGGCTTGGTCTTGAAACCAGCCGCCCATCTGCGCGGCCCCCTCAATTGGCCGCTCAGGATCATGCTGGGATTGCTTTCGCTGGCGCTGTTGTTTCCGCCGCTGATTTTGCTGGCTGACACGGTTCCGGGCTGGGCGCTGTCGCTGGTCGGGGGCATGCGATGACGGAGTCAGCTCTCCAATAATGATTTTCGTTGGCCAATGATGCGCCCATGTCACCGCGCGCGGCAACTGGCGCTGAAGAGCCGCCGACGCCACCCTGGCTGGGAACAGCGAGGCTGGTATCGTGTTTCGGCAGGACGCGGGCGCCGCTCCGCCTGTCTCGGTTTTGTGGCCGAAGATCTACGCCCGGCGGGAAATTGATTTCTCCGGGAAGGGATCTATATGTCCCGCAGACGTGGTGCATTCGATTGGTGCTACATGAATTACCGGTACGCCGAGGCCCTGGCTCTTGTTGAATAGCCGTTTAGTGCACCGCCTCCTGCTCCCTTTGGGGGCGATTTGCGCTCGTCTTCGGCGCCACGGCCCGCAACGATCGTGCAAGGGACCGCCGCAGGCGGGCGAGAGCAGCCGCCGTCCTCCTCTCGACAACACGAATTCCATCGAAGCAGAAAATTTCGGCGCGCCCCGTGACTTGCTGACGGCACTGGCTCGATATCGTCAGCCCAATCACCTGCGCAGCTTGCTCGAATTGACGATAACCAAGGTTTCCTTGGTCGTGCTTTGGCTGGCTGCCTGGTGGGCACTTGGCGTCAGCTATTGATGCTGTGGACGGCTCCCGCCACCGGCATCACGATGTGCCAAAGTGCAGTTGCTGTTAACCGCCAGGAGGGAGCCGTCCTATGACCGAAGTT